>JANOEA010000403.1:0-14507 GCA_031412975.1 Pseudomonadota bacterium | reverse complement strand
CTGCGGCGCAGCCATGCGAACGGCGGCAGGCGCACGAAGCTGTCGTCGGCGCCGATCAGTGGAAAGCCGCCGAGATCGGCCATCCGGGTGGGCGTGCCGTGGCGGAGGAGGGTCTCGCGGCCGGCGCAGTCGAGCCACGGGAACTAGAGCAACTAGACAACAACCATCAAGACCGGCTGGATTTGGGTCGCGCGCAGCGCCACGTCGGCCTCGCGACGGGTCAGATCGAAGTCGTTGTCGCCAGTGGCGATCTCGACCGTGATGTCCGGATGGCTGTGCCGGAACTGCAGCAGATAGCCGGCGACGTAGTCGCTGGCCAGGCTGGCCGCGGTGGTCAACCGGATGCGACCGGACAAACGATAGTCGCGGCCGGCGACCGTGCGCGCCAGCGCGTTGATCGAATCGTCGACCGCCTCGGCGTGGCGACGGATTTCCTCGCCTTCCGAAGTCGAGACATAGCCTTCCGGCAGGCGTTCGAACAGGCGCACGCCGAGCCGATCCTCGAACGCATTGAGGCGCCGGAACACGGTCGAGTGGTTCACCC
The DNA here is from genome assembly GCA_031412975.1 of Pseudomonadota bacterium. Taxonomy (GTDB): domain Bacteria; phylum Pseudomonadota; class Gammaproteobacteria; order Xanthomonadales; family Ahniellaceae; genus UBA4656. The sequence continues at coordinate 13,963 of JANOEA010000403.1, read as the reverse complement.
CCAGGGTCTGCGCCGCGCCGGCCAGCGTGCCGGCCCGCGCGATCGCGAGGAAGTAGCGCAGGTCATTCCAGTCCAGCTGCTCGCTCACGGCGGGTTGCACTCCTGCAAGGGCACCACGGGGATGGTGCTGATTTCCGTTGGTGCTGGCAACGCCGGGACCGGGTGCTCGCCATGGCGCACGCCCGCAAACCCGCTGTCGTCGACCCCACCCTATCCCTCGCGTGGACGCAGCACTGCATGCGGTGGGCACGCGCAAGCGCGCGATGGAATCACTCGAGCAGCAGGCGCTCGATCACGCCACGGTGGATGCGCCGCAACCGCGCGAGATCGTCGATGCGCACGTGCTCGTCGATCTTGTGGATGCTCGCGTTGACCGGCCCGAGCTCGACCACCTCGGCGCCGAGCGGGGCGATGAAGCGGCCATCCGAGGTTCCGCCGCCGGTATCGGCGAGCGCCTCGATGCCGGTGACCTCGCGGACTGCGGCGCGCACGGCATCGACAAGCCGCCCGCGTGGCGTGGCGAAGGGCGCGCCTGCAAGCTCCCACTGGATGCGGTAGTCGAGCTCGTGGCGCACCAGCACCGCTTCGACCGCCTGCATCAAGCCTTCGGCGGTCGACGCGGTGCCGAAGCGGAAGTTGAAGTCGAGCACGAGTTCTCCGGGCACCACGTTGAGTGCGCCGGTACCCGCATGGATGTTGGAGACCTGGAAGGTGGTCGGCGGAAACACTGCATTGCCCTTGTCCCACGCATGCGCAGCGAGCTCGGCCAGCGCGGGCGCTACCCGATGGATCGGATTGACCGCGATCTGCGGATAGGCGACGTGTCCCTGCACGCCGCGCACCGTCAGGTGCGCGTGCAGCGAACCCCGGCGTCCAACCCGGATCACGTCGCCGAGGTCGGTCTTGGCGCTCGGCTCGCCGACCACGCAACAGTCGATGCGCTGGCCGCGGCGCTCGAATTCCTCGACCACGCGCCGCACCCCGTCGACTGCAGGACCTTCCTCGTCGCTGGTCAGCAACAGCGCGAGGGTGCCGCGATGGGTCGGATGCGCGGCGACGAAATCGGCCAGCGCGAGCGCCATCGCGGCGACGTTTCCCTTCATGTCGGCCGCGCCGCGCGCATACAGCTGGCCATCGCGCAGCGCAGGTTCGAACGGTGGCGAGGACCAGCGCTCGAGCGGTCCGGTCGGCACCACGTCGGTATGGCCCAGGAACACCAGCACCGGCGCGCCGCTGCCATGGGTGGCCCACAGGTTGTCGACTTCGCCGTAGCGGAGGGACTCGATTTCGAAGCCGGCCGCGCGCAGGCGCGCAGCGACCAACGCCTGGCAACCCGCATCATCCGGCGTCACCGACGGCCGGCGACACAGTTCGATCGTCAGGTCCAGCACCTCGTCCATCGCGGCCTCGCGTCAGATCCCGAACACGCGTTTGTACAGCGAATCGGTGAAACCCAGCGTGACCGTGCCATCGCGCAGCAGCAACGGGCGCTTGACCAGGGTCGGGTGCTCGCGGAACAGCAGCAGGTACTCGGGCGCACTGCCGGGCTGCTTGCGCGCGGGCGGCAGTTCACGCCAGGTGGTCGATTGGCGGTTGAGCAGCGCATCGAAGCCGCCGAGTTGCTGCGCCCATGCCTTGAGCATGTCCGGCGACAGCGGCTGCTCGCGGTAGTCGATGAAGCGGCATTCGATGCCGAAGCGCTCCAGCCAGCGGCGCGCTTTGCTGCAGGTGTCGCATTTGCTCAGGCCGTAGAGGGTTGCAGAAACGTCTGTCATTGCGGATTCGGCGTCGCGCCTTGTTTGGTAATTGGGGCCCAGGGCCCAGGGTACAGGGCCCAGTAGAAGCGTCGTGCGGCGAGTTCGGGGCCTTTCGCGCGGACGCGGCGTCCATCTGCCGACACGCTCAGCCCTTGCGGCGTTTGCCTGGGCCCTGGGCCCTTTACCCTGGGCCCTGTTGCTCGGCGCTAAGCGCGGAGCAGCTCGTTGATCGACGTCTTCGAACGCGTCTTCGCATCGACCTGCTTGACGATCACCGCGCAATACAGCGAATGACTGCCATCGGCCGCCGGCAGCGAGCCCGATACCACCACGCTGCCCGCAGGCACGCGACCGTAGTGGATCTGCCCGCTGGCGCGATCGTAGATGCGCGTGCTCTGGCCGATGAATACGCCCATGCCGATCACCGATCCGCGCTCGACGACCACGCCCTCGACGACCTCCGATCGCGCGCCGATGAAACAGCCGTCCTCGATGATCGTGGGCCCGGCCTGCAGCGGCTCGAGCACGCCGCCGATGCCCGCGCCGCCCGATAGGTGCACGTCGGCGCCGATCTGTGCGCAGGAGCCGACCGTGGCCCAGGTATCGACCATGGTCCGCGCGCCGACGTAAGCGCCGATGTTGACGAAACTCGGCATCAGCACCACGTCGTGGCCGATGTGGGCGCCGCGGCGCACGATTGCACCGGGCACCACGCGCGCGCCACCGGCGCGAAATGCGGCCTCGTCCCAGTCCTCGTACTTCAGCGGCACCTTGTCGAAATAAGGTGCCGGTGCGCCGCCCATCACCCGATTGCCGCGCAGGCGGAACGACAGCAGCACGGCTTTCTTCAGCCACTGCTGCACGTTCCATTTCCCGTTCGTGTCGGGTTCGGCGACCCGTCGCTGGCCGCTTTCGAGCAGTGCGAGGGCCTCGTTGACCGCAGGCTCCACGCGGTCGCGGATCTCGTCGGCACCAAGCGATTCACGCCGCGCGAACGCGTCGTCGATCAGGTGTTCAAGCGTGCTGGACGTCATGTCTTGGTTCGGCGCCCCCGGCGCCAGATGGGCTGTCGATGTGGCGACGCAGCGCATCGCGCAGTGCGTCGAGCTGGGTCGCATTGAGGGCGCGATCCTGGTGGTCGGTGAGTTCGAAGAAGTCCTCGACCCGTTCGCCGAAGGTCGCGATCCGCGCATCGTGCACGCGCAGCCCGCACTCGCGCAATGCGCTGGCGACATGCGCGAGCAGGCCGGGACGGTCGGAGCACACCAGGGCCAGCTGGGTACGGCCGGCGGCGGAAAAATCAAACTCCATCCGCAGCGCCACGTGGAACTGCTTCTGCTGGCGGGTCGCCGCGCGGCGCGCGGGGCGCAACGCCAGCACCTCGTTCGAAAGCTCATCGCGCAGCCTCGCGACCAGCTGGTTTTCGCGCGCGCGGCTTCGATGATCGGACTGCCGTCTTCTTCGAGCAACTGGAAGTTGTCCAGCGTATGGCCCGCGCCGGAGGTCACGATGCGCGCTTCGACCACGTTCAGCTGCATGCGGTCGATCACCGCAGTGATGCTGGCGAACAGTCCGTCGCGGTCCTCGGAGTACACGAACAGTTCGGTGGTGCCGCGCTCGGGCGCGCGCCTGACGGTGACCACCGGCAGCGCGCTGCGCCCCGCGGCGAGGATCGCCCGCGTTTGCCATGCGATCTGGTCGGGCGTGTAGCGCAGGAAACTGTCGTTGGGAAACTCCGCCCACAGCGCCTCGATGCGCGAAGGCTCTAGGCCTGCGTCGGCCAGCAGCGCCAGCGAGGCCGCGCGCGACTCGGCGATCCGCTCGCTCGCGTGCACCGGGTGCTCCAGTCCCCGGGCGAGCACGTAGTGGGTGGCGTGGTACAACTCGGCGAGCAGGCGGTCCTTCCACGAGTTCCACAGCTTCGGGCTGGTGGCACGGATATCGGCCACGGTCAGCAGGTACAGATGGTCGAGCCGCTCGATATCGGCCACGATGCCGCCGAAGCGATGCACCACGCGCGGATCGGTGATGTCCTGCTTCTGCGCGGTGACCGACATCGTCAAATGCTGGCGGACCAGCCAGCCGACCAGGTCGGCGTCGGTCGCGCTCAGTCCGACGCGCGCGCAGAACTCGCGCGCGTCGGCTTCGCCGATTTCGGAGTGATCGCCACCGCGTCCCTTCGCGATGTCGTGGAAGATGCCCGCAAGCAGCAGCAGCTCGGGCTTGCGCAGGCGCGCGTACAGCTCGTGCGCCAGTGGCAGGCTTGCCGCGCTCGCCGGGTCGCCGTACTCGCGGATGTTGCGGATCACGAACAGCGTGTGCTGGTCGACCGTGTACACATGGAACAAATCGTATTGCATGCGCCCGGCGACCTTGCCGAACGCCGGCAGGAAGCGTCCGAGCACGCCATAGCGGCTCATCCGTTGCAGCGCTTCGGCCACCGCGCCGTGGTGGCGGAGGATGGCCAGAAACACCTCGTTGGCCTGGGGATCGCGGCGAAACGCTTCATCCAGGCCCGGCAGCACCGCGTCGAGCCGGGCGAGCAGGTTCGAGTGCAGGCCGCGCAGGTCGGGCCGGTCGAGCAGAATCGAGAACGCACGCAGGATCGCGGCAGGGCAACGTTCGAACAGCCGCGCATCGCGCAGGTCGAGGAACGATCCCACCGCGCGGAATTCGTCGTCGAGCGCCTCGACCGCGGCCCCTTCGGGCGATTCGCGCAGCTCGTCGAGTCGCGCGAGCAACCGCTCGTTGAGCTTTTCCACCGTCATCGCGGCCCGGTAGTAGCCCTGCATGAACTGTTCGACCGCGAGATTCTGCGCGTGTTCGTCGCGCAGTCCGAACCACTGCGCGAGCTCGCGCTGGTATTCGAACACCAACCGCTCCTCGCCGCGCCGCGCGAGCAGGTGCAGCGCCCAGCGGATCCGCCATAGCGTGCTGCGCGCGGCGAGCAGCGCGGTGTGTTCCTCGACGCTGAGCAATCCGGCATCGCGCAGCGCATCGAATCCGGCCAGGCCCAGCTGCCGTCGCGCAACCCAGATCACGGTCTGCAGGTCGCGCAGCCCGCCGGGCCCGTCCTTGAGGTTGGGTTCGAGGTTGTAGGCGGTGTCGTTGTAGCGCGCGTGGCGCGCCTGCTGTTCGGCGCGCTTGCCCGCGGCGAACTGGTCGACCGGCCAGACCCGGGTCGGGCGCAGGGCCTCGCGCATGTCCGCATGCAGCTCGTGCGCGCCGGCGATCAGCCGATCTTCGATCAGGTTGGTGATCACGGTCAGGTCGCTGCGCGCGGCGTCCTCGCACTCGGCCACGCTGCGAACGGCGTGGCCGACCGCGAGGCCCTGGTCCCATAACGCAGCGAAGAAGCGCTCCAGTGCCGCAGGCAACGCGGGGTCTCGGCGCTCGCCCACCAGCACCAGCAGGTCGACGTCCGAACGCGGGTGCAACTCGCCGCGCCCGAAGCCGCCGACCGCCACCAGCGCCACGCCACCGCGGGCCCCCACCGCGCGCTGCCAAAGGTGCAACACCGCCTGCTCGATCACCCAGGCGCGCAGGGTCACCACGTGTTCGATCGGCAACCCGCCGCGCAGCGCCGTGGTCAGCTCCTGGTCGGCGCGTTCGACCGCCTCGCGGATGCCGCGTGGCGCATCGAGCGCCGCCACATCGGCCGCATCCACCGGCCACCAGCGATGGGCGTCGGCGGGTGCGGCCAGCCGGGTCATCGCGGCGGGCCGTCGCCGGGAAGCAGGGTGAACACCTCGAATCCATCCTCGGTGACCGCGATGGTGTGTTCCCATTGCGCGGACAGCTTCTGGTCGCGGGTCACCACGGTCCAGCCGTCGGGCAGCAGGCGCGTATGCCGGGTACCCTCGTTGATCATCGGCTCGACCGTGAAGGTCATGCCCGGAACCAGGCGCATGCCGGTCCCTGCCTCGCCGTAATGCAATACCTGCGGGTCCTCGTGATAGACCTGCCCGATGCCGTGCCCGCAATACTCGCGCACCACCGAGAACCGCTGCGCCTCGGCGAAGCGCTGGATCGCGTGGCCGATGTCGCCGAGGGTCGCGCCGGGCCGCACCGCCTTGATCCCGCGCCACATCGCCTCGTAGGTGGTCTCGACCAGTCGCCGCGCCATCACCGATGGCTCGCCGACGAAGTACATGCGACTGGTATCGCCATGCCAACCATCGCGGATCACGGTGACGTCGATATTGACGATATCGCCGGACTTCAGGATCTTGGTCGCGCTCGGGATGCCGTGGCAGATCACGTTGTTGACCGAGGTGCACACGGTCTTCGGAAAGCCGCGATAGCCGAGATTGGCCGGGATCGCCTTCTGCCGGTCGACGATCCACTCGTGGCAAATGCGGTCGAGTTCCTCGGTCGTGGCGCCAGGCTTGACGTGCTCGCCGATCATGGCCAGCACTTCGGCTGCCAGTTGTCCGGATATCCGCATGCACTCGAGCTGCTCGGGCGTCTTCACGCTGACGTTCATGGGGCGCACGGAATCTTTCATGGCGGAGCTCGGAGGGGCCTGCGGCAGGTCGCACGAAATGGGGCCGGAACAGTACTTTAGCAACACGACGCCAGCGCGTCGCGCCGCCGCCATGGGCGCGCCGATTTGCCGCCGGCGCCCGCCTTGGGTATGCTTCAAAGGCTGGGTCCAAGGGTTTACCACCCGAAAGACCCGCCGCAGGCTGTCAATCCAGGGTTTCGACCACGGGTGGCATCCGCGAAAGCGTCCTCACCGGCGCAAATCCACACACGCAATCGACACCGGCATCGGGGTGCCCCTTCAGCGGGTCGCTGCCGGCGGATGCGTGGAGGCCTCAACCCCGAAGTTCCCCTGCCACCGATGCGGGGACTTCATTGCTTTGGAGCAGTCCCAATGCCTTCCGTCACCATGCGCCAGATGCTCGAAGCCGGCGTGCATTTCGGTCATCAGACCCGTTACTGGAATCCCCGCATGGCACCGTTCATCTTCGGTGCGCGCGGCAAGATCCACATCATCAACCTCGAAAAGACGCTGCCGCTGTTCAACGATGCGATGAACTTCATCTCCGGGCTCGCGCAGAAGCGCGGTTCGGTGCTGTTCGTCGGCACCAAGCGCTCGGCACGCGATTCGATCCGCGAGGAAGCGGCCCGTTGCGGCCAGCCCTTCGTCTCGTACCGCTGGCTCGGCGGCATGCTGACCAACTTCCGCACGGTCAAGCAGTCGATTTCACGCCTGAAGGAACTCGAGGCGATGGAGTCCGATGGCTCGATCGAGCGTTTCGTCAAGCATGAGGCCCTGCAGCTGCGCCGCGAGCGCGAGAAGCTCGAGAAGTCGCTGGGCGGCATCAAGAACATGGGCTCGCTGCCCGACGCGCTGTTCGTGATCGACATCGGCCACGAGAACATCGCGATCGAGGAAGCGCGCAAGCTCGGCATCCCGGTGGTGGCCGTGGTCGATACCAACTACGACCCGAAGCTGGTCGATTACGCGATCCCCGGCAACGACGACGCGATCCGCGCGGTGCAGCTGTACGCACGTGCGGCCGCCGACGCGGTGCTCGAGGGCAAGTCCGCGGCACCGATCATCGCGGCGGAAGCCAAGGACGAGTTCGTCGAGCTCGATGCCGAAGGCAACCCGATGTCGAAGGACGATGCCAACAAGCGTCGCCCGGCACAGCCGCGCAAGCCCGGCAACGATCGCGACCGCGACCGTCGTCCCGGCGCGCCGGCCAAGCGCCCGGCCATCAAGCGCGCGCCGCGCGCCGCGGCACCGAGCGAGACCGGCGCCCCGGCGGCCGAGTAATGCCGTCACATCCGCGCGCGATCCTGCGCGCAGCGGTATGTCGCGGTCGGCAAGGCCGCGGCATCCCGCCACCCCCGTATCGACATTCGAAGAGGTAGTTTCATGGAAATCACCGCCAGCATGGTCAAGGAACTCCGCGAGCGCTCCGGCGCGGGCATGATGGAGTGCAAGAAGGCGCTGACCGAGAACCAGGGCAACCTGGACACCGCGATCGAGTGGCTGCGCAAGCAGGGTTTGGCCAAGGCCGACAAGAAGGCCAGCCGGGTCGCTGCCGAAGGCCGCATCGTGGCCGCTGCCGCCGGCAACCGCGCGGTGCTGGTCGAGGTGAATTCCGAAACCGACTTCGTCGCCAAGGACGAGAATTTCGCGCGTTTCGCCGACATGGTCGCGCAGGTCGCGCTGTCCAGCGGGGCGGCCGACATCGAAGCGCTGAAGGCGGCCAGCACGCCCGAAGGCGGCAGCGTCGACGAACTGCGCCAGGCCCTGGTGGCCAAGGTCGGCGAAAACGTGCAGCTGCGCCGAATGGTCGCGGTGAACGGCAAGGGTCACGTCGCGAGCTACATTCACGGCGGGCGGATCGGCGTGCTGGTCGAGTTCGAAGGCGGCACTGCCGAACTCGGTCGCGGCATCGCGATGCACGTCGCGGCGATGAATCCCGCGCACCTTTCGCCGGATCACGTGCCGGCCGAGATCGTGGCCAAGGAAAAGGAGATCGCGCTGGCCCAGATCGGCGACAAGGATCGGCAGAAGCCGGCCGACATCCAGGAGAAGATGATCTCCGGCAAGCTGCGCAAGGTGCTCTCGGAGATGTGCCTGACCGGCCAGCCCTACGTGCTCGACACCGCCGTGAGCGTGGAAGACGCGTTGAAGAAAGCCGGCGCCAAGGTGCAGGCCTACCATCGCCTCGCGGTCGGCGAAGGCATCGAGAAGAAGGAAGAGGACTTCGCGGCCGAGGTGATGAAGCAGGCCGGATTGGCCTGAGGATTCATTGCAGCGCGTGGTGGTGCGAAGGCCGCGGGTGACCGCGGCCTTTGTCGTTTCAGGGCTGCGGGCCCCGTCTTCCCGGTACACTCCCGGCGTTTGCCCGCCGCCGCCCCGCGAGAGGATGCCATGCCCGAGAAGATGAAGTTCCAGCGCATCCTGCTCAAGCTCTCCGGTGAGGCGTTGATGGGCGTCGAGGATTACGGCATCGATCCCAAGGTGCTCGATCGACTGGCCCGGGAGATCATCGAAGTCAGCCGCGCTGGCGTGCAGGTGGGATTGGTGATCGGCGGCGGAAACATCTTCCGCGGCGCGGGCCTTGCGGCCGCCGGCATGGACCGCGTGACCGGTGACCACATGGGCATGCTGGCCACGGTGATGAACGCGCTGGCGATGCAGGATGCGGTCGAGAAACTCGGCGGCTTCGCACGCGTGATGAGCGCGATCAAGATCAACGAGGTTTGCGAGGACTACATCCGGCGCCGTGCGATCCGGCACATCGAAAAAGGCCGCATCGTGGTGTTCGCGGCCGGAACCGGCAACCCGTTCTTCACCACCGACTCGGCCGCCGCGCTGCGCGCGATCGAGATCGGCGCGCAGGTACTGCTGAAGGCGACCAAGGTCGACGGCGTGTACAGCGCCGATCCGATGAAGGACCCCAGCGCAACCCGCTACGAGCGCCTGAGCTACGACCAGGTGATCGAGCGCAAGCTCAACGTGATGGACACCACCGCGATCGCACTGTGCCGCGACCACAAGGTACCGCTGCGGATCTACGACATGAACCGCCCGGGCGATTTGATGCGCATCATGAAGGGCGAGCAGGTGGGGACGTTGGTGAGTGAACGAGGCTGACCGCCGCCGTTGATCGTGCACCGGGGGCTCCACCGTCCCTTCCACGCCATTCCCGGGCCATGGCAACGCCAGCGGCCCGCGCGGCCCGCTTGCTATACTTCCGCCGAACCCACTGCGGCAGCGCACCATGTCGATCGCACCCATCAAGCAAGACGCCGAAACCCGCATGATCAAGAGCGTTGAAGCGCTCAAGCACGACCTCACCCGCCTGCGCACCGGGCGTGCCAGCACCGCGCTGGTCGAGCACCTGCGGGTCAGCTACTACGGCAACGACACGCCGCTGTCGCAGGTGGCCAACGTCGCCGTCACCGATGCGCGCACCCTGACCATCACGCCGTGGGAAAAGAACATGGTCGGCCCGGTCGAGAAGGCGATCCTCGCCTCGGACCTGGGCTTGACCCCGACCACCGCGGGCACCGTCATCCGGATCAACATGCCCGCGCTGACCGAGCAGCGCCGCAAGGAATTGGCCAAGCATGTCGCCCACGAAGGCGAGAACGCCAAGGTCGCGGTGCGCAACGTGCGCCGCGATGCGATGCAGCAGGTCAAGGAACTGCTCAAGGAGCGCACCATCACCGAGGACGAGGAGCGCCGGGCCGAAGACGACATCCAGAAGCTCACCGACCGCTTCGTGAAAGACATCGACGGGGTGGTCAAGCACAAGGAACAGGAGCTGATGGCGCTCTGAGGCGCCCGTGACCGCCGCCCTCCCCATCGTCCCGCCAGCCGAGCTCGGCGCGGGTGTTGTCCCGGCCGATCGCCTGCCGCGGCATATCGCCATCGTGATGGACGGCAATGGGCGCTGGGCGGAGCAACGGCGCCGCCCGCGCACCTTCGGGCATCGCGCCGGGGTCAAGGCAGTCCGCGAGGTGGTCGAGGCCTGCGTGCGGCAGCGCATCCCGGCGCTCACCCTGTTCGCGTTCTCGAGCGAAAACTGGGCGCGGCCGAAGTCCGAGGTCAACGCGCTGATGGGGATGTTCCTGAAGGCGCTCGACCGCGAAGTCGACCAACTGCACCAGGCCGGCGTGCGCCTGCGCTTCATCGGCGATCCCGGCGCATTCCCGCTGGACCTGCAGGCGCGCATGCGGGCAGCCGAATCGCGTACCGGCGGCAACACCGCGCTGTCGCTGAACGTGGCATCCAACTACGGCGGTCGCTGGGACATCGCGCAGGCGTGCCGCAGCATCGCGAGCGATGTGCTGGCCGGGCGCCTGCAACCCGAAGCGATCGACACCGACCTGCTGCGCACTTACGTAAGCCTCGCCGACCTGCCCGATCCGGACTTGTTCATCCGCACCGGCGGCGATCACCGGATCAGCAACTTTCTGCTGTGGCAACTGGCCTACGCGGAATTGCACTTCACCGACGTGCTGTGGCCGGACTTCGATGCCGCGTGCTTCCAGATTGCGTTGGACGACTTCGCTGGCCGCGAGCGACGCTTCGGGCGCACTGGCGTGCAGATCCGCTCGGGCAGCGCCGAATGAGCGCGTTGAAGGACCGCGTGCTCACCGCGCTGGTGCTTGCGCCGATCGCGATCGGGCTGGTGTTGTGGCTGGAGAGCGAAGCCTTCGCTCTGGCCCTCGCGGTCCTGTTCACCTTCGGCCTTTCGGAGTGGGCGCGACTGATCGGCTTGCGTTCGCGAACCTCGCGCCTGGCCCTGGTGGCGCTAAACGCGGCCGCGATGGCCGCGCTGTGGGAATGGCGCAGCGACGAGTTGTTCCGAATCGTGATCGTGCTCGGTATCGCATGGTGGCCGCTGGCGGCGCTATGGCTCGGGCATTTCGGCTTTGCCGCCGACCGCAAGCGGCGCAACGTCGGACTCAAGGCACTCGCCGGCACCCTGACCGTGGTGCCCGCGTGGGCGGCGGCGATCGTGCTGCATGAGATCCCCGACCTCGGGCCATGGTGGGTCCTGTTCGTGCTGGCGCTGGTCTGGAGCGCCGATATCTCGGCCTATTTCGCCGGGCGCCGTTTCGGCCATACCAAGCTGGCGCCACGGATCAGCCCCGGCAAGACCCGCGCGGGCGTCTACGGCGCATTGCTCGGCAGCGCGGCCTATGCCGCAATCGCCGGTGCGGCGCTCGGGCTGGTCGCGATGGGACTGGTGATGCTGGTGGCGCTGTCGCTGGTGACGGTGGTGTTCTCGATCGTCGGCGATTTGTTCGAGAGCCTGATCAAGCGCCACTCCAACCAGAAGGACTCGGGCAGCCTGTTTCCGGGCCATGGCGGCGTGTTCGATCGCTTCGACAGCCTGTTCGCGGCGCTGCCGGTGTTCGTCGGCGGCAAACTGCTGCTGGGTCTATGAGACGCATCGCCCTGCTCGGCGCCACCGGCTCGATCGGCGGCAGCACGCTGGATGTGGCCGCGCGCCACCCGGAGCGCTTCCGGATCGTGGCCGTGTCGGCGCATCGCGACGTGGCGGGTCTGGTCGCACGCGCCAAGGCGTGTGGCGCCGAGTACGCCGCGATCGCCGATCCGACGCTCGAACCGGACCTGGTGCAGGCGTTGCGCGAGGCCAAGCTCACCACGCGTGCGCTGGCCGGTCGGGCCGCGCTCGACAGCATCGCCACCTTGAGCGAGGTCGACACCGTGGTCGCGGCGGTGGTCGGCGCGGCGGGCCTGGCATCGACCCTCGCGGCGGCCGCGGCCGGCAAACGCATCCTGCTCGCCAACAAGGAATCGGTGGTGATGGCCGGCCCGCTGCTGGCCGCGGCAGTGGCCGCCGGTGGCGCCAGCGTGATCCCGGTCGACAGCGAGCACAACGCGATCTTCCAGTGCCTGCCGCCCGCCTACGCCCACGACCCGTCCCGCCACGGGGTCGAGCGCATCGTGCTCACCGCCTCGGGCGGGCCGTTCCGCGGACGCACCGCGGCCGAACTGGATCACATCACGCCCGACCAGGCCTGCGCGCACCCGAACTGGCGCATGGGGCGAAAGATTTCGATCGACTCGGCGACGCTGATGAACAAGGGACTCGAAGTGATCGAGGCGCACTGGCTGTTCGGGGTGCCACGCGAGCGGATCGAAGTCGTCATCCACCCGCAGAGCATCGTGCATTCGCTGGTCGCCTACCGCGATGGTTCGATGCTCGCGCAGCTGGGCAATCCCGACATGCGCACGGCGATCGCCTACGCATTGGCGTGGCCGGAGCGGGTCGACGCCGGCGTCGCCGGACTCGACCTTGCCGCGATCGGCAAGCTGGACTTCGAAGCGCCGGACACCGCCACCTTCCGCTGCCTCGCGCTCGCCTATGCGGCGCTGGCGACCGGCGGTACCGCGCCGGCGATCCTCAATGCCGCCAACGAGGTGGCGGTGGAGGCCTTCCTGAACGGACGGATCCGCTTTAGCGGAATCGCAACGGTAGTCGCGGCTACACTGGACGCGGTCAGCGCAGGTCCCATCCGTGCGCTCGCCGACGCGCTGCTGGCGGACGCTGCCGCACGGCAGCGCAGCGCGGCAGTCGTAGCAACCCTGCAGGACTAAGCCCGATGGACGAGTTTTTCGGTTCGGTGTGGTGGTTGCTGGTCACCCTCGGGCTGCTGGTGACCTTTCATGAATTCGGCCATTTCTGGGTTGCGCGCCGGCTCGGCGTGAAGGTCCTGCGGTTCTCGATCGGTTTTGGACGCCCCCTGTGGCAGCGCATCGGCCGCGACGGCACAGAATACGTGGTGGCCGCGATTCCGCTCGGCGGTTACGTGAAGATGCTCGACGAGCGCGAAGGCGAGGTCGCGCCCGAGCAGCTCGAGCAGAGTTTCAACCGCAAGTCCGTATGGGCGCGCATCGCGATCGTGGCCGCCGGGCCTGCGGCCAACATCCTGTTTGCAATCGCCGCGTTCTGGCTGATGTTCGTGATCGGCAAGCCCGACTTCCTGCCGATCGTCGCCGCACCCACCGGGCTTGCCGCCGAAGCCGGCCTGCGCGAGGGCGACCGGCTGCTGCAGTTGGGCGATCGCGCGCTCGACAGCTGGACCGATTCCACCATCGGCCTCGTCGAGGCCGTGCTCAACCGCGCCGACGTGGTGCTGCGGGTGGCGGATGCGAGCGGCAACCAGCGCACCCTGACGCTGCCGATGTCGCGCCTGGACCTGGCCCTCGACGAGCGCGAGGCGCTCGCGGCGCTCGGCATCAAGGCGCGGACCCCGGTGATCGAGCCGGTGATCGGCAAGGTCATCGCGGGACGACCGGCCGAGCGCGCGGGCCTGCGCGGCGGCGATCGCATACTGACGATCAACGATCAGCCGGTGGCCGATTTCGCGGCCCTGTACGCGCGCATCCAGAGCGAAGCCGCGCGCGATCCCGCGCTGACCTTGACGGTCCGCCGCGATGGCAACCTGCTGACCCTTCGGGCCACCGCCGAGGCCAGCACCGACGCCGCAGGCAAGCAGAACTTCCAGCTCGGCATGATGGCGCCGGCGGTGGTACGCGATACGGTGCTGCGCTACGGCCCGCTCGAAGCGATCCCCGCTGCGGTCCGCGAAACCTGGCGCCTGACCACCACCACGGTGGTCTTCCTCAAGCACATGGCGCTGGGCAGGGCCTCGCTGGACAACGTGGCGGGTCCGATCGGGATCGCCCAGACGGC
>JANOEA010000402.1:0-5201 GCA_031412975.1 Pseudomonadota bacterium | reverse complement strand
TCACGGTGGCCGGTGGGTCAGGGAGGGAGGCGACCCGACCAGCTCCGCTGGACCGGATTACTTGGCCTTGCGGGCCGGAACCGGCTTGGCGACCGTGTCGTTGGCGGCCTCGAAGCTCGACTTCAGCACTTCGCCGATCGCTTCGGAGGTCTTGACCGACAGGCCCATCAGTTCCTGCGAGGTCGCGTAGGTCTTCTCGGCCGAATCCTTCAGCATCGCAACGGTCTTCGGAAGCAGCGAGCGTGCGCCTTCCATGTCGCGCGCCTCGACGGCGTCGTTCATGAACTCGACTGCGGCATTGACGCTGCGCTCGAGGTGCTTGAGCTGCAACTCGACGGAGCGCTCGAAGCCGGCGATCGCGAGGCTGTGCGCCTTGAACGCGGTGTCGCTCATCTGCTTGCCGAAAGCCATGAATTGTTTGGTGTTGAATTGTTCGATCATGATGCGTCCTCCGCATGGGTGTTTGGTTACTGTGTGGGCACCATACTCCGATCTATGTTGCAGTGCAACATCGGGCAACTTCAAGCGCCAGCCCGTTGCGGACTCATGATGGCCAAGCCCGCGGCGAGGGTGACGACCTCCTTGTGGGAGCTGCCATGGCAGCGACCGCGGAACATCCGATCGCCGCAGTCGCCGGCATGCCGGCTCCCACACTGCACCACCGACCATCACGACAACCTTGCGCCGAGCTGACGGTCTCCTTGTGGGAGCTGCCATGGCAGCGACCGCGGAACATCCGATCGCCGCAGTCGCCGGCATTCCGGCTTCCACAATGCTCCACCGACAGTCGTGCAGGCCGGCGTGCAGGCCCGCATTCACCGCACACCAACACTGCCTAAGGGCTTTGCGGCTGCTCGCGCGTGAGCGCTTCTCGGGTCTCGATCGCACTGGCACCGAGCCAGATGCCGAGCACCGCGCGGCTGAGCTCCAGTCCCGCGAAGCGGCCGACCGCCGCGCCATCGCGCGACACGAACAATCCGGCATCGGGGTCGTAGTCGATCGCGGTCACGCTGTTGCGCTGCACTGCGCCGGCCGTGTTCGCCAACCGCACCAGCGCATCGTCGAGCCGCAAACGCGCTGCGGCATCCGGCAGCGAGCGTTCGAACGCTTCGCGCCACCAGTCGGACGCGGCCGCCGCATCCAGCGGCGGACCCAGCCAGTGGATTTCGATCCGGCAGCGACTGAGCCCGTCGGCCAGGGTCTCGACATCGACCGCGTCACGACCAACGTACAGCGCCACCACCTGGAACGGCATGTAGCTGCGATCGACCACCGTCGCACCGGCCAGACGCAGGTGCGCATCCAGCGCAGCCGAATGCGCGAACTGCGGCAGCCCGACCCCGTTCAGGGTGCGCGCGGGTTCCTGCGCGCTGGCGGCCGCGCCGAGCAGTCCCAGCAGCAGGATCGCCATGCGGCACACGACTGAGTCGATCATCGACGATGCTCCGGAGTCCGCTGGCAGCCTGGATGGGCTGCATTCGGCATTGTGCCAGAGCCGTTGGATCCAACACGCGACACAGAGGTGCGCGCGAGATGGAATCAATCCCCGCTGTAGCTGCAGCCGCTGGTGCAGGTCTCGTGGACCACGATGCGCGCCAGCTGCGGCAAAACGGGTCGCAGGCGCTCCCAGATCCAGATCGCGAGCCGCTCGCTGGTCGGGTTGTCGAGACCGTCGATATCGTTCAGATAGTGATGGTCGAGCCGCTCGTACAGCGGCTGGAACGCGGACTTGATATCGGCGAAGTCCATCACCCAGCCGGTATGCGCCTGCACCGCGCCTTCGACGTGGATTTCGATCCGGAACGAATGCCCGTGCACGCGCGCGCACTTGTGGCCAGGCGGCACGTTGGGCAGTCGGTGCGCCGCCTCGATCTGGAAGGTCTTGTGGATGAGCATCGCGGTGGGGATCGGGCCGGGTCGCCGTATTATGACGTGGCGCACGCCGCATTGCGTCGACCGGAGTTTGGGCCAGACCGGAGTTCAGGCCATGCAGCCGGCGCGCGCCGCCTGGCCACCGCATGGCATGCGCCCGGCGGCGGGCCCGCTCATGCGCCGTGGCAGACCCAGTTGATCGCGTCGAGCAGCGCCTGGTCGTCGACCGGCTTGCGCAGGAACATGCGCGCGCCGAGGTCGCGGGTCCACGCGCGCGTCGGCGCGTCGTCGCGGGCCGATACGGTGATCACCGGCAGCGCGATCTTGCGATCGTTGAGACACGCCTGCACCTGCGGGCCGGACATCAGCGGCATGGTGATGTCGAGCAGCACGCAGCCGCGCTCCGCATTGGAGACCTCCGCGAGAAAACCTGCCGCGGTGGCGAACGGCCGCGGATCCAGGCCGGCCGAACGCAGCAGGCGCGCCAAGCCGTCGCGTACGGCGTCGTCGTCGTCGACGATGTAGACCACCAGGGCGCTCATGCGAGCGACCATGGCCGGTCTCCCGGGCACGCCGAGGCGGGCCCCGAAAGGCGTGGCGGCAGCGCGGATTTTGGCAGCATCGCAGCAGTCCCTGTAACCAAGACGGGCCGTAGCCACTGACGCCCAAAGTAGTCCCAGCGGCGTGCGGAACGAATGGGACCTTGATCCCATCGGGCGTCGGTCGTACTGATCGCGGTGTGCGACCCACTATTGCTGCCTGTCGTTTTGCGGTCCGGCTCGAAGCGCGTGGCCGCACGCCAGCGCAATCAGGCAGGCGACGCCTTGCCCGCCTGCTCGATGCCGAGCTCGTCGCACAGATGCACCAGCTCCGCGACCCTGCGCACCCCGAGCTTGGCCATGACCCGGCCACGATGCACCTTGACCGTCTTCTCGGCGATGCCGAGATCCGCGGCGATCTGTTTGTTGAGCCGCCCGGCGATCACGTGGTTCATCACTTCGCGCTCGCGCACCGACAGCGAGTCGAGGCGCCGCCGCAATACCGCATGGCGGTCATGCCGCTCGTTGTCCTTGCGGCTGCGCGCGATCGCAAGCTCGATGGTCGACAGCAGCCGGTCGGCGTCGACGGGTTTTTCGAGGAAATCCAGCGCACCGAGCTTCATCGCGCGCACGCTGACCGGCACGCTGCCCTGTCCGGTCAGGTAGATCACCGGCAGCGGCAGGCCCAGCCCCGCGAGCTTTTGATGCAGCTCCGGCCCGCTCATGCCGGGCATCAGCACATCGAGCAGCATGCAGCCCACGCCGCGCACGGGAGGTTGATCGAGGAAGTCCTGTGCTGCGCCGAAGTCGAGCACCATCCAGCCTGCAGAGCGCAGCAGTCGGCCGAGGCCTCCACGGACCTCCGCATCATCGTCGATGATGAACACCGTTGCGCCTGCCGTGCCCACGCCCCAGCCCTCCGATGCTGCCCGGGGTGCAGGTATGCCAGCCGCCCCCGCGCATTGCAAGCTGCCAAACCTCGCCTGGCGCCGGTCCATGCCGTGCCGGCAGTGCGCCCTACGTCCCATAGCGCAAACCCGGCCGCGCAGCCTAACATCGCCGGCAAAGCGAGGTCGCGCGCCGCGTGGTCCTCGCCCACCCGCGCGCACGCCCACCGGCAGGCGGCTGGCCAAACAGGGGAGCTGGCGATGGAAGACATCTGGATGCGGATCGTGGAGCACCTGGGCGATCGGGTCAGCGGACCGATGAAGTTCAGGATGCTGCTGCAGCCGACGATGGCGATCATCTTCGCGGTGATCGCGGGCCTCAAGGATGCCCGGCTCGGCAAGCCGCCCTACTTCTGGAGTCTTCTGAGCGACCCCGCGCACCGCAACGAGATGCTGCGCGACGGCTGGAAGAGCGTCGGCAAGGTCTTCGTGCTCGCGATGGTGCTCGACGTGGTCTACCAGGTCATCGTCGCGCGCTTCGTGTATCCGGGCGAAGTACTGATCGTGGCGCTGCTGCTCGCGATCGTGCCGTACCTGATCGTGCGCGGCCTGGTGACGCGCGTGGCACGTGCAGGCCAGCGAGGCAGCGCCCAATGAGCAGCGCCGAAGGCCCACTGAACCCGTTGTCGCAGCGCAGCTCGAACGAGCTCGCGGCCGACCGCACCACGATGGCGATCACCCGCACCATCATGGCGGCCGACCGCTCGCTGATGGCGTGGGTGCGTACCGGCCTGTCGATGATCAGTTTCGGCTTTACCCTCTACAAGGTCCTGCAGGGGTTCCAGTCCAGCGGCGGCGCTGCCGCGATGAATCACAGCCCGCGCACGGTCGGCTTGTTCCTGACCGGGCTCGGCACCGCCGCGATCGTGATGGGAACCATCGAGTACTGGGTGCGGCTGCGGCAGGCGCGCACCCGCATCCCGCTGCCGACCTGGCGGCCATCGTTCATCATCGCGGTCCTCATGTCGGGCGCCGGGCTGTTCCTGTTCCTCGGGATCATCGCGAGATCGCTGTGAGCGTTGCCGTCGACGATGTTGCGATTGTCCAGACCGGGCTGGCTGCGCTGCTGTTCGCGCTGATCTTCGCGTTCGGCGGCGGCGTGCACCCGCTGCGCCGGCTGGTCCGCGACCGCCGCAGCATTGTGTCGTTCAGCGCGGGCATGTCGGCGGCCTATGTGTTCGTGCACCTGATGCCGGAACTGCACGGCGCACGCGAAGCGTTCGTTGAAGCCACGACGCTGCAACTTCGCTACGAGGGACTTTCCATCTACATCGTCGCCCTGCTCGGGTTCCTGGCCTTCTATGGGCTGGATCACCTGAAAATGCGCCTCGGCCCGCGGCATGCGGCGCCGCAAGCCGAGCCTGGCATTTCACGCGGAGAAGGGGACGCGGGGCACGAGGGGCACGAGGCCGATCGGCGCGCCTTCTGGATCCACCTCGTCGGCTTCGCGGCCTATGTCGCGCTGATGGCCTGCCTGATGGTGCGCAACCTCGAAGGCGAGACCGGGCCGGTGGCGCTGTACGCGCTGGCGATCGGCGGACACTTCCTGACCATCGAACATGCCTTGCACGAAGAGCATGGCGCCGACTTCGTGCGGATCGGACGCTGGCTGCTGGCTGCGATGTGCGTGGTCGGCTGGCTGGTGGGCGTGCTGCTGCCGATCCCGCCGGATGCACTGGCCCTGCTGGTCGCGTTCATTTCCGGCGCGGTGATCATGAACAGCGCGGTGATGGAACTGCCGAGCGAAAAGGACGGGCGCTTCGTGCCGTTCCTGCTCGGCGGCCTGCTGTACGCTCTTTTGCTGATTCCGCTGGGATAGCACCATGAGGCCGCAGTGCGCCGC
>JANOEA010000401.1:0-5398 GCA_031412975.1 Pseudomonadota bacterium | reverse complement strand
CAGGTCGGGCCAGTGCATCACGCGCCGCTCGCGCAGCGCGCGGCCGGCGGGCGTGCGTGCCACCGGCGCCGGGAAGGTGGCGGCGACGATGTCGCGCGCCACGCCGCGGTAGGCGGCAATGTCAAGCATGCCCTGCTCGTCGACCAGCAGCACGTCGAGCTCGTCGCCGCCGAACAGGTGCTTGCAGCTGTCCAGGATCTTCTCGAACACCGGCTGCGGGTCGGCCATCGAGTTGCTTATCACGGCCAGCACCTCGGCCGAGGCTTTCTGCTGCTGCAGCGACTCCTGCGTCTCGTTGAACAGGCGCACGTTTTCGATGGCGATCACCGCCGGGTCGGCAAAGGTCTGCAACAACCCGACGGCGCGCTCGGTAAAGGCACCCGTCTCGGCACGCGCCACGGCCAGGGCGCCGATGGCGCGGCCGTCGTGCAGCAGCGGCACCGCCAGCACGCTGCGCCAACCTGCCTGGATAGCGCCATCCTTGACTTCGTAATCCGCGTCCAGCAGCACGTCGGCAATCTGCACGGGTGAGCGCTCGATGACGGCCCTGGCATTGGCCGAGCCGCGCGCCAACGGCAGCGGATGTGACGCGCGCACTGCGGCCTCGGCTTGAGGCGAGATGCCGTGCAAGCCCACCAGGTGCAGCATTTCACCCTCGATTTGCGCGGCGATGCCGACGGCCGCGCCGCACAGCGAGCGCGCGCGCTCGGCAATGGCCATGAAGACGGGTTGCACGTCGGTGGGCGAACTGCTGATGACGCGCAGAATCTCCGCTGTGGCGGTTTGCTGCTCCAGCGCCTCGTTGGTCTCGCGGAACATCTTCGCGTTCTGGATCGCGATCACCGCCTGGTCGGCGAAGGTCTTGAGCAGCGCGCGCTCCCTGTCGCCAAAAAGGCCGAGCTTTGCGCTCAGCATCGCGATCGATCCGATGCCCTTGCCCTCCCACATCAGCGGTGCAAACAGTGCAGCGAAGTTGAAGCCGATGAGGTTGGCAAAGCGCTGCAACCCGGGCACGTCGGTCGCGTTGTGCATGTCGGGGATGTCGGCCAGCCCGGTGCGGATGGCCAGCTCGGTGGCGGTGCCTGCCAGCGGCGACGGGAATGCCTTTGCGATGGTCCGCTCGCGCTGCCGGGCCGCCTCCGGCAGGAATGGCCCCGACGCATCACGCACGAACCGGATGCCGGCCACATGCAGCATGTCCTGTGCATCCGCCTGCAGGATCATCAACGCCAGGGCGTTGGGGAACAACTGCGCGGCGCTGTCGATGATCTTGTCGAACACCGGTTGGGCGTCGTCCACCGACGCGGCGATGACGTTGAGCACCTCACTCGTTGCCGTCTGGTGTTCCAGCGCCTCTTGCGTCTCGCGGAACAAACGCGCGTTCTGGATCGCGATCGCCGCCTGACCCGCGAAGGACTCGACCAGCGCGATCTCGCGCTCCGTGAACCGAGCCCATTGGCGCTGCGCGAACGTGCGCGCGATGAAGAACGCGCCGACCGCACGGTCTTGCACAAGCATCGGCGCGACCACCACCGCGTAGTTGCCGATCACGTCGGCCATGCGGCGCACGGACCGCGGTACGTCCGCGCCATGCAACGCGTCTGGGTAGTGCATCACCCGGCGCTGCTGCACGGCCTCGCCGACGATCGTGCGCTGCAGCGGCATGGGCACGTAGTTCTCCGCCGTCTTCAGCCCGTCGGCGCCACTCACGGCGCCTATATGCACCATGCCGCCGTCGTCCAGCATCAGCAGGCTCAGGTCGCTGCAGGCGATCACGCGGCGGCAGCTGTCGAGGATCTTGTCGAACACCGGTCGGGTGTCGGCCACCGAGCTGCTGACGACCTGCAGCACCTCGGCGCTGGCGGTCTGCCGCTCCAACGCCTCCTGCGTCTCGTTGAACAGGCGCACGTTCTCGATGGCGATCACCGCCTGGCGCGCAAAGGTCTGCAGCAGCGCCACCGCGCCGTCGGCAAAGCGCCCGGGCTCGCGCCGCGCCACGCCGATGGTGCCGATGGAGCGGCCCTGGTGCAGCAGCGGCACCGACAGGATGCTGCGAAAGCCCGATCGCTGCGCCACCTCGACGTTGGGATAGCCCGATTCGGCGTGCACGTCGGCGATCTGGATCGGCTGCTGCTCGACGATCGCGCGGCGGATGTTCGGCGGCGCCGCATCGACGGCCATCGGAAAGGCGCCGCGCATCGCGTCTTCGGCTTCGACGGAAAGAGCGCGCACGCCGGCCAGGTGCACGACGTCGCCGTCCAGCCGCGTGGTCGCGCCCACGTCGGCCTTGCACAATGTGCGGGCGCGCTCGGCGATGGCCTGGAACACCGGCTGCACGTCGGTGGGCGATTCGCTGATCACGGCCAAGATCTCGGCGGTGGCGGTCTGGCGCTCCAGCGCTTCCTGCGTCTCGCGGAACATGCGCGCGTTCTGGATCGCGATCACCGCCTGGTCGGCGAAGGTCTTGAGCAGTACGCGCTCTTTGGCCAGGAACCGCCCCGGGTGTCGCCCGGCCAGGATGACGCCTATCCCGCGGCCTTCCCATATGAGCGGCGCGATCAGGACCGAGGAGGACTGACCCATGCGTTCGGCAACCACTCGCAGATTCGGCGGCGCAGCCGGGTCGCCCAATGTGTCGTTGATCTCGACGAGGTCACCTCGGGCAAAGGCAAGCTCCGCGTGGGTGCCCGCGACCGGCATCGGATATTTCGAGCGAATGGCGGCCTCGAGAGCTGCCAGCAATTGCGGGGCGCTCGGGCCGTAGTGCGCTTGTGCCGCCGCGGTGGCATGGATGCGTTCCACATCGAGCAGTCCCGCCTCGTTGACGAGATGCAGGTTGAACACAAGTGCCGGGAACAGCCGCTCGCACGATTGCAGGATCTTGTCGAACACCGGCCCGGTATCGGCCACCGAACTGCTTATGACTCCCAGCACGTCCGCCGTCGCGGTCTGCTGCTCGAGTGCCTCCTGTGTCTCGTTGAACAGCCGCGTGTTTTCTATGGCAATGAGCGCCTGGTCGCGGAACGACTCTGCTAGCGCGATGGCCTTCGCATTGAAGGCATTCGCCTTCTTGCTGCCCAGCGCCAGCACGCCCACGCAGTCGTCGCCGCGCAGCAGCGGCAGGTACAGCGCAGAGTTCAGGCCCAGTTGCTGGTGCCGCGCCTGCTCGTGCGGGGGGAGTTCTGCCGCCGTCCAATCGGGCACGTGCAGCATGGTCTTGCTGCGAATCGCGCGCGAAGGGAAGTTGGCCGCCGGGTCCACCGGCATCACTTGCGCACCCGGCACCGGCGTCAGGCCGGCCGGGGTGGCCATGGCCTGGGGCGAGTAGGTGTCGCCGCTGACGGTCTGCACCAGCGCCAGGTCGCAGCCCAGGTGTTTGACTGCTGTGCCGACGATGGCCTCGAACACCGGCTGCACGTCGGTGGGCGAGCTGCTGATGACGCGCAGGATGTCGGCGCTGGCGGTCTGGTGGGCCAGCGCCTCCTGGGTGTCGTTGAACAGCCGCGCATTCTGGATCGCGATCACCGCCTGGTCGGCGAAGGTCTTGATCAATGCGATCTCGTGCGGCGAGAACGACGACACGCTGCTCCTGCCGACGAAGACGGAGCCCACGCCGCGGTCCTGCCACATCAGCGGTGCGAAGACGACGGAACGGCTGCCCATCAGCTCGCTGCCGCGCTTGACGGCAAACGGCACGCCGTCGTCGGTCTGCGCATCGGCGAAGTGCACGGCATCGCGCTGCCGGATGACCAGCCCGGTGCCGCTTTGCTCGTCCAGGTGCACCGGGTACAACGTGCGGAACTCGGCCTCGCGCGGGCCGAAGAAGGCCACCAGGTCGATCAAGCCGTCGGGGCGCAGCAGGTTGATGCCGATGTACACCGGGTCGAACAGGCGTTTGCAGCTTTGAAGGATCCGATCGAACACGGGCTGGGCGTCGGCCACCGACTTGCCGATCACCTGCAGCACCTCGGCGGTGGCAGTCTGGCGCTCCAGCGCCTCCCGCGTCTCGTTGAACAGCCTCGCGTTCTCGATCGCGATGACCGCCTGTTCGGTGAAGGTGCGCAGCAAGGCGATGTGCGCGTCGCCGAAGGCGCGCTTCTCCCGGCGCAGCACGACCAGCGCACCGACGGCGCGGTCGCCGCGCAGCAGCGGTGAATACAGTCCGGATAGAAACCCGTCCGCCAGCCCCATCTGCCGCACGAGGGGGAATTCCTGCGCACCACGCTCCAGGTCCGGCAGATGGATCAGCCGCGCATCGGCCAGGCAGGCACCGACGGCGCTCTCGCGGTCGATCGTCCGCACCTTGCCCGTCAGCGGGCCGTTGCTGGCTTGTGCGCGGTACTGGTCACCGTCTCTCAGGAACAGCACCACCCGGTCGCCATGGAACAGGTTGCTGCAGTTGGCGATGATCGCGTCGAACACTGGCTGGGTGTTGTCCATCGAAGTGCCCAGCGCACGCAACACCGATGCGGTCGCCGTCTGCCGCTCCAGCGCTTCGTTCGTCTCGCGGAACATCTTCGCGTTCTGGATCGCGATCACCGCCTGGTCGGCAAAGGTCTTCAGCAGCGCCTGCTCTTTCGGTGTGAAGCCGCCCAGCGCCGGGCATACCAGGGCGATGGCGCCGATGCCGCGCCCGCCCTGCATCAGCGGCGCCATCACCTGCGAGTAGTTCAGGCCGTTGGCCAGCGCCACGGCGCGCACGCCGTGCGGCACATCGGCACCGTTCCGCACATCGGCGAAATTCAGCACGCGCCCCGACGCAATCGCCGCGGCCGTGCCGGTGCCGGCCAGGGGCATCGGAAAGGCGCTGCCCGATCTTTGCTGGGCCGCGGCAAGGTCCGCCTCGGTCCAGCCCGGCGGTGCGTCGGGTGCGGCCACCACGCGCGAGGCTGCACGGTGCAGCAGCCCGTCGTCGCGGATCAGCAGCACCGTCATGGCCCGCGCATCGAACAGCTGGCCGCAGCTGTCCAGGATCCTCTCGAGCACCGGCTGCGCGTCGGCCACCGAACTGCTGATGACCTGCAGCACCTCAGCGGTGGCGGTCTGCTGTTGCAGCGCTTCCTGCGTCTGCTTGAACAGCCGCGCGTTGTCCAGCGCCACGCCCATCGATGCGACGATCGTCTCGAGCAGGCCGATCAGGCTTTCGGAGAAGGCGTTGTCGCGCCAGGCGATCAACGTCGCGGACCCCAGGCGCGCGCCGCTGCCCCAGATGCCGACGAGCAGCACCGAGAGCCCGGTTAGCGCGTTTATGCTTGGATGGGTTATAGAAGACCCAGGGCCAGCGGGGGCTGAGCCGGATCGGACCACGCCGTAACCGGCGCGTGCCCGTTTTCCGGGACTGGGCACGGTGTGCAGCACCATCGGCGGCTGTTCCAATTCGGCCGCCAGGCGCCGCAAC
>JANOEA010000400.1:0-2194 GCA_031412975.1 Pseudomonadota bacterium | reverse complement strand
CCCGGCGGCACCGAGGCCAGCGGCATCGTCGAGGACATCGTCGGCTGCAAGTGGTCGCTGGCGGTGCTGATGCGGATCCGCGCCGGCGTGCACCGCCCGGGCGAACTCGAGCGCGCGGTAGCCGGAGTCTCGAAGAAAGTGCTCAACGAGCGGCTGCGCAAGCTGCAGCGCCACGGCATCGTCGAAAAGCAGGTGTTCGCGGAGGTGCCGCCACGGGTGGAGTACCGCATCACGCCACTGGGCGAGCGCTTCGGAGTACTGCTCGACCAGATCGCGGACCTCCAACGCGACTGGCATCGCGCGCCCTGAGACCGATACGCTTCTTCGAGGTGTGCGCCTGGTTCAGGCCCAACGTCGATGCCACCGCCCGGCGCACGCGCCCGCGCGGCGTGCGCTCAGCCCACTGCAGGACCCGCCCGCATCGCGCGCGCATCGCGAACGAAGGTCAGCGAGGCGATGAACACGCAGACCCCGGTGAAGGCCAGCAGCGCGGGCACCAGGTACATCGCGCCGTAGAGGCCAGCGGCGCGGTGCGATTCATCGAGCACCGACGCGCCGGCGGCCAGCATCGCAGCGTTCGCGAGATGGTCGGAAACCGCACCCACGACCACCGGCCCGGCCGCACCGCCGAGCAGGTACATCGCGGCGAAGTACAGCGCCATCGCGGTGGCACGCAGGCGCGGCTCGACCACGTCGTGCACTGCGGGGTACACGCAAGGGTAGTACGCGTAGCAGGCGAGCCAGCCGAGCGCGAACAGCGACACGAACAGCGCAACAGCGCCGGAACCATAGGCGAGCGCGGCATAGGTCAGCGCCGCGGCGATCGCCATCATCACCGCGCCGAACAGCAGCCGACCGCGCTCCGAGGCCTTGTGCATGCGATCGGCCATCGCGCCGCCGGCGGTGAGACCGATCAGCCCGGTCGCGCCGACGATGATGCCGGTGTAGATCGCAGCCTCGCCCAGGCCCAGCCCGAAATGGCGCTGCAGCAACGGCACCAGGAACCCGCTGGTCGGATAGGTCGCGAAGTTCAGTCCCAGCCCGGAGAAGATGATCCACCACAGCGTCGGGATGCGCAGCAGGCTGCGGATCGGTTGGCGTACCGGTTCGCCCAGCACGATCGCATCCGCGGCGCCCCGCCGCGGCTCGACGATGCGCAGGAACAGCAAGGCCAGCAGCAGGCCCGGTACCGCGGCGATGAAGAACGGCGCGCGCCAACTGCCCAGCGCCTCGACCAGCGGCCCGACGGTGAAGAACGCCAGCAGCAGCCCGAGCGGCAAGCCCAACATGAAGATGCCGACCGCGCGGGCGCGCTTGTCGGGCGGATACAGATCGCCGATCAGCGAGTTCGCCGCCGGCGCGTAGCACGCCTCGCCGATACCGACACCCATCCGGATCAGCAACAGCGACAGGTAGCTCCACGCGAACCCTGCAAGACCGGTGAATGCGCTCCAGGTAACCAGACCCCAGGCGAGCACGCGGCGGCGCGAGCCGGTGTCGGCGAGCCGACCCAGCGGCACGCCGGCAATCGCGTAGACCACCACGAACGAGGTCGAGAGCAGACCCAGTTGCAAATCGCTCAAACCGAACTCGAGCCGGATCGGCTCGATCACCACCGCCGGCAACGTGCGATCGAAGAAGTTCAGCAGGTTGGCAAGGAACAGCAACAGCAGCACTTTGCCCGGGCTCGTTGCCGGTCGTTCACCACCATGCATCCGCAAGCCCCCCGGCGCAGTTGGCGCCCCCGCCGAAATGTAGCACCGCAGCGCGGGGCGGGTGCCGTGGACACCAACTGGACTGAAGCGTTCCCACCCGCCAGCGAGGCGCACTCTTGACGACAACCAGCAGGACGGGTGCGTCGCTGTCGGCGATGCTGCTGATCGCACTGAGCGGTTGCGCGACCACGCAGTCGCCGGTCGACCGTGGCCTCGATGAGCGAATCGCTGCACGCATCCCCGCTTCGGTGCTCGATCGGATCGGCTGGGCCGGCGATATCGCTACTGCGTTGCATGCACTGCGCCTGCCCGGCAATGACGAAAATGTTTGCGCGATACTGGCGGTGATCGAACAGGAAGGCGGCTTCGTGGTCGATCCACCGCTGCCGAACCTCGGCAAGATCGCGCGCCGCGAACTCGAGGCGCGCGCGAACGCCAAGCGGATCCCGGATTTCGCAGTGGGCGCAGCGCTCCAGCTC
>JANOEA010000399.1:0-1653 GCA_031412975.1 Pseudomonadota bacterium | reverse complement strand
CTCGAAGGCACATCGATCGACGGGCTGGATCTCGATTTCGACCACTACGGCCCGCCGCGGCCGGAGTTGCTGTCGGCCGACAGCACCGTGCCGGGGAGCGAGACCCATGTCACGCAGCAGCTCAAGTCGAACTGCCCGGTGACCGGCCAGCCGGACTGGGCCAGCGTGCAGGTGCGCTATGCGGGCCCGTGCATCGATCGCGCAGGTCTGCTGCGCTACCTGGTGTCGTTCCGCAACCACAGCGATTTCCATGAGCATTGCGTGGAGCGGATCTTCTGCGACCTGCTCGCGCGCTGCGCGCCGCGCAAGCTGGCGGTGTACGCACGCTACTCGCGCCGCGGCGGGCTCGACATCAATCCGTGGCGGAGCACCGAGGACACCGCGCCCGGCAATCTGCGCGGGCCGCGGCAGTAGGAATCGCGCGCGGCCCGCGGCGGCTCAGAGGCCCGGGGTCTGCGGTTCGAAGCCGTTGCCGAACACCGCGTCGGGCAGCGGCACCGCAAGCCAGACGTCGTTCAACTGCTGTTCCGCGAACGCGCCAACCGGGCGCAGGTCGGCGCCGAAGGCGATGCGGCCGGTATGCCCGCGCTGGGTGGTCTCCTCGTCGCTGATCATGATCGCGCGCGTGGTCGCGCCGCACGCAGCATCGCTGCACAGCCAGTAGCCGCCGCTGCCGATCGTGCCGCTGACATAGGCAGGCACTTCGCCGGGGCGCAGCAACAGCTGGTTGGCGATGTCGAACGGATTGGCGAGCGCGACGCGCGCCGCGCCCGAGCACGTCGCGTCGTCGCAGGTCACGAGGTTGCGCACGCCCGCGCCGGTATTTTCCAGCAGCACCGGCCGGTTGTCCGCACGCAAAGCGATGGCGCCGATGTTGAATACCTGTTCGCTACCCAGGCTGCGCACGGTGACCGTGGTGCACTCCAGGTCGTCGCAGCGCGCCACGCGCAACGCGCCGCCGAAGTTGCCCGGCGTGGGCTGGTTCGCCAGGCCCCAGGTCGCGACCGGCCGTCCGTCGCCGCCGACCGCGAGACCGAAGCCTGTCAGCGAGGTCGATTGCACGCCCGGGTCGGGCTCGTCGGCGAGCAGCCGCGACTGGCCGCTGGCGCAGTTCAGGTCGGCGCAGGAAAACAGGAACACCGCGTTGCTGCCGGCGTTGTAGTACAGCATCACGGGGCGGCCGTCGGGCCGGATCGCGAGTTCGGTGACATTGCTGGTGTTGTTGCCCGAGCCGCTGACTTCGCGGTTGTTGCCGGTGGTGCACGTGCTGTCCGCGCAGTCCCAGGCCGCGCTGCCGCCGACGCTGGAGTAGTACGCGAATGGGCGGCCGTCGGGCCGGATCGCGATCGCCGGGCGCGAGGAATCCGAATTCGCCCCGCCTGTGTCGCGATACGCCACCGAAGTGCACAGCGCGTCGGCACAGATGCCGATTCGCGACCTGCGCAGCTTGGTCCAGATCGCGACCGCGCGGCCGTCGGCACGTGCAGCGACGTTGGCACCAAAGGCCGGCACGCCGTTGGCGATGCGGCGGATGAAGGCGGTGCAGGCGAGGGTGGTGCACTGCGTGGAGCGCATTTCGGTGCGCGTCGCGTCGCGATACTGGATCAGCGGGCGACCCACCGCGTAGGCCTGCGCAACGCTGGCCGGCCCGAA
>JANOEA010000398.1:0-1738 GCA_031412975.1 Pseudomonadota bacterium | reverse complement strand
GATGTCGGTGATGCCGGCCCCGTGGCGGCTGCCGCTGGTCGCCGCGATCGCGATCGGCACCCTGCCCTTCTTCATCGCCGACGAATGGCTGACCCGCCGGATCGCCGCGCGCCGCGGTGCCTACCTGCTGACCAAGTCGTGCTTTCTGCTGTCGCTCGCGCTGGCGATCGCGCTCAATCCCGCGCAGTTGTTCTTCCTCGCCATCATCGTGCCGGCGATCCTGCTGCTGTTCGCCGTCTACGGCGTGTTCAGCGCATGGACCGGCCGCCACACCGGCCATCCGCTGGTTGCCGCGATCGCCAATGGCGTGGTGTTCGCGTGGCTGGTCGGAATGACCTTTCCGATCGTCGATTGAGCGCGATCGCCCGCGCAGGTTTCGCGCGCGGCAGCTAGAATCTCCTGATGCTCCGCACCGCCGCCAGCCTGTTCTTCTACGCGCGCTTCTTCAGCCGCTTCAGCGCGGTCGGGCTGCGCAAGCGCAGCGCGCTCTGGCAGCCGTTCGACGATGGCCTGCACGGCCAGACCTGGGTAGTCACCGGCGCCAGTGGCGGGATCGGGCAGGCGATCGCGCTGGGTGCGAACGCGCGCGGCGCGCAGGTCATCGGCGTGGCCCGCGATGCGCGCAAGCTCGCCGCGCTGCAGGCAGCCGCGGCCCATCCCGAACGCCTTGCGTGTTGGCCGGTCGATCTTTCGCTGGTCGCGGCAACCCGCAAACTGGCGCTCGCGCTGGCCGCCCGCCAAGGCGGCGTTTCCGTGCTGGTCAACAACGTCGGCGTGCTGCTCAATCACTACAGCCGCACCGCCGAGGGTCTGGAGGCTTCGTTCGCGACCAATCTGCTCAACCATTTCGTATTGACCGAAGACCTGCATGCGAAGGCTGCGCTGCAGCCCGACGGCGTGGTGATCAACATGAGCTCCGGCGGCATGTATGGCGCGGCGCTGGATTTGTCGCTCATCACCCGCAATGAAGCAGGCAGCCACGACGGCATGGCGGCCTATGCGCAGCACAAGCGCGCGCAGGTCGAACTGACCCGCTGGTGGAACCAGCAGTGGCAGGGCCGCCCCACCGCACACGTGATGCATCCGGGCTGGGTCGACACCGACGGCGTGCGCACCTCGCTGCCGGGGTTTCGCGCCACGCTCAAGCGCCAGTTGCGCAGCCCCGAAGACGGCGCCGATACCGCCCTGTGGCTCGGCGCCACCCGACCGCCGGCCGCGGCCGAGGGCGGCATCTGGCTCGATCGGGTACGCGATCCCGAGCACGAGTTCGGATTCACCCGCAAAACGAAAGCCAGCGGCGATGCGTTGGCGGCATTCCTGCGCGAGACGGCTGCTGGTATCGCGTAAGTGCGCTGCGCTTCGGCGGTGCGGCAAGCGAGATCAGCGTGCGATGGCGGCTTCGGCTGACGCTACGCCGCCGCCGGCGGCCAGTTCAAAGCGCTCTTGCTCAGCGGATACCGGAACTGGTGGCCGGAGACCCTTCTCGGGCGGCGGGTACAGCGACCCGATCGCCTCGGGCCCGAGAGAAGCTACAGTGGCGCGGGTAGCCAGGATCGTGAACTACGCACGGTTCGCGGCTGGATAACTGCCAACCGGCGCACAACAGCGCCGTGCGGTCGAATCGGAACATGGCCTCATGCACAGACCGCCCCGCTTTTTCTCCCGCATCCGCTTCGGTGTTGCGAGTGCCGTGTGCATCGCATGCAGCGTGCTCGCCGTCGTGCCGGCGCGCCCCGCG
>JANOEA010000397.1:0-5527 GCA_031412975.1 Pseudomonadota bacterium | reverse complement strand
TCGCGCGCGACGCAGGTCAGCTCTTCGATGTGGATCGTGGTGTAGCGATCCTGTTCGACGACCCGCTCGGAGAGCAGGATCGAGTCTTCGAAGTTGTAGCCGTTCCACGGCATGAACGCGACCAGCATGTTCTGGCCGAGTGCCAGGTCGCCGAGGTCGGTGGATGGGCCGTCGGCCAGCACGTCGCCGCGCGCGACCACGTCGCCCACGTTGACCAGCGGCTTCTGGTTGATGCAGGTGTTCTGGTTGGAGCGCGTGTACTTGATCAGCGAATAGATATCGACGCCGGGATCGTTGTCGCCGATCTCGACCTCGTTGGCGCGCACCACGATGCGCGCGGCATCGACCTGGTCGATCACGCCACCACGGCGGGCGACCACGGTCACGCCGGAGTCGCGCGCCACCGCGCGTTCGATGCCGGTGCCGACCATCGGCGTCTCGGCACGCAGCGTCGGTACCGCCTGGCGCTGCATGTTGGCGCCCATCAGCGCGCGGTTGGCGTCGTCGTGCTCGAGGAACGGCACCAGCGCGGCGGCGACCGACACGGTCTGCATCGGCGAGACGTCCATGTACTGGATCTCGTGCGGCGCCTTGAGCAGGGTCTCGCCCTGGAACCGGCACGACACGAAGTTCTCGACCATCGCGCCCTTCGCGTCGAGGCCGACGTTGGCCTGCGCGATCGCGAACTCACCCTCTTCGATCGCCGACAGGTACTCGACGTCGACCGTGACCTTGCCATCGACCACCTTGCGGTACGGCGTCTCGAGGAAGCCGTAGCCGTTGGTGCGCGCATACACCGCGAGCGAATTGATCAGGCCGATGTTCGGGCCTTCCGGCGTCTCGATCGTGCACACGCGGCCGTAGTGGGTCGGGTGCACGTCGCGCACCTCGAAGCCCGCACGCTCGCGCGTGAGGCCACCCGGGCCGAGCGCCGACACGCGGCGCTTGTGGGTGACCTCGGACAGCGGGTTGTTCTGGTCCATGAACTGGCTCAGCTGCGAGGAGCCGAAGAACTCCTTGATCGCGGCGGCAACCGGCTTGGCGTTGATCAGCTCCTGCGGGGTCAGGCCCTCGGACTCGGCCAGCGACAGGCGCTCCTTGACCGCGCGCTCGACGCGCACCAGGCCCACGCGGAACACGTTCTCGGCCATCTCGCCGACCGAACGCACGCGGCGGTTGCCCAGGTGGTCGATGTCGTCGACGGTGCCCTTGCCGTTGCGGATCTCGATCAGCACGCGCAGCACGTCGAGGATGTCGTCGACGTTGAGGATGCCGGAACCCAGCACTTCCTTGCGGCCGACGCGGCGGTTGAACTTCATCCGGCCGACGCCCGACAAATCGTAGCGCTCGAGTGTGAAGAACAGGTTCTGGAACAGGTTTTGTGCTGCGTCCTTGGTGGGCGGCTCGCCCGGACGCATCATGCGATAGATCTCGACCAGCGCTTCGAGCTGGGTGCGGGTCGGATCGATGCGCAGCGTATTGGAGATGTACGGACCACGATCGAGATCGTTGACGAACAGCGTGCCGACCAGGTCGACGCCGGCCTTGCGGAACGCAGCGAGGTGGTCGTCGTTGAGCTCTTCGTTGGCCGCTGCGAGCAGCTCGCCGGTCTTGGTGTCGACCACGTCATGCGAGAGCACGCGGCCGAGCAGGTACTCGTCGGGCACTTCGAGCTTGCTGATTCCCGCGCGCTCGAGCTGGCGCACGTGGCGCGCAGTGATGCGCTTGCCGGCCTCGACCACGATCTCGTCGCCGATCTTGAGGTCGAAGTTGAAGGTCTCGCCGCGCAGGCGCTCGGGGATCAGGATCAGCTCCGCCCCACCCTTCTTGTGCAGGGTGAATTCGTTGACCTCGAAGAAGGTCTTAAGGATCTGTTCGTTGCCGAAGCCCATCGCACGCAGCAGGATCGTAACCGGCAGTTTGCGGCGACGGTCGATGCGGGTGAACATGCAGTCCTTCGGGTCGAACTCGAAGTCGAGCCACGAACCGCGATACGGGATGATGCGCGCCGAGTACAGCAGCTTGCCCGAGCTGTGCGTCTTGCCGCGGTCGTGGTCGAAGAACACGCCCGGCGAACGGTGCAGCTGCGAGACGATCACGCGCTCGGTGCCGTTGATGATGAAGGTGCCGGTCTCGGTCATGAGCGGCAATTCGCCCATGTAGACCTCCTGCTCCTTGACGAACTTGACCGCCTTGTTGCTCGACTCGCGGTCGTAGATCACCAGGCGCACCAGCACGCGCAACGGCGCACCGTACGAAAGGCCGCGCGAACGGCATTCCTTCTCGTCGAAGGGCGGTTCACCGAGTCGATAGCTGACGTACTCCAGCGCGGCATTGCCCGAATAGCTGGAAATCGGGAATACCGATTTCAGCGAGGCATGCAGCCCCCGGTCCTCGCGCTTGTCGGGCGCCGTGTCGGCTTGCAGGAACTCCTTGTACGAGTCGGTCTGGATCGCGAGGAGGTAAGGAACCTCCACGATCGAGGGCAGACTGCCGAATTCCTTGCGGATGCGCTTCTTTTCGGTGAACGAGTACGTCGTCATGCGGGTGGCACCTTGCTGACGTGACGGCTGCCGGCCGTCGCGGGGGATTGGAAACCGGGAGATGTATCGGAGATCGTCGCGCTGGCGCGGCGATCTCCGATCGACCTCAATCCGATCGGATGAAGCGACGAAAGGCCGGGGGCTTTCGCCCCCAGCCTTGCGCTGCCCGGAATGTGGATCCGAGCACCAAGCTGGCGATTACTTGACCTCGACGGTCGCGCCGGCTGCTTCCAGCTCTTTCTTGAACTTGGCGGCATCGTCCTTGTTCACCGATTCCTTGACGGTCTGCGGTGCGCCCTCGACCAGGTCCTTGGCCTCCTTCAGGCCCAGGCCGGTGATCGCGCGAACTGCCTTGATCACCTCGACCTTCTTCTCACCGATCGCCTTGAGCACGATGGTGAACTCGGTCTTTTCCTCGACCACCGGAGCCGCGGCACCGGTAGCGGCGGCGGCCATGGCCACCGGAGCGGCAGCGGACACGCCGAACTTCTCTTCCATCAACTTCACCAGGTCGGTGATGTCGATAAGGCTCATCTGAGCGATTGCGGCGAGAATCTCTTCTTTTGAAACGGCCATTGTGTGTTACCTCGAATTGGTTGGAATTGTCGAAGCCAAATCAGACTTGTGCGGGCAGGATCAGGCGGTTTCCTTCTTCTGGTCGCGTACCGCGGCCACCGCACGGGTGACCATGGCAGCCGGCTCGATCAGGGTGCGGACGAACTTCTCGATTGGCGCCTTCATCACGCCGAGAAGCATCGACAGCGCCTGGTCGCGCGTCGGCAGCGAAGCCAGAACGTCGACGTGGGTGCCGGGGTACATCTGTCCCCCCATGGCCACGATCTTCGCCTTCAGCCGCTCATTCGCCTTGGAGAAATCCTTGATCAATCGACCTGCAGCACCCGGGTCTTCGGTGGAAAAGGCGTAGATCATCGGCCCGACCAGTGCGTCCTTGACGCACTCGAATTCGGTACCTTCGATCGCACGGCTGACCAGCGTGTTCTTCGCAACCTTGAGGAACACGTTGGACTGTCGCGCCTTCTTGCGCAGCTCGGTGAGCTGCGCCACGGTCAGACCCGCGTACTCGGCGACGACCAGGGAATGCGCCGAGGCGGCCACATTCGCCAGTTCGGCAACGACCTCTTTCTTCTGGTCCAGATTGAGTGCCATTGCTTGTCTCCGAACTTAGCTGCCGCTGACGGTCGTCCGGACCGATGCGACGGATGGAAAGCAACGGACCCGGCTGCCTGCCCGATCCGCCGGTGCGAAATGCACCGGTGGTGTTGGCCGTTCCAGAACGCTCTGAAAGGGCTCCACCATCTACGCAGGCGCACGTCCTGTGGTTTAGGGCGGATTGCGACGACTTGCGGCGTATTCCCTTGCCGACTCGCCTCCATGCACACCGGAAGCCGTTGCTTTCCACCACCTGCGGTCTTTGACGGCGTCCCGGTTCCCCGCACGCGGAGTTCCGGATCGCCCTCAATGCGTCACCGGCCGGCGCTCCGCGCCGACCGTTTTTCATTCGCTTACTTGGCCAGGCCCAGGGTCGCCGGATCGACGGTGATACCGAGGCCCATCGTGCTCGAGACCGAGATCTTCTGCAGGTAGGTGCCCTTGGCGGTCGCCGGCTTGGCGCGCACGATGTCGTTGAGCAGCGCCGTCAGGTTCTGCTTCAATGCCGGCGTCTCGAAGCTGACCTTGCCGATCGTGCAGTGGATGATGCCGCCCTTGTCGTTGCGGAACTTGACCTGGCCGGCCTTGGCGTTCTTGACCGCGGTGACCACGTCGGGCGTGACCGAGCCATCCTTCGGATTCGGCATCAGGCCGCGCGGGCCGAGCAACTGGCCGAGCTTGCCGACCACGCGCATCGCATCCGGGGTCGCGATCACGCGGCCATACGACAAATCGCCGGCCTGCATCTTCTCGGCCAGGTCGTCCATGCCGACCGCATCGGCGCCGGCGGCCTTGGCCGCTTCGGCCTTCTCGCCCGGCGGGCAGAACACCGCCACGCGCACGGTCTTGCCGGTGCCCGCAGGCAGCAGGGTCGAGCCGCGCACCACCTGGTCGGACTTCTTGGCGTCGATGCCGAGACGGATCGCGACGTCGACCGACTCGACGAACCTGGTCTTCGAGTTGTCCTTGAGGATGCCGATGGCCTCATCGATGGCGTAGGCCTTGCCGGCCAACACCTTGCCATCCATCGCACGGAAACGCTTGCTGATCTTCGCCATGACTTAGCCCTCCACCACCAGACCCATGCTGCGCGCGCTACCGGCAATGGTGCGCACCGCAGCGTCCATATCGGCCGCCGTGAGGTCGGGCATCTTCTGCGTCGCGATCTGCTCGAGTTGGGCGCGCGTGACCTTGCCGACTTTCTCGGTGTTGGGACGCTTGCTGCCCGACTCGATGCCTACCGCTTTCTTCAACAGGATCGTCGCAGGCGGCGTCTTGGTGATGAAGGTGAACGTGCGGTCGGAATAGGCCGTGATGATGCACGGGATCGGCAGACCCGGCTCGAGCTTCTGGGTGGCGGCGTTGAACGCCTTGCAGAACTCCATGATGTTGAGTCCGCGCTGACCGAGCGCGGGTCCCACCGGCGGGCTGGGGTTGGCCTGTCCGGCCTTGACCTGCAGCTTGATGTAACCGACAACTTTCTTTGCCATGACATTTCTCCGTGGGTGCTAGCGGCTGCACGCTCGATGAGCTGCGGGCCTCCCCGTTCAAGGCCAGCGAGACATTCGCCGGCAGCTGTTACTTCAAGCATCCGTCCCTGGAGTGTCTATCCCGCCCGGCATCCATGCCGGGCCGTGAACCGGGTCGATCGCCCACTGGGCGATCGCCGCGGTGCGGACCGCGCTCGATCTGATCCGCCGGCACAAACACGAGCGCCCGCCCGACGAGGACGAGATCCTGCGCCTGGCCGCGCCCGAGGACGACCCCGAGCTGCAGTACATCAAGGAGCGCCACCGCGCCGAGTTCGGCGCCGC
>JANOEA010000396.1:0-9207 GCA_031412975.1 Pseudomonadota bacterium | reverse complement strand
CCACGAACAGTTGCTGTTGGCTGAGCAGCACGTCGACGATGGTGCGCGTGCCGACTTCGAAGCCGGCCTGGGTGGCCTCCAGCGCGGACCGCGCAGACACGAGGGCCTGCTCGCGCGCCTCGATCTCGCTCATGCCGGCGACCACCGCGCGATAGGCGTTGCGGGTGTTGCGGACTACCGCGCGGCGCTCCTGCTCGAACTGGTCGGCTGCCGCGTCGCGGAACTGCACGCTCTGGCGCACTCGCGACTGGGTTCCGAA
The DNA here is from genome assembly GCA_031412975.1 of Pseudomonadota bacterium. GTDB lineage: Bacteria > Pseudomonadota > Gammaproteobacteria > Xanthomonadales > Ahniellaceae > UBA4656. Next base: position 8,948 of record JANOEA010000396.1, on the reverse strand, counting down.
GCCCTCGAAGATCGGCACGTTGAGCAGCACGCCAATGCTGGTGTCGAGGCTTTCCGAGCGGGCACTGTTGACCACATCGTTCTGCAGCGATTCGCCCCAGCCGTCGCTGTTGCGGCGGGTGATGTCGAAACTCAAGGTCGGATAGTGGCCCGCACGTGCCGTGGCGATGTCCGACTCGGCCACGTCGACAGTGAAGCGGCGCGCGGCGAGCAGCGGATTCTGCTCCAGCGCGACGGCGACCCACTGCTCGGCGTCGCTGGGCTCGGGCATGATGAGCGGGATGTCGGCTGCGACCGCCTTGAGCGTGCCGACCGGCTGCCCGGTAAGTTCGGCCAGCGCCTCGTAGGCATCGTCGAGCTGGTACTGCGCCAGGATCACCGCGGCGCGCGCGCTGTCGAAGCGCGCACGTGCCTCGTGCACGTCGGTGATCGCGGTCAGGCCCACTTCGAAACGCTGGTCGGCCTGCTCGAGCTGGCGCCCGACGGCGGTTTCTTCAGCGCGCGTGGCCTCGATGTTGGAGGTGGCGGTCAGCGCATCGAAATATGCGGTGGCGACGCGGATGAACAGGGTGTCCAGCGCGGTGTCGTAGTTGGCCTCGCCGCGCGAGCGCACCGCGCGTGCACCATCCAGCCGGGTGTAGTTGCGATGGTCGTAGATGGTCTGGCGCAGGGTGATCGCGTAGGCGCGCGAGTTGGTGTCGGATTCCGACACCGTGGGGCCGAAGCCGACGCTGCCATCGGGGCGCGTGAACGGCCGCGGCGCGCCGAAGCTCGACGTACCGTCGTCGTCGCCGAACGCGGCGGTGCCGGAGATCTGCGGCAACAGAGCGGCGCGCGACTGCACCACGCCCTCGGCGTCGGCATAGCGCAGCGCATCGGCCGATTGCAGTTGCGGGTCGCTCTGCCGGGCCAGCGTGTAGACCTCCATCAGGTCGGCGGCCCCGGCCGGGCTGGCGAGCATGACGCCGATGGTCAGTGCGAGTGTGGTCAGGTTGCTGCGAACGCTGGAGCGCATGGCGGAAATCCTTGTGGGATGCGGGACGCCGCGGCTCACAGCGCGAAGCGCTGCGGCGGCGCGGCGTGGTTGAGATACGGCATGTCTGTTTCGAACAGGCTGTCGGTGACGAACTGGTCCTCGCCGATCCGCGTGACCAGCACCGCCTCCATCGCGGGCGAACGTCCGCGCACGACGAACATCCGTCCGCCGGGCGCGAGCCAGCCAAGGAACGACTGCGGCACCCGTTCGACCGCGCCGTTCACGCTGATCGCATCGAAGCTGCGACCGGGCTGCCAGCCGCGCATCGCGTCGCCGATGTCGAAACGCACGTTGGTCAGGCCCGCTTCGGCCAGCCGCGTGCGTGCGCGATCGATGAAATCGGCATGCTGGTCGATGCTGAGCACCTCGCGACCCAGATGCGCGAAGCAGGCGGTCAGGTAGCCGCTGCCTGTGCCGATCTCGAGCACCGAATCGCCTTCCTTGACCTCCAGCGCTTGCAGTATTCGTCCCTGCACGATCGGCTTGCTCATCGATTCGCCGTGGTCGAGCGGAATGTCGATATCGGCGAACGCCATCTTGCGGTAGCGCGGCGGCACGAAGTCTTCGCGCCGCACCTGCGCCATCACCCCGAGCACGCGCTGGTCGAGCACCTCCCACGGGCGCACCTGCTGTTCGATCATGTTGAAGCGCGCGCGGTCGAAATCGAGTGGCATGGACGGGGCCAGGAAAGCGGCGGGGCCCGCTAGGCTAAGGCCTGCGGGGGTTTCGGGCAAACCGCAAGGTCGCCGATGTGGCTTGCATTGGCGCAGTGCCGGAAGTCATCGCGGCGTGCAAAAAGGGTGCTCATCGCATGATCCCGATCTCATCGCCGGGCCATGCGTCGACGCTGCCGGCGGGCGGCAGCGGGTGCTGCGGCGGCTGGATCCGAAACCACGCCGCGTACAGCGCGGGCAGGAACAGCACGGTCAGCGCGGTCGCCGACGCCAGCCCACCCATGATCGCCACCGCCATCGGCCCGAAGAAGTCGCTGCGCGACAGCGGGATCATCGCCAGGATCGCGGCCAGCGCGGTCAGCACGATCGGGCGGAACCGGCGCACGGTGGCATCGACGATCGCCGTCCACGGATGGTGGCCGGCGGCGATGTCCTGTTCGATCTGGTCGACCAGGATCACCGAGTTGCGCATGATCATGCCCGACAGCGCGATGGTGCCCAGCATCGCGACGAAGCCGAACGGCTGGCCGAACACCAGCAGGAACACGGTGACGCCGATCATGCCCAGCGGCGCGGTCAGCCACACCATCAGCACCCGCGAGATGCTGCGCAGCTGGAACATCAGCAGGGTGGTCACGGCGAGGATGAACAGCGGCACGCCGGCGACCACCGAACGCTGCGCGCGCGCGGAATCCTCGACCGTGCCGCCGGTATCGAGCCGGTAACCCGGCGGCAGCGCGGCGCGGATCGGCGCCAGTTTGTCCAGCAGTCGCGCGGTGACGGTCGGCGGCTGCAACTCGCCATAGATGTCGGCGCGCACGGTAATGGTCGGCAGGCGGTCGCGACGCCAGATCACGCCTTCCTCGAAGCCGTATTCGACGTTGGCGATCTGCGCGAGCGGCACGCTGCGTCCGGACGCGGTCGGCACCGACAGGCTTTCGAGCAGGCTCAGTTGCGCGCGCTCCTCGGCCGGTCCGCGCAGCACCATCTGGATCAGCTCGTCGCCATCGCGGAACAGACTCACCCGGTTGCCGGTCAGCGAGCCCTGCACGAAGTTGGCGAGATCCTGCGAGGAGACGCCGAGTACGCGCGCGCGGTCCTGGTCGATCTGCAGCCGCATGATCTTCGACGGCTCGTCCCAGTCGAGGTGCACGTTGGACAAATTGGGATCCTCGCGCAGCACCTGTGCGACTTCGTGGGCATGCCTGCGTACCGTGGCGATGTCTTCGCCGGAGATCCGGAATTGCACCGGGAAGCCGACCGGCGGGCCGTTCTCCAGCCGCGTCACCCGCGCACGCACGTCGCTGAAATCATTCTCGAACAGCGCGATCAGGTGGCTTCGCACGCGCTCGCGCGCGGCCACGTCGGTGGTGGCCAGCACGAACTGCGCGAAACTGGCCTGCGGCAATTGCTGGTCGAGCGGCAGGTAGAAGCGCGGCGAGCCGGTGCCGACGTAGGCGACGAAGTTGCGGATATCCGCCCGCACCTCGGGATCGGCCTCGAGCGCTGCTTCGAAACGCTTGGCGACCGCTTCGGTGGCGGCCAGCGAAGCGCCTTCGCCGAGCTTGAAGTCCACCATCAGCTCGAGCCGGGTGCTGCTCGGGAAGAACTGCTGCTGCACCAGGCCGAAGCCGAGCAACGACAGCGCGAAGACCGCGGCCGTTGCCGTGAGCACCAGCCCGCGTCGATCCAGGCACCAGCCGACCAGTGCGCGGAAGCGCCGATAGAACGGCGTCGAATACGGATCGTGATGGCCGCCGTCGCCGTCCGCGCGCGCGCCATGTCCATCGGGCAGGATGTGGTATCCGAGCCAAGGAATCAGGATCACCGCGGCCACCCACGAGATCAGCAGGGCCAGCGTGACCACCTGGAAGATCGAGCGCGTGTACTCGCCGACACCCGATTGCGCGGTGGCGATCGGCAGGAACCCGGCCGCGGTGACCAGGGTGCCGGTCAGCATCGGGAACGCGGTGCTGGTCCATGCGAAGCCCGCGGCACTGATCCGGTCGTAGCCCTGTTCGAGCTTCACCGCCATCATCTCGACGGCGATGATCGCATCGTCGACCAGCAGGCCGAGCGAAAGGATCAGCGCGCCGAGCGAGATCTTGTGCAGGTCGATATTGAAGAAGTGCATGCCGGCGAAGGTCATCGCCAGCACCAGCGGAATCGACAGCGCCACCACCATTCCGGTGCGCAGGCCGAGGCTGAGGAAGGTCACCAGCATCACGATCAGCACCGCTTCGATCAGTGCGCGCACGAATTCGGCGACCGAGTCGCGCACCGCGCGCGGCTGGTTGGCGACCTGCGCGAGTTCCATGCCGACCGGCAGCGTCTCGCGCAGTCGCTCGGTGGCCGCCTCCAGCGATTTGCCGAGTCGGATGATGTCGCCGCCGGCATTCATCGAAACCCCGATGCCGATCACGTCCTCGCCCATGAAGCGCATGCGCGGTGCGGGTGGATCGGAGAATCCGCGGCTGATGGTCGCCACGTCGCCGAGCTTGAACAGCCGATCGCCCGCGCGGATCGCGAGGTTGGCGATCGAGTCGACCGAGTCGAACGCGCCGCTCGCACGCACGTAGATGCGGTCGCTGCCGGTTTCGAAGAAGCCCGCCGGCACCACCGCGTTCTGCGCCTCGAGTGCCTGCACCACCGCATCGAAGGACACCCCGAGCGTGGCGATCTTGGCGTTCGACAGCTCGATCCAGATGCGCTCGTCCTGCAGGCCGATCAACTCGACCTTGGCCACGTCCGGCACGCGCAGCAGTTCCAGTTGCATGCGCTGCGCGTAGTCCTTCAGCTGCGCGTAGTCGAAACCCTGGCCGGAAAGCGCATAGATGTTGCCGTAGGTATCGCCGAACTCGTCGTTGAAGAACGGCCCCTGCACGCCGGGCGGCAGCGTGTGGCGGATATCGCCGACCTTCTTGCGGATCTGGTACCACAGCTTCGGATTCTCGGTGGTCGGCAGGCTGTCCCTGGCCACGAACATCACCACCGATTCGCCGGGCCGCGCATAGCTGCGGATGAATTCGTAGGAGCCGGTTTCCTGCAGCTTGGTTTCGATCCGCTCGTTGATCTGCTCCGAGACCTGTGCGGCGGTCGCGCCCGGCCAGTAGGTCTGGATCACCATCACCTTGAAGGTGAACGGGGGGTCCTCCGACTGCCCGAGCTGGAAGTACGACCAAGTGCCGATGATGCCGAGCACGATGGCGAAGTACGCCACCAGCGCACGGTTGCGCAGCGACCACTCGGAGAGATTCAACGTCATCACCCGCGGATTCCTGTACGCGCGGCCGGCGCTGCATCGCGCAGGTGCGCAAGCTCGGGTGCGCTGCGTATGCGTGCTTCCAGTCGGCGCGCCCATTCGCGATAGGCCGGCATGCCCGGGTGGAAGCCGTCTTCGGCCATCGCCGAGGCATCGAGCTCGGCGTGGAATTCCAGCGGCACGTGCACCACGTCGCCACGGCGATCGGCGAGTGCTGCCAAAGCTGCATCCAGTTGCTGCGCACGGCTGCCGAGGAAACGCCGCAGTGGTTGCGGCAACGCCGGGAAGCGATGCACCGGCGGCAGCCCGCTGGCCAGCAGCAGGCTCGCGCCGTGTTGCGCGCGCAGGGTGTCGAACAGCTCCGATTGCAGCTGTGCGAAGCGCTGCGCGGTCCGCCCGCGGGTGAGGTCATTGACCCCCAGCGAAGTCACCACCACGTCGAATCGTTGCCCCGCCAGTTGCGGCAGCGCGCGCAGGGTACTGGCGGTGTTGGCCCCGGTTTGCGCCAGCAGGCGCCACTCGACCCGGTGATCGATCGACAGCGCCGCGACCAGTCGACCAGCCAACGCCCAGCGTTGGTTCGACACCCCGACGCCGGCAGCGGCGGAATCGCCGAGCACCAGCAGATTCAGGTGTGGACCTGCGCCTTCGATGCCCTCGCGCGCGCCGCTGGGCTCGGGCAGGCGCAGGGCCCGACGACGCGCGGAGATGGCCTGCGCTGCGAGCAGTGGCAGCAGCGGAATCCACAGTGGCGACATCGGATTCGACTCGGGCGCGCGCGGTCCGGTCGCGGCTCAGAGCGCGACGGGACGATTGCTGCGGTCGATCGGGCGCACCAGCTGGCCTTCGCTGAGCTTGTGCACCCCGGCCGTCACGATCCAGTCATCGACGCCGACGCCGGACAGCAGCGCCACTCCCTGTTCGCGATAGCTGTCGACCTGCACCGGCACCAGGTGCACCTGGCTGGATTTCGGATCCAGACGCCACACCGCCGGAGCGCCGGCCTGTTCATGCAGCGCCGACAGCGGCAGCATCAGTGCCTGCGGCGCATCGCCGGCGTCCAGGTATACGCGCGCGGTCATGCCCAGCTGCACCGGGGTATCCGCATTGACCAGGGTGACCCGCACATCGTAGGTGCGCGTGCGCGGATCGGCCTCGGGCGAGATCTCGCGCACGCTGCCCGGATAGCGCGCGTTGTCGCGCGCCCAGACTTCGACCATCACCGGCATGCCCAGGGTGAACTGCGCGATGCGGTTTTCGGGGACCGCGATCAGCACTTCGCGATCGCCGTCGCGGGCCAGGCCCAGCACGGGAGCGCCGGCGGCGACCACTTGCCCGGCTTCGACCAGGGTCGCGGTGATCACGCCATCGGCATCCGCGCGCAGCACGGTGTAGCCGGTCTGGTTCTGCGCGACCGACAACTGCGAGCGTGCCTGCGCCTGGTGCGCTTCGGCGGCCTTGTGCGCGTTGAGCCGGGCCTCGAAGAGCGCCTGGCTGATGTATTTCTTGGCGAGCAGTTCGCCATGCCGGTCCAGCTCCGCTTTCGCGAGGCTCAGGTCGGCGGTGGCCGCCGCAAGTGCGGCGCGCGCGGCATCGACCTGCAATTGCAGGTCCTGCGCTTCGAGCGTGGCGAGCACCTCGCCGCGCTTGACCTGCGCGCCGGCATCGACGTTGCGGGTGAGCAGCTTGCCGGCGATCCGGAACCCGAGCATGCCCTCGTGGCGAGCGCGTACTTCGCCCGCATAAGTTTCGGTCGCTCCGGTCGCCGCGGGCACCGGCTGTTCGACCACGGCGGGCTTGGCGGTGATCTCGACCTTCGCTTCGCTCGCGCAACCGGCGAGGGCGACGATCATCAGGATGGCGGGCATGCGGGCGGCGTTGCGCTGCATCGGTGACTCCTGGGTCGCTCGACCCGATTAGTGAACGCACCGGTATACTAATCCAACAAAACTGTACCGTCCAGTATTACTATTGACCCATGAACGATGTCGCCAAGCTGTCAGGGCCGGGTCCGGGCCGCCCCAAGGACCTCGAAAAACGTGCCGCGATCCTGGCCACCGCCGCGCGCCTGTTCGTGACCCGCGGCTACGATGCCGCGAGCATGGATGCGGTCGCCGCCGAGGCCGGGGTGTCCAAGCTCACCGTCTACAACCACTTCAGCGACAAGGAAAACCTGTTCCGCGAGGCGGTGGTGTTCGTCGCCGAGCAGTACCTGCCGAACAGTGTGTTCGCCAGCGCTCGCCAGGGCAGCATCCGCGAACAGCTGCTGTACATCGCACAGGCGTTCAGCGCGCTGATGCACAGCCCCGAATCCGAGGCCGTGCACCGGATGATGGCCGCCGATGCGCGGCTGTCCGGCCAGCTCGGGCCGATGTTCTACGAGGCCGGACCCAAGCGCCTGCTGGATGGCTTCAGCGCGTTCCTGCGCGGCGCGGTGGACGCCGGCCAGCTGCAGATCCCGGATATCCCGCGCGCGGCCGAGCATTTCTTCGTGATGCTCAAGGGCGAGGCGATGAACCGGATGCTGTGGGGCTGCCAGGGCTATTGCAGCCACGCCGACACCAGCGAGCACCTGGCCAGCGTGATCGATCTGTTCCTGCGCGCCTACCTGCCGCGCTGAGCGGTACTTCCTGCCTATGCCGGCTTGACGCGCGACCCGCTAGGGTATCGGGTCGACCCGGGAGTCCCGCATGAACCGAATCTTCCTTGCCGCAGCACTCGCTGCGGCTTCCGCGATTGCCTTTGCACAAACCGCCAAGACCGACATGCCTGCCACACCAAGCGCTGCCGATCCGTACCTGTGGCTGGAAGACGTCAGCGGCGACAAGGCGCTCGACTGGGTCAGGGCGCGCAACGCGGTGAGCACCAAGGAGTTGGCCGAGAGCGACGAATTCAAGGCGCTCAACCAGCGCATCCGCGCGATCCTCGACTCCGACGAGCGGATTCCCTTCGTGGGCAAGATCGGCGAGTACTACTACAACTTCTGGCGCGATGCGAAGAACCCGCGCGGCCTGTGGCGGCGCACCAGCCTGGCCGAATTCCGCAAGGACGAGCCGCAGTGGGACGTGGTGCTCGATCTCGACGCGCTGGGCAAGGCCGAGGACGAAAACTGGGTCTGGGCCGGCGCCGAATGCCTCAAGCCCGACTACACCCGCTGCCTGGTCTCGCTGTCGCGTGGCGGCGCGGATGCCAACGTGGTGCGCGAGTTCGACGTCGCCAAGCGCGCTTTCGTCGTCGACGGCTTCGTGCTGCCGGAAGCCAAGAGCGGTACTTCCTGGCGCGATATCGACCACATCTTCGTAGGTACCGATTTCGGTCCCGGCAGCATGACCGCATCGGGCTATCCGCGGATCGCGAAACTATGGAAGCGCGGCACGCCGCTGGCTGACGCCACGCTGATCTACGAGGGCAAGCCCGAAGACATCTGGATCAGCGCCGCGCACGACGATACCGAAGGCTTCGAGCGCGACGTGCTGTATCGCGGGCTGACCTTCTTCACCAATCAGCTGTACCTGCTGCGCGATGGCGAGCGGATCAAGATCGACAAGCCCGACAGCGCCAACGCCAGCCTGCACCGCGAATGGCTCCTGCTCGAGTTGCGCGACGACTGGACCACCGGCGGCAAGACCCATCCGGCCGGCGCGCTGCTCGCCACGCGGTTGGAGGATTTCCTCGAAGGCGGGCGCGACTTCGACGTGCTGTTCGAACCGACCGCGCGCAAGTCGCTGGCCGGCTTTTCGCCGACCCGCAACCACATCCTGCTCAACGAGCTCGACAACGTGCGCAACCGCATCTACGTGCTGAGCCACGGCAAGGACGGCTGGTCGCGCGCAGCATTGCCGGGCCTGCCGGAGTTCGGCGCGATCAGCGCCAGCGCGATCGACGCCGACGAGTCCGACGAGTTCTTCATGACCGTCACCGACTACCTCACGCCGACCAGCCTGTACCACGGCGCGATCGGCAAGGGTGCGCCGGAG
>JANOEA010000395.1:0-4627 GCA_031412975.1 Pseudomonadota bacterium | reverse complement strand
GGTGAGCCGGAACCCCGAGGGTGCATCGCAACCCTCGACACCCGAAACGTGCATGCAACCATCCCTTGCACTACCGAAGCGCCATCTGCTCGCCTCACTTCGCTCGCGACACGTGCCGGCCGAAGAACTGCAACACCGGTTCGTTGTAGGCGTCCAGCCACAGGTGGTTGAGTACGTTGCGCGAACCGCCCTGCAGCACGAACATGCCTTCGTGGCGATAGCCACGCTTGCGCAACTGCCAGTCGACCTTGCGCGCGCAACTGAAATCGTTGATGCCATCCATCTGGTGACTGAATACACGGAACACCGGCCTGGGCTCGGCGCCGCCGTCGTCCCAGGGCATTTCGCGGTCGTAGCGCCGCGCCTGGCAGGCCCCGGGCACGATGATCTGCAGTCCGGTCTCGTTGTCGAAACCGGCGCCGTACACCGAATCGCGTTCCGACAGCGCCGGATCGCAGATCCGGTTCCAGCCATAGGGATCGCCGCTGGACACCGGCGCGAAGGCGAGTACGCGTTGGTTGAAGTGACTGGCCGCGCGCACGGTCATGTAGCCGCCCGAGGACAGTCCGGTGAGGAACACCCGGCGATCGCGGGCCAACGGCATCGCGGCCGGCACCAGCTCGTCCATCACACGCTGCACCAGCGGCAGATCGAGATTGCGTCGATTGCGCACCTCGTCGTCCCAGACCTTGCCGCACACCCGACCCTGGTGATCCGTGATCCGGTCGGAGGAGTCGAGCAGGAACACCGCGAAACCCTCGGCCAATGCGGCCTCGGAAAAGCGCACTTGCGGGGCGACGATCGGATCGTTGGCGACGCACCACTGAAAATGGCGCCCGCCACCCCCGTGGAAAACCAGGATCGCCGCCTTCGGTCGCGGCGTGTTCGGCGTGCGCCAGAGCACCGCGCGCTGCAGCCCTTCGACCTCCAGAACGCTGCGACTCCACCCGCGCGCGATGCACTGCTGCTCCTGCAGCACCGGCGGCAGTGGATTCGCTGTTTGGGCGTGCACAGGAGCGACGGCGCCGCCGACGATGATCCACGACCACAGTGCGAAACTGCCCAGTGCGCGACCGATCCGTTCGACACACGCCATTCGACCGCTCCCTGCCCGCTGTTGACGCCAAACGCAGTTGTGCCGCGATGCACCTTAGCGCTGAACGCGCGCGAGCGCGATGGGTTGACCGACCGGGCATGCCTGCCATCGACGGGTGAGCATGGGTCCTCACGGAAACCGGGGTCACTGTACGGTCTCCGCGATCAGAAACTGTACTCTGCCCCTGATTCTCAGCGGCGCAATGGTGACCCCTGTTTCTGCAACCGGTGGCTCGGTTATGCTGCGCGCCGAGAACACCCGCCAGCATTTGGGAGAGCAGGTCATGTACCGATGGACGATTGCAGTTGGCTTGGCAATGTGCGCGTTGGTCGCCAATGCCGAGGTTTACGTGTACCCGAGCAAGGGTCAGACGCAAGAGCAGCAGCAGAGCGACCAGGGCGAGTGCCGCAGTTGGGCGTCCAAGAATACCGGGGTCAATCCTTCGGCAGCGCCGCCGCAGCGTCAGAGCGCTGCGAAGAAGCAGGGTGGTCTGCTCAAGGGTGCGGTGGTGGGCGCGGCCATCGGTGGCGTCACCGGCGGTGACGCGGGCAAGGGCGCTGCGATTGGCGGCGTGTTCGGCGGCGTGCGCCAGGCCAACAAGAACAGCAGCGCGCAACAGCAGACCGATGCCCAATACCAGCAGCAGATGGCGCAGTACCAACAGAGTCAAGCCAGTTACGGGCGCGCCTATGCGGCCTGTCTGGAAGGCCGCGGCTACAACGTGAAATGAGGACTGACGCCATGAAGACTTTTATCGTAGCGATGGTGCTGGGCGCAGCGCTCGCGTGCCCTCCCGGTGCGCGGGCGGCCGATCAAAGCGCGAACCTGCAGTGCGCGATTGCCGATGCCCACCAGTGTGGGGCGGACGCCGCGTGTACCGAGACCAATCCGGACGAATTGAATTTTCCGCGCTTTCTCACCGTCGACTTCGCCGGCAAGCGGATATCCGGTAACCGTATCGATGGCAGCAACGCCAGCAGCGAGATCCGCGGCAGCTTCCGCCAGGAAGATCGCGTGATGCTGATCGGGGTCGAGGGTGGCCGCGGCTGGTCGGTGGTAATAGCCGATGACGGTTCGCTGTCGCTGACCATGACCGACGCCGGCGTTTCCTACTCGCTGTTTGGCTACTGCCAGCAGCGTTGATGCAAACGGCAATCCAGGCGCAATCCAGGACACCCGCAATCCAGGACACCCACAAGCTGGCAACGGCAAAACAGCACAAAACTCGAGCAAGACCAGCGTGAAAGTGCAGTTTCCGTGATCACGAACTGTACTCTGGCCCTTGTTTCCAGGCTGCGTTGGATGATCGGCATGGTGCCGCTGTTTTCGCTGGTCGCAGCGGCCAGCGCGGATCCGTTGCGGGTGCCGCCCGACGAGCGTGACCGCCGCATCGCGCTCGACTTCCCGCTCGACCGCGCAGCGCTCGTCGAGAAATTGCGCCAGCATGTTCCCGACGCGAGCGATGCCGACATCGACCGCTGGACTGCCAGTGGCGCGCTGCAGTCGCTGGTGATCGACGGCGAGCGCCGATGGTTCGGCAGTGCGGTCCGTAACCTGTTGCTCGTCGATCCCGGCGCTGCATCGCGCGCAGCGGCGCAGCCGGCTGAACCCGACCCACCGCTGTATGCCGCCCATCCGCTGCACGACCGGTGGATCGCAGAGGCGGCATCCGCGCGCAAACAGGATCGCTCGATCGTCGCGCGCGTCGATCCGCAGCGCTTCCGGGTCACGCACACGATAGAGGTCGAAGCCGACGCCGTGCCTGACGGTTCCGCACTCAGGATCTGGATTCCGTTTCCGCGCGCGATCCCGGGCGAGCAGGACGACATCGTGCTCGAAGCATCCTCCCCATCGGCGCGGCTTGCGCCGAATCAGGACCTGCAGCGCAGCGCCTACATCGAAGCGCGTGCTCGCGCGGGCGAGCCGACCATCGCATCGATCACCTACGCGCTGACCACCCGCGCGCGCATCGCCCTGCTCGACCCCGCGCTGGCGCAACCGATCAGCGCAGCCGAGCGAAAACAACTCGCAGCCCACCTCGAAGAACGCTCGCCGCACGTGCGCTTCTCGCCGGCGATGCGCGAATGGTCTGCATCGGTGGTTGGCGGTGCTGACAATCCGGTCGACATCGCGCAGCACCTGTTCACCGCGGTCGCCGCCAAACCGTGGGGCGTGGCGCGCGAGTATTCGACGATCGACGATCTCGGTCTGCATGCGCTGCGCGCCCGCTCGGCCGACTGCGGCGAGAAAGCGATGTGGCTGATCACCGCGTTGCGCCTGCACGGCATACCCGCGCGCTGGCAGTCGGGCTGGCAACTCTCGCCGACCGACTTCGACACCATGCACGACTGGCTCGAGGCGTGGATGGCACCATGGGGCTGGGTGCCGATGGACCCCACGCACGGGCTGCTCGCCAGCGACGACCCGGCCGTGCGCGGATTCTATTTCGGCGGGATCGACGGCTATCGCATCGCGTTCAATCACGACTGGGGCCAGGCCTTCACCCCGCCCAAGCGCCATCCGCGCTCGGAAACCGTGGACGCGCAGCGCGGCGAAGTCGAATGGGACGACGGCAATCTCTACTTCGACCAGTGGCGCTATCGGTTCGATTGGCAGCGGATTCCGCTCGACGGCGGCCGCGGGCAAGACACCGCCGGGAACGCGAAATCCTGACGGCGGATTGCTTACCTTGGGCCGGGCGGAATCAGGCGGAATCGGGACACCGGCGGAATCGGGACACCCACGATCCGGAATCGCGGACACCCACGATCCAATAAGAACCGGAGGACGGAATCGGGACACCCACGATCCAATCGGACAAAGTCGGGACCCGATTCGACGGAATTACCGGTGTCCTGAGCCGACTGCTGGACGGAATCGGGACACCCACGATCCAATCGGACAAAGTCGGGACCCGCTTCGACGGAATTACCGGTGTCCTGAGCCGACTGCTGTCCTGAACCAGCGGTTCGGGCCGCGTTGCGGGGCCCGGCACGCCGGGCCCGATGGATGACGGTCTTCGATGCAGACGGCAGGGCTGGACCCTGCCCCGGTGCTGCACCAGCCTTCCGATTCGCTGCGGCGTCGCAACACGACAATCGGTGTTCGTGCAAGAAGAACCGGAGTAGCCTCAGGTACGGGGGAGTTGGGGGTTCGCCACACACGCCGCCTGTTCCTGACCGAACCAGGCGAACGCCGGCATCACCAGTCACCCACCTTCGCTGGGCGTTGGTGCGATCGCTGTGTGGACACGCCCTTCGTGTCGCGAGCCCCCTGATCCTGCGACCGGCGTTTTTCAATCCAGCCTACTCGGGGAACCATCATGAAGCTTGCAAAGTCGATCATCGGGATCGCGGTCATCGCCGCGTGTTCCGTTACCGCAGTCAGTGCGCAGTCGTGGAACGCTCAGCAGACTGCCGTTTGGCAGGTCGTCGAAAAAACCTGGGAGATGGACAAGAACCAGGACGAAAGCTGGATGACGAGCATGACCCACCCCAACGTCTCCGGCTGGGGAATGCAGAACCCGGCGCC
>JANOEA010000394.1:0-3328 GCA_031412975.1 Pseudomonadota bacterium | reverse complement strand
TCGTCAGAATCAACCCGCTACCAGGAAACACGGTCGGTCCGTGCCCGACCAATCGAGCCAATGAGGTGCTCAGCCCGCAGAACTTGGCAAAACTACACTGAACTCACGATGTGACTGTCTCAAAGGGGTTGACGCGTTCCGCGGCACCGATCGCCTCCGGCACGATTTCGTACTCCCTCAATCCCGTGGGCCCAACGACCGTTCCGAACCCCGAGATCTTGTTTGCCAGTGGCATGGAGCCAGGCGAACTCGTCGGTTTCTACACCCCTACCTGCGATCAGTGACGGTAACCGGCATGCTCTGATCGCGCAGGAGCAATTCAGAACACCCAAGCTCTCTTGTTCCCAGTCTCGCCAGCCCCTCGTGGACATCAGTTCGCAACTGATGATGTGTCGATGATGGTGCTCGTCCTCTTTTGTCGACGACGCTCAACCGGCACAAACACCGGCCGAGCGGTTTCCGATTTGCCTTAACATTTCTTGCGCTATGGTGCGCGGCATGACGTGGTTGCGCCGAACCCTGCCCGCCCTCGCGGCCTGCCTGATGGCGGGCGCCGCGCATGCCGACGACCTTGCCAGCCGGTTGGCTGCCGCGGCCCCCGCGCTCTCGCCGCAGGCGTTGGCGCAGGCCCTGGCCGCGCAGCGTTGTGCGGTCGAGGCCGGCGTGGTCGCGCCCACGGCGCGGCTGGCGGTGATCGACTACTCCAAGCCCTCCACCGAGCCGCGCCTGTGGGTGTTCGACCTCGACGCGGGAACCGCGCTGTATGTCGAGCATGTGGCCCACGGCCGCAACAGCGGCGGCAACCTCGCCACCGGATTCTCCAATCGCGAAGGCAGCTACCAGAGCAGCCTCGGGCTGTATCGCACCGCCGACACCTATGTCGGCGGCAATGGCTATTCGTTGCGCCTCGATGGCCTCGACCCGGGGCTGAACGACCGCGCGCGCGAGCGCTACATCGTGATGCATGGCGCGCCCTATGTGGACCCGCTCGCAGCACTCGGGCAGGGCCGGCTCGGACGCAGCCAGGGCTGTCCGGCGGTGCGCCCCGCGATCGCGCGCGAGCTGATCGACAGATTGCGCGCGGGCCATCTGCTGTTCGCCTGGCATCCGGATCCGCGCTGGGCAAAGGCCTCGGCCTTCGCCAACTGCGATGCCCGCGCGCTCGCCGCGCGGACCGCGACACCGGCTCGTGACGGCGGCGTTTCCTCGACAGCCGCACCCTGAGCCGCCGGTGGTTCGCCGCTGTCGTGGATGGCTGGCGATACTGCTCGGGATCTTGTCGGCGCTCACGCAGGCCGGTGATGCGCCGCCGGCGGATGTCGGCGAACTGGCCGTGCGCCTCGCGGCCGAAGCTCCAATCACCGAAGTCGCCGGCACCCGGCTGATCGATCCCGATGCGGTCGCGCGCTTCTATCGCCAGCGCGGATTCCAGCCGGCATGGACCGGCGACAGCTGCGCCGCGGCGAGGGTCGCGTTGCAGGGCGCGATCGAGTCCGTCGCGAGCCATGGGCTCGATCCGGACGACTACCATCGCGCCGTGCTCGCCGATCCCGCGACCTGCGCGCCGGACCACGAGCTGATCGCTACCGACGCCTGGCTGATGATGGCCGCGCACCTGCACGGCGGCCGCATCGATCCGCGCACGGTCGAGCCGGATTGGAGCGCCACGCGGCCGGGTATCGACCTCGTCGCGCGGCTTGGGCAGGCGTTGGCGGCGGGTGAGGTGGCGCAGTCGCTCGATGCGCTTGCACCGCGCGATGCGCACTATACGGCGCTGCGCGAGGCGCTCGTGCGCTGGCGCGATCTCGCCGCAGGCACGCCGTGGCCGATGCTCGATGCGGGCCCGAGCCTGCGTGCCGGCGATCGTGGTCCGCAGGTGGCGCAGCTTCGCGCGCGACTGCTGGCCGAAGGCCTGATCGGGCAGGTCGATGCCGCCGCCGGCGACGAGACTTTCGATGAGCTGCTCGATGAATCAGTGCGCGGCTTCCAGCGCACTGCCAACCTCGAACCCGATGGTGTGGTCGGCGCGGCGACCCGCGTTGAGCTCGCCCACACGCCCGCGTTTCGCGTCGAGCAGCTACGCGCCAACCTCGAGCGCCTGCGCTGGTTGCCCGATGACGAGCAGGGCCGCCAGATCCGGGTCAACATCGCCAACTTCCGGCTCGAAGCGCACGCCGGCGACCGCATCGAGCGCGTGCATCGCGTGATCGTGGGCCGCGAGGTGCGGCGCACGCCGAGTTTTTCCGCCGACCTGCGCTACGTCGTGCTCAATCCGTGGTGGGAAGTCCCGCGGCGCCTCGCCACGCAGGACAAGCTGCCCGTGTTCAGCCGCGATCCGGCGCAGGTCGACCGCCTCGGCTTCAGCGTGCTCGACGCCTGGGGCCGCGTCGTCGACCACGGCGGCATCGACTGGGCGGCGCTGTCGCGCCAGCACTTCCCCTACCGCCTGCGCCAAAGCCCCGGGCCGCTGAATGCGCTGGGCCAGGTCAAGCTGATCCTGCCCAACGGCCACGATGTCTACCTGCACGACACTCCGCAGCGTGGCCTGTTCGCGCGCACCCGGCGCGACTTCTCCTCCGGCTGCATCCGCGTCGACGGTGCGCTCGACCTCGCCGAGTGGGCGCTCGCCGGCGTGCCCGGCTGGGACCGCGCGCGGATCGACGCCGCAGTCGCCAGCGGCGCCGAGACGCGGGTCGACCTCGCCACGCCGATCCTGGTGCACCTGCAGTACCTCACGGCGGTGGTGGAGGACGGAACCGTGCGCTTCCTCGCCGATCTCTACGACCGCGATGCGGCACTGGTGGCCGCCCTTGACGCACCGCCGCCGCAGCGGCCGTCCGCCGTATTGCCACCGCCCTGAGCGGAGCAAATCGGAGCAATCCGGGACCGGAGCAATCCGGGACAGCAATCCGGGACCAGCAATCCGAGCAATCCGGGACAGCCACGAAGCAATCCGGGAAGCAATCCGGGGCAGCCCTGATTCAGGGGACAAGCAATCCGGGACAGCCATGATTCCGGACAGCAATCCGGGACAGCCATGATTTTGAGCAATCCGGGAAGCAATCCGGGACAGCCATGATTCCGCGAATCAGCAATCCGGGACGACAAGCAATCCGGGACAGCCATGATTCCGCGAATCGGGACAGCCACAATTCTGCGGACGAGAAACTTGGCTGTCCCGGAATCCGCGCGGAATCCGCGGAATACGAGAATCTTGGTTGTCCCGGAATCCGAGAAACGTGGCTGTCCCGGAATCCGAGAATCTTGGCTGTCCCGGAATCCTTTTGGTCCCGGAATCCTTCGAAATCCTTGAACGAGAATCATGGCT
>JANOEA010000393.1:0-8540 GCA_031412975.1 Pseudomonadota bacterium | reverse complement strand
CCTGACGCCCGTCTCGGCTGCGCCGAGCCGCTTCATCTCGCAGAGCGAGATGACCACATTCCGGCAAGCCAGCTTCCGAGTCGACCGTCAGCCCCGCCGCCGGCTGCGAGTCCGGCAGTGATCATTCCAGGTCCGGCAACTCCGACCTGGGGACAAGCACCTCCATCGAACGCGCGACGCGTGGCTCGCGGGCCAAGAGTCCCTTGGCAACGAGATTTTTCAGCGTGTTATGCACCGTCGGCGGAGAGACGCCGAAGAACCGCTGCAAATCGGCCTCCGCCGGCGGGCGTCCATTGATCTTCGAGTAGTAGTAGATGAAGACCAGATACTGGCCTTCCTTTGGCGTCATTGGCATGGTTTTCGTCCCCAGCCGCGGCTTTTCCGCCACGCCATCGAGATCGCCGAACTCGTAGACCCCACTGCCGACCAGGGTGCGGACCTGCAGGTCGATCAGGCGGATCGAACGGATCGCCGACGCATCCGAATCGGCGACATACAGCATCTGGCCATGCATGGCCAGGCCGCTGGGACGAGCAAAGCTCGCCGCATCGGAGCCGCCATCGTCGCAGCCGTGGGCGCCGGTGCCGATCAGGCAGCCGATCCGCTGGCGGATCAAATCCAGCGCCCAGATCTGGTTGGAGCCTGCCATTGCGATGAACAGGCGCTCGGATGCAGCGACCAGGTCGATCGGTGCATTGAGTCCGACCGCGCGGGCGTCCGGGGCGTCGGCCACCACTTCGTAGCCGAGCAAGCCGGTGCCGGCCACGGTGTCGACCTCGCCGCTGAGCAGGCGCACGCGGCGGATCGCATGGTTGCCGAGGTCGGCCACGTAGAGCACGTCCTTGACGATCGCCATCCCGTGCGGATTGGAGAAACCCGCGTCGCTGGTCTTGCCATCCCAGAAGCCCGGATTGCCGGAGCCGAACTGGCGCAGGATGCGGCCGTCGTGGGTGGTCTCGAGGATCCGGTTGTGCCCGCTGTCGGCGACATACAGCGCGGTCTCGGTGGCCAGCACGCGGCTCGGAAAGCGCAGCGGGAGCTTCGGCTCGGGGCGCGAGATCGGTGCGGTCGATTCGTAGGCCCGCGCGTCGCGTCGCGCAGCGTCGTCGAGCAACTGGTGGACCAGCGGATCGAGCGCGGCGCGATGGCCCTCGCCGACCAGGGTCTGGACGATGTTGCCCTCGGTGTCGATCACCACCAACGTCGGCCATGCGCGCACGCCGAACAGCTGCCAGCAGCGATAGTCCGGATCGGAGGCGACCGCGTGGCGGATGAATCCGCGGTTGACCGCCTTGAGTACGTTGGCGGCAATGCGCTCGGCGCTGAACTTCGGGCAATGGATCGACACCACGCTCAGGCCATCGTGGTACTTGTTCTCGAGGTGACGCAGGTCGGGCAGGTTGTTCTGCGACTGGATGTTGGAGTAACTCCAGAAATGCAGGATCACCACGCGACCACGCAAGCCGCCCAGACGCACCGGGGCCTGGGTGTTCACCCATTCCAGTTCGTCGGGCAACTCGGGCGCAGGAAGGCGCAGGTTCATCATCATCCCCATTGGCGCCATCGCATCGTTCACGGGCTGCCGGGGGCCCGCTGGGACAAGCTTAAAGTCTTTTCGATCAATGGGCTAGCGGAAAGACTTTAGGCGTTGTCACCGATTGGGCGAGCGGCCGCCAACAGCGCCTCGACGCGCCTGAGGTCGTGTTCGGTGTCGACGCCTGCAGGAAACGCCTCCGGCGCGATTCCGACCACGATGCGTTGCGCGGCTTCGAGCACCCGCAGTTGCTCGAGCGCCTCGATGTCTTCCAGCCGCCCGCGCGGCAGGGCTGCGAATCGACGCAGGAACCCCGCGCGATAGGCGTAGATGCCGATATGGCGCAGGAACTCCACGCCCGGCGGCAGGCTGTCGCGCTGGCTCGCGAAGCCGTCGCGCGCCCACGGAATCGGTGCGCGCGAGAAATACATCGCGCAGCCGGCATGGTCGCGCACCACCTTGACCACGTTGGGGTCGAACAGCGTTGCCGCATCGTGGATCGGCGTGGCCAGTGTCGCCAT
The DNA here is from genome assembly GCA_031412975.1 of Pseudomonadota bacterium. Classification (GTDB taxonomy): domain Bacteria; phylum Pseudomonadota; class Gammaproteobacteria; order Xanthomonadales; family Ahniellaceae; genus UBA4656. Next base: position 6,485 of record JANOEA010000393.1, on the reverse strand, counting down.
TGGCGCATCGGTGCTGCGCGCGAGCGCCGCGGCGACCGCGACGATCCCGCTCGCCGGTGCGAGAGGCTCGTCGCCCTGCAGGTTGACCACGATGGTGTCATCGCCCCAGCCTTGCTGCAGCGCGACCTCGGCGAGCCGATCGGTGCCGCTCGGGTGGTCCGCACGGGTCATCGCCACGCTGACGCCGAGCGTCGCCACGGCCGCCGCGATTTCGGGTGCATCGGTGGCCACCATCACCTGCCGCGCACCGGCCGCCAGCGCGCGCTCGACCACGTGCACGATCAGCGCGCGGCCCGCCAGCAGCTGCAGGGGCTTGCGGGGCAGCCGGGTCGAACCCAGCCGCGCAGGAATCGCGACCACGAAACCCTCGTTCATGCGGCGCTCTCCGGCAGGCGATGCAGTGCGCTGTTCAGGCGGTCGTAGAAGATCTGTTCGAGCTGTGCCTCGACCGGCACCACGTGGACCCCGGCACCCGCGAACACGGCGCACTTGACCGCATCCTTTTCGGTGACAAGCACCGGCAGTTCATCGGCGAAGCGAAGTTCGCTGCCGTCGAAGACGTGGTGGTCGGGCAACGGATGCCGCTGCACGATGATGCCAAACGACTCCAGCATGCGGAAGAACCGTTCGGGGTTGCCGATTCCGGCCACCGCATGCACGGATTGTCCGCGCAGCACGTCGAGCGCAATCGCGCGCGCGCCGGGCCCGATGCCGACCGCGCGGCTGCCGCTGACCTGCATCGGATACTCGCCCGCTCCCGCAGCGCCTCCGTTGACCACGGTGAAGTCGACCCGGCTCGCGCGCTCGACCGGCTCGCGCAGTGGTCCGGCCGGCAGCAGCCGCTGGTTGCCGAAGCGGCGCACGCCGTCGATCACCAGGATTTCGATGTCGCGCGCCAGCGCCCAGTGCTGCAGGCCGTCGTCGCATACGATCAGGTCGCAATCGCGTGCGACCAGCAGTGCGGCGGCGCCCGCGCGATCGCGACCGACCGCCACCGGCACGTCGGTTGCGCGCGCCAGCAATACCGCTTCGTCACCGAACTCGGAAGCCCGTGGGTCGGCCGGCAATACGCCGGGACGCCGCCGACTGCCGCCATGGCCACGCAATGCGATCCCGGGCCGCCAGCCGCGCTGCCGCAGTTCGGCAACCAACGCGGCGACCAACGGGGTCTTGCCGGTGCCGCCGACCGTCAGGTTGCCGACCACCACGACCGGGACCGGCACCCGCCGACTGCGCAGCAGCCGATTCGCATACAGCCAGCGCCGCCACCCCAACACCCGCGCGTAGGCCCCAGAGAGCAGATCCAGCGGCCACGGCGTCGGCGCATCCGCGTACCAGATCGCATCCAGCCGCGACTGCCAGCGCGCGCGCGTGGTGGCGCTCACCGGGCGCTCATGCGTCGCGCAACTGCTGGCCGTGCAGTCGCGCATAGGGTCCGCCGCGACCGATCAGCGTGGCGTGGTTGCCGCGCTCTACGATGCGACCGTGATCGAGCACCAGGATCTGGTCGGCATGCTCGACGGTCGACAGCCGATGCGCGATGACCAGCGTGGTGCGCCCGCGCATGATGCGCTCGAGCGCTTCCTGGATCAGCCGCTCCGACTCGCTGTCGAGCGACGAGGTGGCCTCGTCGAGGATCAGGATCGGGGCGTCCTTGAGCAGCGCGCGCGCGATCGCCAGTCGCTGCCGCTGGCCGCCCGAGAGCAGCGTCCCATCCTCGCCGATCCGGGTCCCGAAACCCTGCGGCAGCGCCTCGATGAAGTCGATCGCATTGGCGGCCTGCGCGGCCTGAACGATCCGCGCGTGGTCGGTGCCGGCTGGCGCGCCGTAGGCGATGTTGGCGGCCACGGTGTCGTCGAACAGCAGCACGTCCTGGCTGACCAGCGCGATCTGGCGGCGCAAGTCGGCCAGCCGGAATTCGCCGATCGGGATGTCGTCGAGCAGCACTTCTCCGGACTGTGCTTCGTACAGGCGCGGCAGCAGGCGCACCAGGGTCGACTTGCCGCTGCCGGAGCGACCGACGATCGCGGTAACGGTGCCCGGCGCGGCGCTGAAGTCGACCCCCTCGAGTGCCGGCGCCTTGTCGTCCGAATAGCTCACCGTCACTGCGCGATACTGCAACCGGCCCTCGGCTCGCGCCAGGGTGCGGGTGCCCGCATCGCGCTCATCCTCGGCGTCGAGTACCTCGAACAGCCCGGTCGCGGCCGCTACGCCCTTCTGGATCATGCCCTGCACGTTGGTGATCCGCTTGAGCGAGGGCAGCAGCGCCATCATCGCGGTCATCAGCGCGACGAAGGCGCCGGGCGAGAGTCGATCGGCCATCGCTTCACGGCCGGCCACGAACACGATCACCGCCAGCGAGACGGCCGCGAGCAACTGCACCAGCGAGGAGCTGATCGCGCGCGTGGTCTCGACCTTGACCTGCAGGCGTCGATTGCGTTCGACCACCGCGCCGAAGCGTGCCACCTCGCGCGCCTGGCCGCCGTACACCTTGACCACGTGCTGGCGCGAGATCGCTTCTTCGGCGATGTGCGACAGCTCGCCGATCGATCCCTGGATGCGGGTGTTGATCCGTCGGTAGCGCCGCCCGACGACGCTCACGATCACGGCGATCAGCGGCCCCATGACCAGCATCGCGATGGTCACCCGCACGCTCTGCATCAGCATCACCGTCAATAGTGCCGCGATCGTGAACAGATCGGTGATAGTGACCTTGACCGCATCGCTGCTGGCCTGCGCGACCTGCTCGGTGTTGTAGGTGAGCTGGGCGACCAGCGATGCGCTCTGATGGGCGTCGAACCAACGCGACGGCATGCGCAGGAATTTTTCCAGCACCTGCTCGCGAAGGGTCTGCACGGTGCCGCGCCCGATTCGCGCCATGCCGTAGTCGGTGACGAAGGTGGCCACGCCGCGGGCGACGAACAGGCCGACGATCGCGAACGGCAACCATGCCGCGGCCTGCGGGTCGCGTGCGACGAAGGTCTGGTCGACCAGCGGCTGCATGAGCGCGGCGAACGCACCCGCCGCACCGGCCTCGACCAGCATGCCAAGCACCGCAAGCACCGCGAGGCCCCAGTTCGCACGCGTGTAGCCGAGCAGGCGCCGATAGATGACCGCGCTGGATGCTGCCGCGGGGCTGGCCGCTGCTTCGGGCACCGGCTACTTGCCGGCCTCGGCGGGCACGGTGGCGATCTGCAGGTTGGCGAAGCCCAACTGGGCCAGCGCATCCATCGCGGTGACCACGCTCTGGTGCGGCGTGCGGCCGTCGGCGCGCAGCACCACGCGCTGGCCGCGGTTGTTTCCCGCGGCCGCCTCCAACGCCTGCTTCAGCGTCGCGATCGAGGGATTCAGCACCTCGTTCGCGCCCACGTAGTAGCGGCCTTCGCGGTCGATCATCAGCAGCAGTTCCTGGCCTTCCGTGCTGGTCGCCGACGCTGCCGACTCCGGCAGGGTGATCCTGACCCGGGTGTTGTTGCTGAAAGTGGTGGTCAGCACCAGAAACATCAGCAGCACCAGCATCACGTCGATCAACGGGATGACGTTGATCTCGAAATCGTCCTCGCTGGCCGACGGCGCGATCTTCATCGCGCCGCAACGCGCGCGGCGACCGGCCGCTCCAGGGTATCGAGCATCACCTGCAGTTCGCGCTCCATGACCAGGCCATAGCCGGTGACCCGCGAACGGAAATAGCGGTGGAAGATGTAGGCGGGAATCGCGACCGAGATGCCCGCCGCGGTGCACACCAGCGCCTCGCCGATGCCGCCGGCCATGTACTGCGCATCGCCCACGCCGTGCACCATCGCGGCCAGGAACATGCGGATCAGGCCGATCACGGTGCCGAGCAGGCCGAGCAGCGGCGAGATCAGCGCGAGCGTGCCGAGCGTGGTGAGGAACCGGCTCAGATCATGCATCACCTGCCTGCCGACGTCCTCGACCCGTTCGCGCACGGCATCGCGCCCGAGGTGGCGGACGCGCAGCGCGCCGCCCAGCAGCAGTCCCAGCGGCGAGGTCTTCTCGAGCGCACTGATGTGCTCGGCATCGAAGCGTTTGCCGGCGACCCAGCCCCGCACCTCTTCACCCAGGCCCGGTGGTACCACGACCTGGCGGCGCAGCGACCAGAAGCGTTCGACCACGATCGACACCACCAGCACCGAACAGATCAGGATGGGGACCATGCCCCATCCGCCTGCCATCAGCAGTTCCAGCACGCGGCAACTCCCGTTGCGATCCGATATGCCGCAAATCATAGCAGCCGCCGCAAGCCACCCAAGCACGGACACAAGGAACTGTCGGGCCGGTCACGGCTTGCCCTCCTGCCACAGGCGAGGCCGGTCGCCGCGGGCGGACTCGAGCAGGCGGATGCCCCCGTCCGGATCGATGCGCCAGTGGAGCGCGCCATGCTCCGCGGTACCCATCACCCGCGCGCCGAGCCCCTCGGCGCGCGCCACCACCTGCGCATTCGGATGACCGAAGCGACTGCGGTGCGCGGCCGAAACCAGCGCGATTCGCGGTCCGACCGCGGCCAGGAACTCGGCACTGCTGCTACTGCGGCTGCCATGGTGCGGCAGGACCAGCAGGCCGGCATCGAGCACCGCGGCGTCACGCACCAGGCGCTGCTCGACGACGCTGCCGATGTCGCCGGGAAGCAGTGCTGCGCCGGCGCCCGCGACGACCCGCAACACGCATGAGGCCTCGTTGCGCAACGCGGGGAAATGCGCCGGAGGATGCAGCAGTTCGAAGCGTACGCCGTCCCAGTTCCAGGCTTGCCCGCCGACACAGGGCGCACCCAGCCCGGTACCGGGCCCGCTCATCACCACCGCAGGCCGATGCGAGGATTGCACCGCGGGCGCGCCACCCGCATGGTCGTTGTCGCCGTGGCTGACCAGCAGCGCATCGAGGCGCGCAACGCCGAGCGCGCGCAGCGCCGGCGCGACGATTGCCTCGCCGCTGTCGAGTCCGTCCGGGCGTGCGGGCCCGGCATCGTAGAGCAGCGCGTGACGGTGGGTACGCACGATGATCGCCATGCCCTGCCCCACATCGAGCATGCTCAGCTCGAAGCTGTGCAGGGGCGGGCGCTCGATGCGCGGCAACAGCAGCGGCAACATCAGCAGCAGGCCAAGGCATCGCGCGCCGACTGCGCGCGGCAGCAGCAGCACGCTGACGCCGAGCATCGCGAGCGCCAATGCGAGGCCGCCCGGCGCTGGCCACTGCCACATCGCGAGCGGCAGCGCCGCGGCGTGGCGCAACCCATCCAGATACAGCCCGGCGCAATACGCAGCGGCATGCAGCACCAATCCCGCGAAGCCGGCGGTCAGCGGCTCGATCGCCAGCGCGAGCAGCAGCAGTGGCACGAGCACGAAACTGACCCACGGAATCGCCACGAAGTTGACTGCCGGACCGACCAGCGAGATCTGCTGGAACCATGCGATCCCCAATGGCAGCAGGGCGATGAACGCGACCCACTGCGCCCGCGTGTAGCTGCGCCACCAGCGCTCGCCGCGGCGGCCGCCGAGCGCGAACATCAGCCAGAACACGCCGCCGAACGAAAGCCAGAATCCGGGATTGAGTACGGCCAGCGGGTCGAAGGCCAACACCACCAGCACCGCCAGTGCGAGCGCGTTGCCGGCCGCTGTCACCCGCCGCAGCAGGACCGCGAGCAATACCACCACGATCATCGCCAGGGTGCGCTGCACCGGCAGCGAGAAACCCGCCAACAGCGAATAGGCCACCGCCGCCAGCAGGCCGAACGTCGCGGCGGCCGGCCGCCGCGGCACGCGCATGCCCAGCGCCGGAAACAGCCAATGCAGCAGCGCGCCGAGCGCGGCGCCCGCGCTCGCGACCAGGCCGATATGGAAGCCCGAGATCGCCACCAGGTGGGTGGTGCCGGTGATCCGGAACGTCTCCCACATCGGGTCCGGAATCGCGGCCTGGTCGCCGACGGCCAGCGCGCGCAGCAGGCTGGCCGCATCGCGCGCACCGATGGTGGCCGCGATCCACGCGGAGACAGCTGCACGCTGCGCGTCGATGCCGGTCGGATCCGGATCGCGGCGCAGCACCCGGGTCACGTGGCCGGTGGCCGCGTAGCGGCGCTCCAGCGCGAGTCGCTCGAAGTCGAAACCATCGGGGTTGCGCAGTCCGCGCGGGCGCCGCAGTCGAACTTCCAGCGCCAGTGTCTGGCCTGCCTGCACGGGCACTGGATCGCGGTAGATCGACACCCGCAAGGTGCCGGGGATCTGCAGCCGCCGATCGTCGAGCAATGCACGCTCGACCACGAACTCGAAGCGCTCGCGACCGGGATCGCGCTCGGGCAGTCCCACCACCCTGCCCTCGACTTGCAGCAGCCGGCCTTCCAGCGCGGGATCGATGCGCAGCGCGAGCGATGACTGCGCGTGCAGCAGGAACCAGCCCATCGCGGCGAGCGCGGCACCCGGCAGGCGCCAGCCGCGCCCGAACCACCAGCCAAGCAATCCGACGATCAGCCCGCC
>JANOEA010000392.1:0-6392 GCA_031412975.1 Pseudomonadota bacterium | reverse complement strand
GACCACGGCGGCGTGGTGTTCATCGATCTGCGCGACCACGAGGGCATCGTGCAGGTGGTTGCGGAGCCCGACAACGCAGAGGCCTTCGCACAGGCCGACAAGGTGCGCTACGAGTTCTGCCTGCGGATCACCGGTCGGGTGCGTGCGCGCCCGCCGGCACAGCTCAACGATCGGCTCAAGACCGGTGCGGTCGAGGTGGTCGCCGAGGTGGTCGAGATCCTCAACGCATCCGCGCCGCTGCCGTTCATGCTGCACGAGACGCCCGGCGAAGAACATCGCTTGAAGTACCGCTATCTCGACATCCGGCGTCCGGCGATGCAGGCGGCGCTGCGCACGCGCACGCGGCTGGTATCCGCATTGCGCCACTACCTCGATGCGCGCGCATTCCAGGACATCGAAACCCCGATCCTGACCAAGGCCACCCCGGAGGGCGCGCGCGATTACCTGGTGCCCTCGCGCGTGCATGCGGGCGAGTTCTACGCGTTGCCGCAATCGCCGCAGCTGTTCAAGCAGCTGCTGATGATGGCCGGCATGGATCGCTATTACCAGATCGCGCGCTGCTTCCGCGACGAGGACCTGCGTTCCGATCGGCAGCCGGAATTCACCCAGCTCGACATGGAGTTCGCGTTCATCGGTGAGCGCGAGGTGCAGGACTTCGTCGAGGCGATGATCCGCCACGTGTTCAAGGAAGTCGTCGACGTCGATCTCGGCGCGGAGTTCCCGCGCCTGACTTACGCCGAAGCGATGCGTCGCTACGGTTCCGACAAGCCGGACCTGCGCATCGCGCTCGAACTGATCGACGTGGCCGAACACGTGCGCCATGTGGAGTTCAAGGTGTTCAGCGGACCGGCTGCCGATCCCGGTGGTCGCGTGGCCTGCCTGCGCCTGCCCAAGGGCGCGGAAATGACCCGCAAGCAGCTTGATGATCTGGGCGTGTTCGTGTCCAGGTACGGTGCCAAGGGCCTCGCATGGATCCGCATCGATGATTTGACCAAGGGGCGCGAGGGCCTGACCTCGCCGATCATCAAGTTCCTCGACGATAAGGCGATCGAAGGCATCTTCGGTGCGGTTGGTGCTGCGACCGGCGACGTGCTGTTCTTCGGCGCGGGCCCGTGGAAGCTGGTGTCGGATTTCATGGGCGCGCTGCGCCTGAAGGTCGCGCGCGACATGGGCCTGGTCGAACACGCCTGGCGTCCGCTGTGGGTGGTCGATTTCCCGATGTTCGAGTACGACGCCGCCGACAAGCGCTACATCGCGCTGCATCATCCGTTCACCGCGCCGAAGGTCGACGACGCGGCCGCGCTCGCGGCCGATCCGGTCAATGCGGTCAGCCGCGGCTACGACATGGTGCTCAACGGCAACGAGATCGGCGGTGGTTCGATCCGCATCCATCGGCCCGAGATGCAGAGCACGGTGTTCGATTTGCTCGGCATCTCGCGCGACGAGGCGGAGAAGAAGTTCGGCTTCCTGCTCGAGGCGCTCAAGTACGGCGCGCCGCCGCACGGCGGCATCGCGTTCGGCATCGACCGCATCGCCGCGCTGATGGTCGGCACCGAGTCGATCCGCGACGTGATCGCGTTCCCGAAGACCGCGAGCGCGACCTGCCTGCTCACCGATGCACCCAGCGAAGTGCCGGAAGCGCAGTTGCAGGAGCTGCATGTGCGGGTGGTCAAGCCGAAGAAGGACTGAGCGCTCGGTGGTGCCTGCATGCAGGCAGGCCCCGCCACGGTGCTCTTGCTGCTGGCACGCCGGGGACTATGTGCACGCACACGAGCCGGTTCGCCGCGCGTGCGCGTCAACCGCCTCCAGCCCCTCGCAACAGGCGTTGCTGCAGTTCTTCCAACGGGATCTGCAGCCGCGTTGCGGCCATCGCATAGTCGCCACCGCAGGACTTGATCGCATTGCGGATCGCGCGCTGTTCGACCAGCCAGAGTGGTTCGACGAGGGTGCCCGCGGGGGTGTCGGCGGCTTCGCGCAGTCCTGCGGGAAGGTCGGCGAGGCCGACGATGCCGCCGTTGAACCACGCAGCAACGTGGCGCGTGGCATTGCGCAGCTCGGCCACGTTGGCGGGCCACGGGTGGCGCCGGAGGGCTGCGACCGCGGCGCTGTCGAAACCATCGAACTGCTTGATCGCGGCGGCCGCATCGATCGCGAGGAAATGCCGCGCGAGCAGCAGCACGTCGTCTTCGCGCCAGCGCAGCGGCGGCAGCCGCACCGGCGCCACGTGGATGCGCTGCACGAGGTCGGCGCGCAACCTGCGGTCCTTGTTGGGCGATGCCGCGGTTTGCGTGCTGCTCGCGATCAGTCGCCAGGCGCGGCGCGGATGCTCGAGCGCATTCAGCAGCGTCTCCTGCGCGGGCGCAGGCAGCGCGTCGATCGCATGCAGCGCGAGCGTGCCGTAACGTTCATCGGCGAGCGCCGCCTGCAGCTGGGCGGTCGCTTCATTGCCGTCGCAATCGATCGAGATCAACAGGTGCGCGTCGCGCGCTTGCTCGCGATGCACCGCGCGCGCGGCCAACCGCAGGCCGCTGCCGGGTTCGCCTAGCAGCAGCAGCGGCGCGTCGCTGGCGGCCGCCGCGCGCAGCGCCTTGATGGTTTCCTGCATCGTATGCGAGGCGCCCAGCAATCCATGCAGGCCGCTGCCGCCGAGCTCGCCGGCCAGCCGGTCCATGCGCCGTTCCAGCAGTACGCGATCGACCGCATTGCGCGCCGACTGCACCAGGCGCTCGCGGGTGACCGGCTTTTCGAGGAAATCCAGCGCGCCGGCGCGGGTCGCTTCGACCGCCAGGCCGATCGATCCGATTGCGGTGATCACCACGATCGCGCTGCGCGGCGAGTGCGCCCGCATCGAATGGAACAACTCCAGCCCCTGCGCATCGGGCAGCTGCATGTCGAGCAGGATCAGGTCCGGGCGCTGGTGTTCGATCGCCTGCAGGGCTTCCTGCGCACTGCCCACCGCGGTGAGCGTCCACGGCTGGTCGCGCAGGTAGGCCAGCAGCATCGCGCGCAGCGAATCGCTGTCGTCGACGACCAGCACCTGCGGTTGCATGTCGATCGGCACCGCAGTGCTGGGGTCAGACATCGGCGCCGTCCGCGGTCGCGGGTGCGCTGCGCGCGAGCAGCAGGCGCTCGATCGACTGTTGCGCGGCGCGCGCGAGCTCCGGCAGGTTCTGCACCATCAGCGCGGCGGCTGGCGCGCGATCGTCGCGCGCATAACCTTCGATCGCTGCGGCCACATCGGCGACCGCGCCCGCGCCATAGGAACGCGCAGCCGACTTCAACGCATGCGATTCGCGCTCGAGCGCGGCGCGGTCGCCGGTGGCTGCGGCCGCCGAGAGTCGCTCGCAGCGCGACTGCAGCTCGCGCCCGAAGCGCCCCAGCAGGTCGACGAACAGGGCAGGGCCGACGTCCTTTTCGAGCTGTTCGAGCAGGCCGCTCGACAGCGCATCGCCGCGGCCCGCGGCCATCTGCCGGCCGACCGGCTTGATCCCGGTCCAGCGTTCGATCGCGACCGCCAGTTCGTCGATCGGCAGCGGTTTCACCAACAAATCGTTCATGCCGGCGGCGAGCGCGCGCTGGCGGTCCTCGGGCTCACCGCTGCCGGTGATCGCGAGGATCGGGACATCCATGCCATCGCCGCCGGCCCCGCGGATGCCTTCGGCGACGTTGGTGCCGGACAAATCCGGCAGTGCGAGGTCGAGCAGCACGAGGTCGTAGCGGCGCTGCATCGCCAGGCGCACCGCATCCGATCCGGTCGCCACGCCGTCGGCCGCGACGCCGAGGCGCTGCAGCTGGGCCAGCAGCACCGCGCGATTGGAATCGCTGTCTTCGGCCAGCAGCACGCGCAGTGCGCGCGTGTCGACGCCGGCGCCTTCGCCACCCTCGGGTCGCGCCAGCGACGGGATCGGGTCGCCCCGCAGGCAGCACAACAGGGCATCACGATGCAGCGGCAGCGACATCCATTCGAGTTCGCGGCCGCGCGGCACGGCCTTGCGCGCCGCCGGCGTGCCGACCGGCACCACGCCGACCACGCGCGCCGCGCCCAGCGCGTTGAGCGAGTCGAAGGCATGCGGCGCTGCCTGGTGGATCAGCACCAGATGCGGTTTCCAGCCGTCGCGCAGCGCAGCGCCAACGTCGCGCCCATCGTGCATCGCGCGCGCGTCCATGCCCCAGCGCCGCCGCTGTTCGAGGAAGGTCGCGGTACGCAGCGGATGCGGATCGATCAGCAGTACGCGTTTTTGCCGCACCATGTTGATCCGCGGCTCCAGCGACAGCACCTCGTCGCCATCCAGCGGCAGGTCGCAAGTGAATCCGAACACGCTGCCGGAAGGGCTGGCCGGCCGGTAGTAGGCATCGCCGGCCATCGAGCGCGCCACCCGCCGGCACAGCGCGAGGCTGATGCCGAGGCCCTGCTTGCGATCCCACGACAGATCGGTGCGCTGGATCAACGGCTCGAACAGGTGCGGGCGCAGCGAGTCCGGCACGCCGCCACCGGTGTCCTGCACCTCGATCGCCAGCCGGTAGCGGCGGCCGCGGCGTTCTTCGATGCGCGCGCGCAGCACCAGGCCGCCGCTGCGCGTATGCCGCATCGCGTTGTCGAGCAATACGGTCACCGCGCGCAGCAGCCACTGTGGATCGCCGACCAGGTTCAGCGGCAACGCGGGATCGATCACGGTGGCCGCACACAGTCCGGCGCGATGCGCGCGCCCGGAGATCGCGCCGATCGCGCCCTCGATCAACGCCACCGGATTGAGCGGCGCGCAGTCCAGGCGCACGGTGCCGGACTCGAAGCGCGCCAGATCGGCCAGCGCATCGAGACGGGTCAGTGCCGCGCGGCCCTGGTCCTGCGCGACGCGCGCGTCGGCCAGCTGCGAGTCCGACAGCGGGGACTGGGTCAGGATTTCCACGCTGCCGAGGTTGGCCACCAGCGGCTGGCGCAGTTCGCGCGCGGCGGCGGCGACCAGGCCGGTCGGCCACCAGCCCGGCTGCGGCCCCGCTTCCTGGTGCGCACTCATCGGCGACAGGCACAGCACCACGCGTGCGCCCGCCAGCGCGGCTTCGATCCGCATCGCGCGCAGCCCGCCGCCGGCATCGACCACGTCGGCGTCGATCGAGCCACGCCCGGCGCCTTGCGCGAGGATGCGCTGGACCATGATGCCGACCTCGTCGCCGACCAGGCGATCCAGCGGCGCCGGTGGCGCGCACGCGCGGCCGAGCAGCTGCAGTGCCGCACGATTGGCCGCAGCTATCCGGTGCCGTTCATCGACAGCGATCAGGGCCACAGGCGCAAATTCGAACAGCGGGTCGGACACGGCGCTCCCGGTACAAGGCAGTCTGTCCAATGACGCCCGGATCGTCGGGCGCCTCCCCGGGTGCGGTCCAGCCGGCCACCCCTGGAGTGGATGCTATTCTCTTGCGGTTGTGGATGCACCCGGTTGCGCGCGCCGCTCAGGTCCGAGCGGCCCGAACCGCGGCTGCATCCATCCCCCCGCGGCACCAGGTCAACGCGTGAGCAGCCATCCATTGATCCGCATCCTCGGCATCGATCCCGGCTCGCAGCGCACCGGTGTCGGCATCATCGACGTCGATGCGGTCGGGCAGGCGCGGCATGTGCATCACGCGACCCTGCACCTGACCGAGAATGCGACTTTTGCCCTGCGCCTGAAGCAGATCTTCGAACAGCTCGGCAGCCTGCTCGATGCCTACCAGCCGCAGGAAGTCGCGATCGAGCGGGTGTTCGCCGCGCGCAACAACGCCGACTCGGTGCTCAAGCTCGGGCAGGCGCGCGGCGCTGCGATCTGCGCGGTGGTCGCCCGCGACCTGGCCGTGCACGAGTACGCGGCGAAGGAGATCAAGCAGGCGGTGACCGGTTCCGGCGGTGCGGACAAGGTGCAGATCCAGCACATGATCGGGATCCTGCTCAAACTCGGCGACAAGCCGCAGGCGGATGCCGCCGACGCACTGGCGATCGCGATCACCCACGCCCATACGCGCGCCAGCACCGCACGGCTGGGCATCCCCCGCAGCAGTTGGAGACGTCGATGATCGGACGCCTGCGTGGCATCGTGGCGGCGAAGTCGCCGCCGTGGCTGGTGATCGACGTCAACGGCGTCGGCTACGAGCTGGAAGCGCCGATGTCGACCTTCTACGAGCTGCCCGAAACCGGCCGCGAGACCACGCTTTTCGTGCACTACGCGGTACGCGAGGACACCGTCGCGCTGTATGGATTCTTCCGCGAAGCCGAGCGCGCCCTGTTCCGCACCCTGCTCAAGGTCAGCGGCATCGGCGCCAAGACCGCGCTGGCGATCCTGTCCGGCGCCGGCGTCGACGAGTTCGCGCGGCTGGTCACGGTCGGCGATGTGGCCGCGCTGACGCGGATCCCCGGCATCGGC
>JANOEA010000391.1:0-4256 GCA_031412975.1 Pseudomonadota bacterium | reverse complement strand
CGAAGCGCATCTGGCCATGGCGACCTATCACGCCGAGATCGTGGCCAAGGTCGGCGGCATGATCGCGAGCCTCACCTATGGCGCGAAGGCCGCGACCGCCGAGGAGCACCTGAAGACCGCGCAGAAGCTCGCCGCCGATGCACCGGTGGTGTGGCTCGAGACCGGCAACGTGCTGCTGCTGCTGTACGGCGACAAGCGCGAGGACGATGCAGCGATCGCATATGCGAAGGCCGGCAAGCTCAAGCCGATCGAGGCGATGCAGGCGCTCGACGCGATGGACGCGAAGTCGCATATCGAGTAGCGCACGCCTGTCGCGATGGCGCGACGCCGTGGTAGCGAGCCGCAACGCCTGCCAGGAGATGCAGCGGCGCGCCGCAGGTGCGCTTTACACGGGCGAACGGCCGAGCCGGAAACGCGTGATCTCGCTGGCGAAGCTTTCGCCGGCAGCGACGGCGGACTGCGCTGGAGCCGCCTTGGCCCGGCGCACGGCGCGCGATTTCGCTGTCGCCGGCGTCGACTTCGGCGGTTGGGCAGCGCTCGGCTCACGCGCTTTGCGCTTGGTCTTGCCACGCACCCGCCTGGGCTTCGCCAGTGGTGCGGGCCCGCCGTGCACGATATGCCCCTCCACCGCCGAAGCACCATCGTCGCCGGCAAAGCGCAGCAAGGTGGCCGCCGCGTCGGCCGCAGTGATCGGGTGCTCCCAGTCTTCCATCAGCGCGATCAGCAGCAGCTTGTCGAATTCAGGCCGGAAGCGCCGGATGATCTGGTTCGGGTCGGGCACCAGCTTGGCATCGGCGATCAGGCCGAAGAACACCTTGCCGTTGTAGGACAGGATGCTGATGCCCATTCCGATCGAGCCGCTTTGCGGCACCCAGAACATCTGCTCACTGATCTTGCAGCCGGCCAGGTACAGCGGCTCGGCGGGCCCGGGCACGTTGGTGGCCACCGCGGTGGCCTTGCGACTGAACAGCTCCAGCGCCGGGCGCTGCAGCACGGATGGTCCCATCCCGAGCGCGGCCAGCAGGCCGAAGGTCATCACCGCCTGCCGCGAGCGCTTGATCTCGCGCATGCAGCCGGCGATCCGCTCGAGCCGCCGCAGCGGGTTGGGCTCGCCGATCGGCAACTCCAGGAACACCAGGCCGAAATGGTTGCCGAGCTTCTTCGCGTGCTCGAGCGGGCGCAGCGATACCGGCACGGTGGCACGGATCGTCAAGCCATCGACCGACTCGTCGAGGTCGAGCAGGTAGCTGCGCAATGCGCCCGCCACCGAGGCCATCAGCACGTCGTTGACCGTGCAACCGAGGCCGCGCCCGACCGACCGCACCTCCTCGAGGTCCAGCGGCTCCATCCACGCGACCCGTTTGGTCACGCCCAGCGGTCCCTTCAACGGAGTCGGCGGGTCGTCGGCCAGGGTCAGCGCAGTGGCGAATTCGCGAAAGATCGCCGAGCCTTCGTCGACGATTTTCCCGGCAGCTTCGGGATGAGTGAGCAATTCGATGCTCTTGCCGACGATCCGCTCGCCGAGGTGCCTGACCCTGCCGAATCCCGCACGCGCGGGCTCCAGCAGACGATCGAGCACGCCGCCGCGATCTTCCTTCAGCCAGGTGCTCGCCAGCGGCGCGGGCTTTTCGCGCTTGCGCTCGGCGTCGGTGAGCGACAGCACCACCTGCACCAGCGCCAGGCCGTCGGCATAGCAGTGGTGCACCCGAATGATCAGCGCGCTGCCCTGGCCGAACTTCTCGACCACGTGGAATTGCCACAGCGGCTTGGAGTGATCCAGCGGCGTCGACGCGAGCTGGCTGACCAGATGCTGCAGTTCAGCGGTGCCTGCGGCGCCCGGCAGTGCGGTGATCCTGACGTGCCAATCGAGGTCGAAGTCGCGATCGATTTCCCACACCGCCCCGCTGGTGATGCTCACCGCCTTCTGGCGGAAGCGCCGATAGGCGAGGAAGCGCTCGGCGAGCACACGCTTGAAGCGCTCGATGTCCAGCGCGCGATCGAGCATCATCACGCCGGTGATCATCATCAGGTTGGTCGGCGTCTCCATCCGCAGCCACGCGGTGTCGACCTTGGACATCGGCTCGACCGATTTGGGGCTGCTGCCAATGGCCATGCGCGGTTCCCGATCAACGACAGTCATCCGGGTGTAGCACGCGATTTTTCCCGCCGTCAATGCCGACCGACGCCGGGCGGGCGTCCGCCTCAGCGACCGCGCATCTGCTGGTAGGCCGCCAGCGCGGCCTCGCGGCTCGCTTTCAGGTCGACGATCGGTGCCGGATAGGCACCCGCATCGAGGCCGATCGCTGCCCGCTCGGCGGGCTTGAGCGTCCACGGCTGGTGGATCACCTTCAGCGGCACCCGTGCGAGCTCCGGTACATGGCGTTTGACGTAGGTGCCCTGCGGATCGAAACGTTCGCCCTGCGCGACCGGATTGAAGATCCGGAAGTACGGCGCGGCATCGGCGCCGCTGCCGGCGGTCCACTGCCAGCCCTGCGTATTCGCAGCCAGGTCGGCATCCACCAGCGTGTCCCAGAACCAGCGCGCGCCGTGCAGCCAGTGCAGGCGCAGGTTCTTGGTCAGCAACGAGGCCACGATCATGCGCACCCGGTTGTGCATCCAGCCGGTATTCCACAGTTCGCGCATGCCCGCATCGACGATCGGAATGCCGGTGCGGCCCTGCTGCCAGGCCTCCAGACCACCCTCGCCTTCGCGCTCGTCAGCCCACGGAAACAGAGCGAACTGCGGATTGAGCGGCTGATCGGTGGTGTGCGGGTAGTGATACAGCAGATGGTGGCCGAACTCGCGCCAGCCGAGCTCGCGCACATAGGGCTCGGACTGCGCGAGCAGGCCCTCCGCGGCCAGCATGTGCACGATCCGGCGCGGCGAGATCTCGCCGAAATGCAGGTGCGGCGACAGCCGCGAGGTGCCGGTGCGATCGGGCAGGTCGCGGCCCTCGGCGTAGGCCCCCAACGCACCGTCGATGAACACCTGCAGCAATTCCGCCGCACCGGCTTCGCCGGGGATCCAGTGCGCCTTGAAGCCTGCATGCCAGCCGATCTTCGGCAACAGCCCGAGCGCGGCCAGCGGCACGCCGTGGGTCGCCGCCGCGGATTCGATCCGCCGCGGCGCGGTCGGCAGAGTCCCCACGTCGAGCCGCGCCCGCGCATTGCGCCAGAACGGCGTGAACACCCGATACGGATCGCCGGCACCGGTGGCGATCTCCCACGGTTCGAACAGCAGGTGCGCGTTGAAGGTCTCGGCCAGGAAACCATCGGCGCGCAACTGCTGCTTGATCTGCTTGTCGCGCGCGACCAGCGCGGGTTCGTAGAGCCGATTCCAGACCACCTCGGTGGCACCGGTTTCGGCGATCAGATCGCGCAGAGCCTGCAGGCTCGGCCCGCGCCGGATCAACAGGCGATTGCCGCGAGCGCGCAGGCCCGCATCGAGTGCGAGCAACGAATGGTGCAGCCACCAGCGACTCGCAGCCCCCGGGCCCCACGGTGCTTCTTCGTCCGGCGCATGCACGTACACGCACGCAACAGGCAGGCCGCTGCGCAGCGCCGCCTGCAATGCCGGGTTGTCGTCGAGCCGCAGGTCGCGGCGGAACCAGACGATGACGGCGCTCACGGGTTTTCCTCAGCCGGCGCGGATCATCGGACGCACCGCGCTGAATCCGCCATCGAGCCCGAGTATCTGACCGGTGATCCAGCTCGCATGCTCCGACAGCAGGAATGCGGCAGCCTGTGCGCCATCGCCGCCCGCATCGCCGTGCCGGCCGAGCGGGTACTGCGCGGCGATCTGCTTCGCGGCGGATTCGTTGGACACCATCTTCTCGGTCATCGGCGAGCGCATCAGTCCGGGCGCGATCGCGTTGATGCGGATGCCCGCGCCGGAATAGTCCGCCGCGAGCGAGCGCACCAGCGCTTCGATGCCGCCCTTGGCCGCGGCGATCGCGGCATGGTTGGCCACCCCGATCGCGGCCACCACCGACGAGAACAGCACCGCAGCGCCCGGCTGTTTGCTCGCCGCAAGCGCGGCGAGCCATGCCTGCAAGGTGAAGAATGCGGAATCGAGATTGGCCGCCATCACCTCACGATACTGCGCCTCGCGGGTCCGCGAGATCGGCGCGATCAGGGTATTGCCCGCGCAGTGCGCGAGTCCGGCTGGCGCTGCGCCAAGCGCGGCGGTTGCCTGCGCCACCGCGGCGTTCGCGCCCTCGACGGTGGAGACATCGGCAACGATCGGTGCGCCCGGCA
>JANOEA010000390.1:0-5026 GCA_031412975.1 Pseudomonadota bacterium | reverse complement strand
GCTCGAGCAGGCCGGCCACGCGCGGATCCGGCGAGGCATCGTCGACCAGCTGCACGCGCGCGGCATCCGGCACGCAAGCTGCGAGTGCAGCGAGGCACGCAGCCAGCGCATCGACGCCGTTGTAGACCGGCACGATGACCTCGGGCAGATCACTCATTGTGCGGCGTCGCCCTGCCCCGGCTGCTCCCAGCGGTGGGCGAGCCGGACCAGGCCGAAGTCGCGCGACTTGCCGCGCACCACCAGCGCACGCTCGACCGTGTCGAACAGGCGCATGCCCTCGGGATCCTGCGAGTGCGCGCGCAGGAAGTAGCTGCCCGGCAGCAGGTTCAAGCTGTCGAAGCGCAGCCGGAAACGAAATCCGCCGGCCTCACGCGCCAGCGGCCGCGCGCGGTCGATCTCCGAGGTGCAGCCGTACACCGGCGTGCCATCCGCACGCAGGATGCCGAGCGCAAACACCGGCTCGCGGCCGTCGCGGCTGGCGATCAACGCGTCGATCTCAAGGCCATCGCCGAAGTCGATGACGGCGGGCACGTCGCCACTCTCGCCATTGACCGCCATCGACGCAACGTGGAACTCATGGCCGCTGCCGACAGCGCTGGACTCGTTGCCGCGCTCGGCCGCGATCCGGCGCTCCTGCCACGCGAGGTAGCGCTGGGTGATTTCATGCACATCGCCCTGCGCCTCGATCCTGCCACCGTGGATCCAGCACGCATGACGGCACAGCTTCTGCACGTGGTACATGCTGTGCGAGACCAGCAGCATGGTGCCACCGCCGCCGAGGAAGTCCTCCATCCAGCGGATGCACTTGCGCTGGAAGGCCTCGTCGCCGACTGCGAGCACCTCGTCGGTGATCAGCAGGTCGGGACGACGCGCTGCCACCAGCGCAAAGCCCAGCCGCACCACCATGCCGGACGAGTAGTGCTTGACCGGCTCGTCGATGTAGCGCCCGATGTCGGCGAAGGCGAGGATCTGCTCGCGTCGCGCGGCCAGTTCATCGGCTTCGAAGCCGAGCAGCGCCGCGGCCATCGTGATGTTCTCCGCGCCGGTGAATTCCGGATGGAAGCCGGCGCCGAGTTCGAGCAATGCGGCCACGCTGCCGTGGGTCTCCACGGTGCCGCTGGTGGGCGCGAGCACGCCGGTGAGCAGCTTGAGCAGGGTCGACTTGCCCGCGCCGTTCTGGCCGATGATGCCGAGCGATTCGCCGCGATGCACGGCCAGGTCGATGCCGCTGAGCACCGCGGTGCTGTCGAGTCGCTCGCGGCCTGCGAGCAGCGCACCCAGAGCGCGCAATCTTTCACCGCGTCGCGCCACGCGCGGAAAGGACTTCGACACACCGCGCATTGCGGCCAGCAGCGGCGTGCTCACAGGAAATCCTCGAGATGCCGACGCAGGCGCCGGAACACCCACCAGCCGAACAGCGCCGCGGCGGCGGCGAACACCAGCGGCAGCAGCAGCCCGCTCCACGCGGAGTCCTGCATGCCGAGCAAGGGGCCGCGCACCGCACCGATGAAGCTGCTCATCGGGTTCGCGTCGAGCCAGCGCGCGATCCGCGGCGGCAGCATCTCCGGCGCGTAGAACACCGGCGAGAGGAAGAACAGCAGGGTCAGGAACTGCGCCAGCGCGTGGCCCAGATCACGCACGAAGACCTGCAGCGAGGCCAGCGCGAGCGCGAGGCCCGCACTGAAAACGAACAGCAGGATCATGGCCAGCGCCGCGGGCAGGATGCCCGACGCTTCGATCGACTTGCCGATCGCCGCGAGCACCACGAGCACGGCGACGAATCCGGTCGTGTGCACCAGGAAGCTGCTCACCACCGGCGCCAGTACCAGCACCTCGCGCGGCAACGCCACCTTCGACAGCAGGCTCGCGTTCTCGGGAAACGCGTTGACCGCGCGGTTGAGCGACTCGGCGAATGCGGTCCACGGCCACAGCGCGGTGACCAGGAACGGCACGAAATCGGCGCCCACGCGCTCGGGCAGCCGCACTTTCAGCACCTCGACGAACACCACCGCGTAGATCGCCAGCAGGGCCAGCGGCTGCAGCAGCGCCCACAGTCCGCCGCTGAGGCTACCGAGATAGCGCTGCTGCAGGTCGCGCGCCACGAATTGGCGCAACAGGTGGAACCAGCGAGCATCCGGGCGCATGCCGGCGGGGCGCTCCGCGCGAAAGGGGTCGCACATTGTACGGAGGAAACCGTCGCGCGGAGCGCGGCGCAAATGACTCGTGTACGGTCCGGGGCCGAGCAACGCGACGCACTATGGTGCGCGCCGCCTGCTGCGGACTGCGAGGGCGCGTCGGAACAAGTCCCGCGCAGGACTCAGTTCGACGATCCGGCTTGGCCCGGAGCCCGCGATGGTGCATTGGCCGGCAGCGGCTGCGGGCTGCCGTAGCGGGTCCGCAGGGAGGCCACTGCCTCCTCGTCGGCGGTCAGGGGGAGGCTCAGGAGCTGGTCGGTATGCCCCTTGACTGTGCGCTCCACCGATGAAGCCTGGACCTCGGCGACCAGCTGATCCTGCACTTCCTCGAAACTGCGCTGGCGGCCCGGATTGATCGAAACCAGCTCGATCAGGTGATAGCCGAACTGGCTCTTGACCGGGGCCGGCGTGATGGCGCCGGGCTTGGCCAGCGCGAACAGCGCCGCGTCGAACGCCGGATCGGTCCGCCCGGGCACGATGTCGCGCAGCAATCCACCTTCGGCCTTGCTGGCCACGTCGTCGGTGGACTCCTTCGCGATTGCCTCCAGCGACTCGCCGGCAGCGATGCGCGCGACCGCCGCGGCGGCCGCCTGCTGCGCCTCGGCTTCGCCGCGCTGGCTGGTGGAGTACAGCACATGCCGCGCGGTGCGCGACTCGGGCACCGCGAACTTGGCCGAATCGGCGAGAAAGCGCTCGCGGGCGAGGGTTTTCGCGTCGACCTTGGCCGCGGCCTGCTCACGCAGCTGCTCCAGGCGCAGGTTGCCGAGCATGCGCTTGCGCATCAGGTCGAGCTGGCGCTCGAGCCGCGGATCCTGGTCGAGCTTCTGCGCGAGCGCCTCCTGCGCGAGCTGTTCGATCAGCAACAGCTGCGACAGCGTGGACTCGATGCGCTCGGGACTGTCCATGAATCCAACGCGCTTGTCCGGCGGGATTTCTTCGATGCGCGCATCGATGACATCGAAGGTCAGCGAGGCAGCACCGCGCGAAGCGACGACCTTCTGTCCGTCGCCTTCTGCGGCCCACGCAGGGGCGCAACCCAGAGCCACGGCGAGGGCCACGGCGATTGCCGCCGGCCGCGCCCGGAGGCGACGGCCGGCGACGGTACCAAGGACCATCAGTGGATCCTCATCTGGATGCCGCAGGTGCTCGAGACCCCGTCCTGGCAGACCGCTTCCTCGGCTGGCGTTCCGATGCTGCCATCGAGCGCGTTGGCGCGAATCACGTTCAGGTGATAGGTAACCCCGGGCGTCAGGCGGCAGGTGGTGTCGTCGGACGGCGTATTGACCGTGCTGATCAGGTACGGGATGGTCTGCCCGATCTGGGTCGGGAATCCGTTGGCCGGGCGGATATTGCGGCAGCCGCGCGCGAATGTCCTGTCGTTCGCCGGCGCGACCTGACCCACTGGCGGGATGCGGAAATCGCCCGCGCACGAGCTAATGCTGATGTAGACGCGGTCGAGCGCAGCCTCGCCCTGTTGCTGGGCGGCACCCCATTCGAACAGCTTGAACGGCGCCGCCGCGCTCCACTCCGCTTCATTGGTTGGCGTGGTGAATCCCAGCGAAAGATACTGGTTGCTGTTGGTGATCAAATACCCCGTGAAGCCAGTATTCGGGAACGGATTCCAGCTGACGCTGGGTCCGAACTCTACCGATTGAACCTGACTGAACGTCGTGGTTGCGCCGCGCTGCCAACCCGCAGGAAGCGGTGAGGTGAAGCCTGTACAGCCAGTTGGCGGCGGCGTGTCCGAAGTCGCGATCGGGGCGAGGGAAGCGGTGGTCGCTCCGCCCGCGCCATAACAACGCATCGAGAACACATAGGTCGACGACGCCTGGGGTAGCGATACAGACTGCGCATTGAAGAATGGCAGCGTCGCGGTGCCCGGCCAGCCGGTGGTGGTGGCAGGCGTACCGTTGATGGTGACGCTGCGCACGCACACGTCGGCACCGGTAACCGTCGGCGTGATGGTGAAGTTCGTGCCCGCAGGATACGGAGGGGCGGTGGTCGGCAGGCCGGTCGGCGCGAGGCTGACCACCGGGACGGGGCCGCCGCCGGTGTTGATTCCCGCGC
Organism: Pseudomonadota bacterium; assembly: GCA_031412975.1. Lineage (GTDB taxonomy): Bacteria > Pseudomonadota > Gammaproteobacteria > Xanthomonadales > Ahniellaceae > UBA4656. The sequence continues at coordinate 764 of JANOEA010000390.1, read as the reverse complement.
ACAGTGTGCTTGGCGGAGCAGCCAGCAAGCACTGCGCTTCGACGTTTCCATTCGGGGCGATGGACAAGCTCGATCCACCGACGAGGTTCAATGACAGCCGTACCACCGGCGTGCCCGGGTCGGTGTCGGTGTTGGTGAAGGTCAGGGTCTGCTGCGCGGACACGGCGCCGGAACCGGCGGCCAGCAAGGTCAGCGCGAGAAAAGTGCGGATGGTGGGCTTCATCGTGGGATCCAGGGTGCGAAGACGCGCGGAGATTATCACGGCGTCGTTAGCGATTCGTTCCAGCACGGACCGCCTCGCCGCGCGTTGGACCTGCGGCGGTGCAGGCCAGACAACCGGCAGGCGCGACGGTGATGCGGTCGACGGAAGCGGCGGGACGATTGTGTTGCGCGTCGGGGGGCGCGCACGCAATGCAACGGCACATCCGCGGATCCGTCAGCGCGTCACGCGGATCTACATCGCGATCGGATTGCCGAAGCAAGCGAACTGCGCGCGACTCCAGATAGCAGCGGCCCGCACCGGCGCAGCGCCGCGCATGTTTGCGTGTTTGGCCGGGCGGATATTGCGGCAGCCGCGGACGAGTCCCGCACGGCAGCCGGTTGGAATCCGGAACTCCACGGCCGCCATCGCACGCGTGGCCTGACCGCAAAAAAAAAGAGGCCCCGGTTTCCCGGGGCCTCGTTCAGCTTGCCGGACCCGATACCCGGGTCCTGCGGTCGGTCACCCCTTAAGGGATGATCGGCGCCGCATTGGCGCGGCTGGC
>JANOEA010000389.1:0-1570 GCA_031412975.1 Pseudomonadota bacterium | reverse complement strand
CGGTCGCCAAGCCGCCGACAAGCAGCGCGCCGATCAGTGGGGGCATGCGCCGGCCCAGGCCCGGCAACGCTGTCAGCAGCAGCCAGGCCACCACCATCGGTGCCGCGATCGCGACATCGCTGTGCAGGGCCCGCACGAGATCGAGGCCGAAACGCAAGAACACGCCGGCGACCATGCCCATGACGATGGGCATCGGCAGTGCCTGCATCGCGCGCCGGACCCAACCCGTCGCGCCGAGCACGAGCATCAGCGCAGCAGTGGCGTAGTAGGCGCCGAGCACCTCGGCAAAGCTCAGGTGCGCCAGCGCCGGCCCTACCAGCACGGTGCCGGGAATGGTCCAGGCGAAGGCCAGGGGCTGGCGATACAACCAACTGAACAGGATGCTGATCAGCCCGTTGATGAAGAACACGCCGAAGACCCACGACGCCAGCTCGGCCTCGCTCAAACCGCCTCGCGTGCCCACGGACAAGATGATGGCCACAGGCGCCGTGGCGGAGAACACCCAGCCGATGAAGCCGTTGGCGGCATAGCGCGGGCCGAACTCGGCCTATACGTCCCGCCAGCGAGGGATCGGGCCGGCAGGGCGCTCGAGGTGGGAGAACATCAGCCTGCCCTGACTGCGCGGCCCGCCACGCTGAACTTACTCGCCATGGGGCAGGATGCCTCGGCTCTTCAGTCGGTACACCATCGCTGGGCGGGTGATGCCGAGAAGGCGCGCTGCTGCTGCGACATTGCCCTGCGCACGAGTCACAGCCTGCTTGAGCAGCATGGTCTCGATGTCATCGAGAGACACCTTGGAGTCGTCCTCGATGCCGTTCAGCAGATTGTTGACGTGCTTCGACACGCGGTCGATCTCGGGGTCCATTCGTGCGGACGGCACCGCAGAGAGTTCGTGTCCGCCGGCTCGCGGCGGTGCTTCCTGGCAAATGCGCCTGCCGATGAAAAAACCGCACGCTCTTACAACCACGCCGTGCCCCGTCCGCGATTCCGGCGTGATGCTTGACGAACCCACTCCTTTTCCATCCGCCGCCGCGGATCGCCCCCGCACGTTGCTGCTCGCGGATGACGAGGAACCCGCGCGGCGGTTGCTCGGGGCGAGTCTGCGCGCGGCGGGCTTCGGACTCTCGGCGGTGGCGGATGGGGCGGCGGCGCTCGCGGCGGTGGAAAGTGCGCCGCCCGATCTGCTGCTGCTCGATTTTTCCATGCCGGGGATCGACGGCGCGGAGGTCTGCCGGCGGCTGCGCGCATCGGAGCGGACCGTGCTGAATCAGCTTCCCGTCATCATGCTCACGAGCCACACCGGCGAAGCCGAGGAGATCGCCTGCCTGACCGCGGGCGCGAACGATTTTGTGACCAAGCCGGCCAGCCGGTCGGTGCTCGTGGCACGCATCGAGACACAGCTCCGGCTCGCCGCTTTGGGCGAAAAGCTGCGCGTGCAAAACTGGGAAATGTCCCGGTGGCGCGAGCTTCAGGAAGCCGATCTCTCCGTCGCCCGGACCACCCAGCAGGCGATCATCCCCTCCGTGCCGCCGCACCTCGAGGGGTGGCACGCGGAGGCCGCGTACGAACC
>JANOEA010000388.1:0-3525 GCA_031412975.1 Pseudomonadota bacterium | reverse complement strand
TCCGACTGCGGCATCGCCAACGTCAACATCGGCACCTCGGGTGCCGAAATCGGCGGCGCCTTCGGCGGCGAGAAGGAAACCGGCGGCGGCCGCGAATCGGGTTCGGATGCGTGGAAGGTGTACATGCGTCGGCAAACCAATACGATCAACTATTCGGATGCGCTGCCGCTGGCGCAGGGCATCAAGTTCGACTTCTGATCCGCGTCCGAACGCGGGAGCGACCCGCCCCAAGGAGCATCCGGCATGAATGCAGCATTGCGGCAAACCAGCACGCTGGCGATCGTGAGCCTCGTATCGGGAATCCTCGGCTGGACCTTCGCGCCGCTGCTCGGCTCGATCGCGGCCGTGATCTGCGGCCACATGGCGCGCGCCGAGATCCGCCGCTCACCCGAGCGCCTCGACGGCGACGGCTTCGCGATCGGCGGGCTGATCCTGGGCTGGACGCAGATCGTGCTGTCGCTGCTGTTCCTGGTCCTGCTGTTCCTGTTCTTCGGCGGTTTGGCCGCATTCCTGGCCTGGCTCGCGACGAACCAGCCGGGCACGATCAGCACCTGAGCCGACACGATCGATGACTTCGATGTACGGACTCGCGCGGCCATTCCTGTTCGCGCTCGATGCCGAGCGCGCCCACGATCTGGGCCTGAAGGCGATCAACGCCGCATACCGCACGGGCCTGAATCCATTGCTGGCGACCCGGCCTGCACCGCTGCCGACGAAGGCGTTCGGGATCGAGTTCCCGAACCCGGTCGGGTTGGCCGCGGGGCTCGACAAGAACGGCGAGTACATCGACGCGCTGGCGGCATTGGGCTTCGGCTTCGTCGAAATCGGCACCACCACGCCGCGCGCGCAGCCCGGCAACCCGAAGCCGCGGATGTTCCGGCTTCCCGAGCACGATGCGGTGATCAACCGGCTGGGCTTCAACAATGGCGGCGTCGATGCGCTGCTGGCCAACGTGCAGCGCGCGCGCTTCCGCGGCGTGCTCGGGATCAACATCGGGCGCAACAAGGACACCCCCAACGAGCGCGCGGTCGACGACTATCTGTTTTGCCTCGAGCGGGTGTATGCGCAGGCGAGCTACATCACGGTGAACATCTCCTCGCCGAATACCCAGGGCCTGCGCGACCTGCAGGAAAAGGAATCGCTGCGCCGCTTCATCGGCACGTTGCGCGAGCGGCAGGAGCAACTGGCCGCCCAGCACGGTGCGCGCAAGCCCATGCTGCTCAAGATCGCACCAGACCTCGACGAGGCCGAACTCGATGCGATCGCCGAGGTGCTGCTGCGCGCGCGCATCGACGGCGTGATCTGCACCAATACCACCATCGATCGCGACGGAATCGAAGGGCATCCGCACGCCGCGCAAGCCGGCGGCCTGAGCGGCGCGCCGCTGCGCGCGAAGTCCACCCGGGTGCTGCGCGGCATGGCGCAGCGGCTCGACGGCAAGGTGCCGCTGATCGGCGTCGGCGGCATCCTCGCGGGCACCGATGCGGCCGAGAAGATCGCCGCGGGCGCGAGCCTGGTGCAGTTCTACACCGGCATGATCTTCCGCGGCCCCGCGCTGATCGGCGACAGCGTCGCGGCGATCCGCGCGCGCCGCGCGCGGTGATCGAGGCCCATGCCAGCCTGAAGGCGCTGAATACCTTCGGCGTCGACGCGACTGCGCGCTGGCTGCTGCGGGTCGACGATCTCGACGAGCTGCCAGGCCTGCTCGCGCGAGCGGAGTTTCGCGATCTGCCGCTGCTGGTGCTCGGCGGCGGCAGCAACATCCTGCTGACCCGCGATTTCGACGGCGTGGTGCTGAAGATCGAGGCGCAACGCATCGACCGATCGCCGCGGGTGGGCGACGACGCGCTGGTGCGGGTGGAGGCCGGCTGCGACTGGCACCAGTTCGTGCTGTGGAGCCTCGACTCGGGCTTCAACGGCATCGAGAACCTGTCGCTGATCCCCGGCACCGTGGGTGCGGCGCCGATCCAGAACATCGGCGCCTACGGCGTGGAGCTCGCATCGGTGGTCGATGCGGTCGAAGTCTTCGACCGCCGCCACGCGCGCTTCGACGTGCTCGATCGCGATGCGTGCTCTTTCGGCTACCGCGACAGCGTGTTCAAGCATGCAGCGCAGCGCGACCGCTACATCGTGACCGCAGTGCGCTTCCGCTTCGACATCGATGCACCGCTGCTGCTGCACTATCCCGGCGTGCGCGAGGAACTCGCGGAGATGGGCGTGGAGACGCCGCGCGCGGCGGACGTATCGGCCGCGATCTGCGCGATCCGCCGCCGCAAGCTGCCCGACCCCGCGTTGATCGGCAACGCCGGCAGCTTCTTCAAGAACCCGATCGTGACGATCGCCGAGGCCGATCGGCTGAAGTCGCGCTTTCCTGGCTTGCCGGTGTACCCCACCGGGCACGGCCAGGCCAAGCTGTCGGCCGCGTGGCTGATCGAGCAGGCGGGCCTGAAGGGCTACCGCGAGGGCGATGCGGGCGTATCGGACAGCCATGCGCTGGTGCTGGTCAACCATGGTCATGCAAGTGGCGCCCAACTGCTCGCGCTCGCGATGCATGTGCGCGCGACGGTGCTGCAGCGCTTCGCGCTGATGCTCGATGCCGAACCCGTGATCGTGTAGCGTCGCTGCGCGATCCCGATGCCAACCGAATCCCGCTTGCACCACCGCCACAGGAGCGCTCCGATGATCCGCCTCGCTTGTTTGATCGGGCTCGCGGTGACGATTCCTGCCGCAGCCAGCGAGACACCGCCGCCGACCATGGCCTCGGTGCTGGAAGCCTCCACCGCGGCCGACTGGCGCAAGCCCGATCCCGAGCACACGCTGTACCTCGAGCTGGCGTCGGGGCGGGTGGTGATCGAACTCGCGCCGGACTTCGCGCCGAGGCACGTCGCCAACATCAAGGCACTCGCGCGCGCGCAGTACTTCGACGGTCTCGCGATCGTGCGCGTGCAGGAGAACTACGTGGTGCAGTGGGCCGATCCGAATGCCGGCGATGTCGACAAGCGCAAGTCGACCGGCGGCCTGCCGCGCACCCTGCCCGCCGAGTTCGCGCGCGAAATCGCCGGTGCACCGAAGTTCACTGCCCTGCCCGACGGCGATGTCTACGCGCCCGAGGTCGGATTCGCGCAGGGATTCCCGGTCGCGCGCGATCCCGAGGCCGGCAAGACCTGGCTTGCGCACTGCTACGGCATGATCGGCGCCGGCCGCGACAACGCTGCCGACAGCGGCGGTGGCACCGAGCTGTATGTGGTGATCGGCCACGCGCCGCGGCACCTGGACCACAACGTCAGCCTGGTCGGCCGCGTGCTGTCGGGCATGGAACGCCTGACCACCCTGCCGCGCGGCAGCGAGGCGATGGGTTTCTACGCCACGACCCAGTCACCCACGCCGATCGCGTCGATCCGCGTCGCATCCGACCTGCCGGTCGCCGAGCGCAGCGCCATCGAAGTGTTTCGCACCGACACCGCGGCGTTCCAGCGGCTGGTGCAGTCGCGACGCAGCCGTCGCGAGGAATGGTTCATCGACGCG
>JANOEA010000387.1:0-4560 GCA_031412975.1 Pseudomonadota bacterium | reverse complement strand
TCCGACAGCGCGCCGATCCCGATCTGCAGCGTGCCGCCGTCGCGCACCAGCGCCGAAGCGTGCAGGCCCAGCGCGTATTCGGCCAGCTGCACCGGCTCGCGCGGCAGTGCGAACAGCTGGTGCGCAGGACCCGGCTGCTCGAGCACCAGGTCGAAGAAATCCGGATCGACTTCGGCATCGTGGCCGAGGAACGGCAGATCCGGATGCACCACCGCCACGCAATACGGGCGCGGCTGCCCGGCGGCTGCCATGCGGTCGAGCAGGTCGCGGGTGGTGTCGGTGTTGCTCGACAGGCTCAACCGCGCGCCGCGGCGCGCCACCAGTTGCAGGATCGCGGTCGGGTTACGCGCGGCGACCTCGCGAGCGACGTGGGTGTAGTTGATGCTCGCGTAGTTGCGCTGCGCGTGCTGGTTGCCGAGCATCGAGGCCGACTGCAGGTAGAACTCGCAGATCCTGATGTTGGGCGGTACGCGGTTGGCGCGCAGGTCGTCGATGTAGGCCAGGTCGGGATAGTCGGTACCGAAGTGGCGCGCGATGAAAGGCCCGGCAAAGCGACCCTCGAGGCCGCCGCGCGGCGGCGGGCGCGCCAGCGACAGCGCGGTGTACAGCGTCAGCGTCAGCGCGGGATTCGCCGCGACGTGCCGATACAGCGCGTTGAGCAGCGGATTGGGCTTGCCCAGTCCGAGCGGTGCTGCCACCACCAGCGCGGGACCGGCACGCTCGACGATGCGCGCCACCGCGGTTTCCACACGATCGATCGATTCAGCCGTTGCCATGGGGGCCCCCTTGCCCCCTGATCCTAGCCGGTGCCCCGGCCGGCGGGTTGATGGTGGTCAACCCGCCGCGGGCGGGGGTGCCTCAGTCGCCGACCGTGATCAGGTCGAAGCGCTGGCCCGGCGCGAGTTCGGCCGTCACCTCGGCCTCGATGCGGTCGAGCGCGACCAGCCGTGGGCACAGGGCCTCGGCGCGGGCTTCGATGGCCTCGGCGCGCGCCTCGACCCGCGTCTCGATCTCGCGTTCCATGCGCTCGGCGCGTGCTTCGAGCTCGCGCGCGGCGGCCTCGTCGCCCGACAGCGCCACTCGCACCGCAGTGCCGACGATGTCGCCGATCAGGGTCGGCAGCAGCTGCGCGACGGCCTCTTCGACCACGGCATCGAAATCGTCGTCGCTCCAGCCACGGCCCTTGAACGCATCGTCGACCTTGCGCCGCATCACGATCCGCGCAGTCGCCAGCTTCTCGGCGGTACGCTCATAGCTGGCGTCGTCCTTGCCGGCGAACATGCGCGCGACCTCGTCCACGGCGGTGAAAGCGATGTTGATCGCGTCCAGCGCGATTTCCTTGACCTCCGGAATCAGCGCGCGCACTTCCGACTCGTAGGCCTGCAGTCGCCGGCGATCGTCGCGGCTGAGCACGATGTCGCGGCCGTCGATCGACAGCGAGCCGTCGGCCAGGCGCACCGCACGCGGCGTGCCGGCGTCCTCGGCCGTGCGCGAGAAGACCAGCGCATCCGACTGCAGCTCGACCGCCCATGGCGTCTCGAGGTTGCAGGCTTCCTCGCCCGAGACGGCCATGGCCGTGGTGGCGCACGCAAAGCTGAATCCGAGCAGGGTTATTCGACGCAACATGATGGCCGCTTCCGTGGTGGTGTCGGACCAGTGTGATGCATGCTTCGTCGCAACGGTTTAGTGCGGCGCCCGGGATTCACCTTGGGCGTGACTTCCGGCAGGGCACGGGCGAATTGCCCGACGAGCCCGCTGCGGCGCGGGGCGGAGCACGCCCATTCGCCCGATACGGGTTCCGCCGCCGCTGCCATTCGGTTACCGTTGGGTGTCAGGGGCGACATCCTTTCGGTTTTCCTGCGGGGAGTAGACATCCATGAAACGCATTCTGTGGCTCGTGCTGGCGTCGCTGGCGACGTTTGGTCCTGCATCCGCCGCGCCCGCCGTGGCGGTGATCAAGTTCCCCGCGCTCGACATGCAGAAGGTCGCGGCCGAAGACTTGGCGATCGCCAGCAAGGAGCGCCCGCAGCGCTTCGCCGTTGCGCGCGACTTCGAAGCGGTACCAGGACGCCAGGGCGAATGGGCCGACTTCGCCGATGGCACCAGCGAATGGCGCTTGGAGGTCGTCACGCCCGATGCGGTGCACCTGAACTTCGGCTTCACCCGCTTCCACCTGCCGCCTTCGGCCAGCCTGCGGATCGTCGCGGCCGACGGCAAGGCAGACCTTGGCCCCTTCGACGCCTCGCACAACGCGCCCACCGGCCAGCTGTGGACCCAGGTGCTGCCCGGCAGCGCGGCCGAACTGGTGCTGCGCGTGGCTACCCGCGAGAAGCCGATGGTCGAGCTGGCATTGACCCGCGTCGGGCACGGCTATACCGGCTTCGGATTCAATGCCAAGCATTGCAAATCCGGCGCCTGCAATACCGACGTGGCCTGCCTCGGCAATGCCGATCCGTGGAACGAGAACCGCCGCGCGGTGGCTGCGATCACGGTCGGCGGCACCGACACCTGCTCGGGCTCGCTGGTCAACAATTCCGCAAACAACCGGCGCCTGCTGTTTGCGACCGCCACGCATTGCGGTATCACGGCCGCCAACGTCGCCACCATGCTGGCGTACTTCAACTACGAGTCGCCGACCTGCCGCACGCCGGCGGCCTCCGGACAGTCGCCGGTGGTGCCCAAGCCGAACACCACGCTGGCGGGTCTGGCCTTCGTGGCGGCGACCAACAACCCGTTCGCCGGCTCCACGCCCGCGGGCACGCGCTCAGACTGGACGCTGCTGGAACTGGCCACGCGACCGGAGCAGTCCAGCTACAACCTGTTCTGGGCCGGATGGGACCGTCGCCCGCCGCCGACGACCTGTGCATCGCCGGGCACGCCCTCGGGCACGGCCGGGTTGTGCGCGTCGATCCACCACCCGGGCGTCGACGAAAAACGCATCACCTTCGTCGAAGTACCGATGACCCCCGACAACATCTCGGGCGCCAGCGGCGTGCACTGGCAAGCGAACTGGGATCCGACTCCGCCGATCCTGCCCAACCTGCCCGCGCCGCAGCCGATCTCGGTGCCGCCGGCGGTGACCGAAGGGGGCTCGTCCGGATCGCCGCTTTACAATGCCGACCGCCGGCTGGTGGGCGTGCTCTCCGGTGGCCCATCGGCCTGCGGTTCTACCGGCGCCAGCCTGCGCGACCAGTACGGCGGCCTGTTCCATGCGTGGGAAGGCGTAGGCACGCCGACCTCACGCATGCGCGACCATCTTGATCCCGGCAATACCGGCGTCGACTTCATCGACGGCATCGGGCAGTGCAACCCACCGGCCGCACCGCAGGGCTCCACCGCTGCAGCCAACGGCAACAATCGCATCGATGTCGCATGGACCGCAGTGGCGGGCGCGGAGCGCTATCGCGTGTTCCGCGGCACCGGCACCTGTCCGGGCACGGGCTACGCGCAGATCGCCGAGGTCACCAGCACCACCTATTCGGACACCGCGGTCAGCGGCGGCAGCACCTACAGCTATCGCATTGCGGCCTTCGACGACGGCGAGGCCTGCCTGTCCACGCAAGGCACCTGTGCAAGCGCGGCCGCGACTGGTGTCTGCTCGCTGGCGCCGGGTTTCACCGGCTTGACCAGCGCGCAGAGTGCTGGCACGCAAAGCTGCGGAATCAACCTCGCGTGGTCCTCCGCCAGCGGCAACTGCGGGGCCAACAGTTCGCTGCGCTACAACGTATTCAAATCGACCACTGCGGGCTTCACGCCAGCGCCGGCCAACCGCATCGTGCAGTGTGCGACCGCGATCACCCTCGCGGATTCAAATGTGCTGTCCGGGACGCGCTACCACTACGTGGTGCGGGCTGAGGATGTCGGGGCGACCGGCGGCGGGGCCTGTGGTGGCACCGAGGAATCGAACCTGGTCCAGCGCAGCGCTGTCCCCGGAGGACCTGTTTCGGGACTGGTCACGGACGACGTGGAGACCGACAATGCCAATTTTGCAGCTGCGGGCACGGGTGCTGGTTCGAATTTCGCAGTGGTGACGACGCAGGCGAACTCGCCGACTCGATCCTGGTTCGTGCCCGACCCCAATGCGGTGTCGGACAGGACCCTGACGGCGGTCAATGGTCTGCCGGTAACGGCGAGCGGCCCGGCAGCGCTTTCGTTCTTCCACCGCTACGACACCGAGGCGTCCACCGTCACTCCGACCCTGGGCTACGACGGCGGTGTACTGGAGTATTCGCTCGACGGCGGAGCTACCTGGACCGACATCCTGGCCGCCCAAGGCACGGTCCCTGCCAACTCTGGCCGAATCACGGCGGGTGGCTACACGCGGACCATTTCCCCCACCTTCGGAAGTCCGCTCGCCGGCCGCCAGGCATGGTCTGGCATCAGCGGCGGCGGGGCGACGCCGGCATGGATACAGAGCACGGTTTCGCTCGCGGACTTCGTCGGCCGCACCCTGCAACTGCGATTCCGGTTCGCCAGTGACTCGACGGTGGCCGACGTCGGCTGGTGGATCGACGACATTCAGGTACCTGCGGCGAGCGCGTGCACGACCGGGCCGGGCGA
>JANOEA010000386.1:0-11526 GCA_031412975.1 Pseudomonadota bacterium | reverse complement strand
ACTGCCTCCGGAACGCGCCGGTCCACGTTTTCGGCAAGTCGCCGCCGCTGCCACGGGGGCCAATCCTGCAATCCGGAACTGCAATCCGTGCAATCCGGGACCGTGCAATCCGGGACAGCGTTGAGACCACGACTCCGGATGTCCACGCCCATTTGGCCCGGCTGGCCGCGAGTCCACGGCGGGATTGGGGGCATCCAGCGGGATTGGGGCATCCACAGTCGCTCGTCCCGTGCTCGACGGGTTCGGGATGACAGCATCTTGGTTTCCGGGCTGACCTGCCCCGCGATGGTGGATGTCCAGGTTCGCGTCCACAGGTTCGCGTCCAGGTTCGCGGACCCAGGTTCGCGGACCTCGGAGCGACCCGTCCGATTCGTTCGCGCGCGGGTTCGGTGATCGATCGACCTCCCGGGGCCTTGCGCGATGTCTTCCGGCTTCTGTCGACCCGACTTGGGTCCACCCGGATTTCGGCAACGATTCCGGACGCCGGGTGTTCGCATGCGGACACCTCGCGGTCGTCATTGGTCAAAATCCGGCCTGAGCCCGTTACGGCACGCGATGGCATGCCGATTGCTGCCTCGCCTTTACGCACCCACGGACGCGCGCCATGAACGACATGCGGCTTGCGATTCGCCAGCTGTTTTCCAATCCGGGCTTTGCGCTGGTGGCTATCCTGACCCTGGCGCTGGGGATCGGCGCCAACAGCGCGATCTTCAGCGTGCTCAATGCGGTGGTGCTCAATCCGTTGCCGTACCCGGATGCCAATCGCATCGCGTTCATCGGCCAGTCGCGCGACCGCCAAGCCGGCCAGATGCCGGTGGCGTATCCGGACTATCTGGAGTGGCGCGCGCAGGTCAAGCAACTGGAGGATCTGACCTGGATCGCCGGCCGCAACATGACCCTTACCGGTGCCGCCGAACCGGCCACGGTGCGCGTTGCGGCTGCGACCGCCGGCCTGTGGCCGCTGCTGGCGGTGGCGCCTGCACTCGGCACCACCTTCGGTGCGGATCATGATCGCCCCGGCGCGGATCCGGTTTGTGTGCTCAGTCATGCCAGTTGGGTCAAACGCTTCGGCTCCGATCCGAGCATCGTCGGGCGCAGCATCGTGCTCGACGATCGCGCCTACACCGTACTCGGCGTGATGCCGGCGGCATTCAAGTTCTGGGCTGCCGACGTCTGGCTGCCGGCGGGTCTGGAAGCCGGCGGCGAACTGATGCGCAGCCGGTTGATGCGCCAGGACCACTGGGTGGTGGGGCGGCTGAGCGCGGATGCATCCGTCGACAGTGCGCTGCAGGAGCTCGACGTGGTGTCAGCGCGACTGGCCGCGGCCTTCCCGGACACCAACAAAGGCGTCGGCGCCAGCATGATGCTGCTGCGCGATTCGGTAGGTGCCGCACTGCGCCCGACCCTGCTGCTGCTGTTCGGCGCGGTCAGCTGCGTGCTGCTGATCGCGTGTGTGAACGTGGCCAACCTGCTGCTGACGCGTGCGGCCTCGCGTGAGCGCGAGTTCAGCGTGCGGGTCGCGCTCGGCGCCTCACCGGCGCGGATGCTGCGCCTGCTGTTCCTCGAGAACCTGCCGTTGGCCCTGCTCGGCGGTGCCGCCGGGGTCGTGTTCGCCCAGCTCGCGCTGCAGGCGCTGCTGTACCTGCTGCCGGGCGACGCGGTGCCGTCGGAAGCGCAGATCCGCATCGATGGCCCGGTGTTGGCCTTCGCCCTGCTGCTGTCGCTAGGCACCACGTTGGCGTTCGGGGTGATCGCCGCGATCGGGCGCTCGAACACGGTGTCGTCGGAGGCGCTGCGCACCGGTGCAGGCGGCACGGCCAATCGCCGCACGCGGCGCTTGCGCAATGGCCTGATCGTCGCCGAGGTGGCGTTGGCGATGACCCTGCTGATTGGTGCTGGCCTGCTGATGCGCAGCCTCGACAGCCTGCAACGCACCGATCCCGGCTTCGACGCCAGCAGCCTGCTGGTGGTGCCCGTGAACCTCACCGAGCAGCGTTATGCGAGTGCCGCACAGGCCACCCAGTTCTTCGACGAGCTGGTGCAGCGTGCCGGCACCCTGCCGGGCGTGACGGCGGTGGCGGCCAGTACCAATGTGCCGCTGATGGGCGGCTCGAGTTTTCCGCTGATCACCGAAGGCCGCAGCTACAGCAATATCGAAGAGATCGAGATGGTGCAGTTCTACATGCTGACGGGCGACTACTTCCGCGCCCAGGGCATGCAGCTGGTGGCAGGGCGCGGGTTCAACCCGCAAGACAACAGCAGTGCCGCGCCGGTGATCGTGCTCAACCAGGCTGCAGCTCGGCATTTTCTCGGAAGCGAGGACGTGCTCGGCAAACGCGTGATGCTCGGTGCGCCGGCAAACCTGATCAAGCCAGGCTTGCTGCCGCCTGGATTGGAGAAGTTCGAATGGGCGACGGTGGTCGGCGTGGCCGCGAACGTGCGCCAATTCGGCGTGCAGAACGAGGCCCCGCCGGCGGCCTATATCCCGATCGCGCAGAGTTGGGACGTTGCGATGTTGCGTCGGTCGATGTCGTTGCTGCTGCGCACGGAGGGCGATCCTCTCGGTGTGGCCGCGGCAGTGCGCGAGATGCTGTGGTCGATCGATCGCAACCAGCCGATCGAGCGGATCACCACCATGCAGGCGGTGATCCACGATGCGCTGGGCCAATCGCGCTTCAATACCGTGCTGCTGGGCGCCTTCGCCGGCCTCGCCCTGCTGCTGTCGGCGATCGGCATCTACGGGATCGTGGCATGGCAGGTGGCGCAGCGCGCGCGTGAGCTGGGCATTCGCATGGCCCTGGGCGCGCGGCGCGACGAGATGCTGCGCATGGTCGTGGTGCAGGGCATGCGGGTGGTGCTGATCGGCGCGGGCATCGGGCTGGTTGCAGCGATAGTCGCGGCGACGGTGTTCGACCGCGTGATGGTGCAACTCGCACCCGCCGACACCTGGGTATTCGTGCTGGTTCCCGTTGCCCTGATCGCGGTTGCGCTGTTCGCCTGCTGGCTGCCGGCGCGCCGCGCTGCCGCACTCGATCCGTTGCGGGCGCTGCGCGCGGAGTGACGTCCTGCGGCTGCCTGCGGTTGTGCCGGACCGGCGGCCGGAATGACTTCCGGCGAGATGATTGCGCATCGCCACGCGGCCCGGGTGGCGCAGCGGCCTTGGCTCGACTGCCCCGGCGCGATCCCGTTCTCGGATTCCGGGGTCGTCGGGCAGCGGGTCCGCCGGGATCGTGAACGTCCGGCTCGCACGCGGCACGGGCCCTGCCCTGGCGCGCCCGCCGTTGCCGTGATTGGATCGAGAGCGGTGCTCGCTTCGCCCGTTCAGCGCCGCGTTTCGTGTTGCCGCCACTCGCGCGGCGACTGCCCCGTGTGCTGCGAAAACGCGCGCGACAATGCCGCCGCGCTGCCATAGCCCACCTGCTGCGCGATGCGCTCGAGCCGATCGCCGCGCAGCAGCGCGTCTTGCGCGAGGGTGATGCGGTAGGACGCGACGTAGGCCGCGGGGGTGGCGCGCACCACCTGCGCGAAGGTTTCCGCGAAACGGCTGCGCGACATGCCCGCCACCTGCGCCAGCGTGTCCAGCGTCCAGTGCGCGGCCGGGGCGTCGTGCATCGCCACCAGCGCCTTGGACAGCTGCGGGTGGCCGAGGCCCGCCAGCGGACCTTCCTTGATATGGCCGCTGTCGAGCAAGTGGCGCAGCAACAGCAGCATCACCACGTCGAACAAGCGATCCACCACGGCCAGGCGGCCGCAGCGCTGCGCGAAGGCTTCCTCGAACAGCAGCTCGAGTAACGGCCCGGCACCGCGCAGCTGCGCCAGCGGCATGCAGGTGAATGCGGGCAGCGCGCGGCTGATCGGGTTGCCCTGGGTGCCGCCCACGTTCACCGACGCCACGCCGCCGAAGGCCAGGTTGGCGCAGGCCATGTCGGCACCGGTGTCCGGGTCGGATATGAAGCGGTGCGCCAGCGGGCGCGGATAAAACAGCAGGCTGGGTTCGGTCACCTGCAGCACGGCGCCCGCATGGCGCACTTCCAACGGTCCACGCCGCACCAGATGCAGCTGGCCCTGACCGTTGTCCTGGAAATCGGTGATGCCGCATAGCGGCCCGCTGTGGAACACGCGCGCGCTGACGGAGAAGTGCTGCAGCAGGCCTTGCAGGCGATCAACGGCCATTTTGGGACGATCCATCAAAACATGGCGACGATTCGTCACCGTTCTGCCCAGCCTATGCCCGATTCTGGTCGTGCGCAATTGGCGCCACTTTCCTGGAGTTCCGCATGTCCCGTATCCCGATTCCCGCCACCGCCGCCGTCGCCCCCGCCGCCAGCCAGCCGCTGCTGGCACAGATCCACAAGGCCTTCGGTGCGACGCCGGCCATGTTCCGCGCCATATCGAACTCGCCCGCTGCACTGCAGGGATTGTGGGGCTTTTTTGGCGCCCTGGGCGGCGGCGCCCTGCCCGCCAAGCTGGGTGAGCAGATCGCGGTTGCCGTTGCCGACCGCAACCGCTGCCACTACTGCCTGGCCGCGCACACCGCGCTCGGCCGCAATGCCGGCGCCAGCGCCGAGGAGATGGCCGAAGCGCAGGCCGGCCGCAGCAACGACCCGCAGACCGCCGCGGCACTCGCGTTTGCGCTGACCGTGGTCGAGCGCCGTGCCGACATCGGCGACGGCGATGTGGCCCGACTGCGCGAGGTGGGCTTCAGCGACGAGGCGATCGTCGAGATCGTCGCGCACGTGGCGCTGAACGTGTTCACCAACTACGTGAACATCGCATTCGACGTGCCGGTGGATTTCCCGGCGGTGAAGCTGCGCCAGGCGGCGTAGGGCACGCGGGAGAAAGCGCCACGGGCCGGCACGGATCGGCCCACGGCGCGAGCGGCGTGCAGGGCACCGCGGAGGTGCCCCGCACGCATCCGGCGCGCCGCGCGCAGCGTCAACAGAAGAGCGCGGTCGTGACGACCGGGCCGGATCGTGCTTCGTTGTCGTTCCTCCACAATGCCCCCGGCATGGCGATCGGAGCGCTTGCCAGCCGCTGGCGCAAGCTCCGTCTGTCGCGAACTCGCGCTGCGTTCGATGTTGAACCTTTGCCGACCGCAGCGGGTCAGTTCAGAACCGCCCCGCCGGGCGTTCGACCAGGAGCGGAGCATGCGTTGGATCATTGCAGTGGCTGCGGTTGTTGCGAGCGCCTCCGCGATCGCCGCAGGGCAGGTGGAAGAAGCGCGCGTGCGCGCAGCCATCCTTGCCGTGGCACCCGATGCCAAGGTCGGCGCGGTACGCGCCTCGCCGATGACCGGCGTGTATGAGGCCACGGTCGGGCATACCAGCGTGTATGTCAGCGCCGACGGCAAGTACCTGTTCTCGGGTGCGATGTGGGATGTCGGCGCCAAGCGCAATCTCAGCGAGCTTCGCCATGCCGAGCTGCGCCGCGATGCATTGACAGCGATCGACCGCTCGCGGCGCATCGCCTATCCCGCGGCGAGCGAGCGCAGCAAGGTCACCGTATTCACCGATCTCGATTGCGGCTACTGCCGCAAGCTGCATGAGCACGTGCAGGCATTCAACGCGGCTGGCATCAGCGTGGAGTACCTGATGCTTCCGCGCGGCGGGCTTGACTCGCCATCCTACGATGCAGCCGTGTCGGTATGGTGCGCCGTCGACCGACCCGGCGCACTGACCCTGGCCAAGCAGGGCGAACTGCCGCCGCACAAGGTGTGTCCGAACCCGATCCGCGAGCATTTCCAGCTGGGTACGCAGCTGGGCATATCGACCACCCCGACGGTGATCGCGCCCGATGGCAGCGTGATCGGCGGCTACATGACACCGGCGCAGATGATGTCCGCGCTGCATCTGGACGCCTCCGCCCGACCGTAAGCTCGCGCGCCACGCGCGCGATGTTCGATCGGGTGCGGGTCGAAAAACCAGCCGAGGAGCAGGTGATCGTGCGTGCCCCGCAGCACCTCGGCGTCGAGGTCCAGCGTGTCGCCAGTGGTGGCAGTCGAATCCACGCCCTGCGTGCGCCAGTACGGATCAAAACGACTGCGCCAGCCGTCGCGCACACACGGCAATCCACGACGGCCACGAATTCCCGAACCCCCGCCCTGAATCGCAAGCACACCGCTGCGGGCCCTGTGCTCGCGGAGATCTGGGCTTTCTTTCGGCAGCATCGACACTCGCTGCACGACTCGGCGCCGGCACACTCCCGCGCGCCTGGTTCCTACTTCCACTCCAGCGTAGCCACGCCGCTGCTCACGCCCTGCAGCGCGCCGGAATGCAGCGCTTCCAACGCGAGCGGACTGCCGCGCAGGTAGGCATCGAGGAACGCCAGTACGTGCGCTTCGAGCCACGGGTCGAAGTCGTTGGAGTTCGGGTCGGTGAGGTTGAAGCTGCCATGGCTGGCACGCGGACTGTCGATGTAGAGCAGGTACTTGCTGCGCGGTGCGATCAGCTCGTAGGAACGCAGGCGATCGGCCGGGAGCTCGCCGGGCGTGGCGTCGGCGGCCCCGGTGGCCATGAAATCGGGGCGGTCGAGCCCGCCGAACGACTGTTCGAAGAAGGCGAAGCGGCCCGGTCCCTGCGGCGACAGCGCGACGAAGGCGAGCGGGCGCGGATCGCGGAACGCGGTGTCGCGATAGGGCCAGCCCGCCGGCGCGCCGACGCCGGTCGGGCACAGGTCAAGTCGCGCGCCCGCTACCGCGCGGGAGGTGTATGCGCCGAACGAATGGCCTGCGACCGCGACGCGCGACAGGTCGACCGCGTTGGCCAGGGCGGGGATCAGCACACCGAGCGAAGGCAGCGCGTCGAGCACCGCGATGGTGTCGCGCGGTCGATCGACGTAGACCACGTTGAAGCCGCAACTGCTGCCCTGGCTGGCGTCCAGTCCGAACTCCTGCCACAGCGCCTCGCGTTGCGCGGCGTTGCGCGGCAACACGCTGAAGTGCACCGTGATGTAGTCGGCGCGCACGAAAGCCTCGCTCCACTGCTGGCTGCCGTTGCGCCCGTTGGGGTCGGCGTCGCCGCCGTGCACCCAGACGACGATCGGCAACGGCACGCCGGCGGCCGCGAGTTGCGCGGGATAGCGCACCCGCACCGGAATCGTGCGGCCGTGCGCTGTGTCTGCAATGCTGCCGTCGACCACCACGATGGTGTGCGGCTGGCTGTTTGCGTAAAGCGCAGTAGCCGGCTCGAAGCCGGCGACGTGCACGAAGTCGGCGACCGCGACGGCGGGCACCAGCAACCCGAGGGCGGCGCAACAGGCAAACAGGCTGGGCGTTCGGGACATGCGCGGGTGCCTTGGGTTCCAGACCTGAGCAACGCAGCCGACCGCCGATGGTTGACTCGACCGCTGCGGGCCGGATGTTGGCTCCCGCCGCAGATGGCGGACCTGTTGGCGGCGCCTGGGCCATCGAGTTTTCAACGCGTGCGCCCGGTTGCGACGCTGGGTGATCTAGCCCTTGTTATTCATGTCCCGGCGCGGATGATCGCGGAGGATTTTGCGCCGAGTGCAATCCGGGACAGCCATGAGACCACGACTCCGGAAGTCCACGCCCATTTGCCCCGGCTGGCCGCAAGTCCGCGGTGGGATCGGGGCATCCGGCGGGATTGGGGCATCCACAGTCGCTCGTCCCGTGCGGGACGGGTTCGGGATGACAGCACCTTGGTTTCCGGGCCGAGCGGCCCCGCGATGGTGGATGTCCAGGTTCGCGCCATTGGCGGTAGCCCCGGTGGTACGACCACGCGGTACCCGGTTCAGCCGCGGGTCCAGAACCCCGATACGCGCTCGAACACCCAATAGCTGGCGATGGCTCCGATGACATACGCCTGGACCGGAGCCAGGCGGGCCAGGTCGACCCGCCCCGCGACCAACTTCGACAGCGCCTTGTAGATCGCCAGCACCGCGACGATGAACAGCACCTGCCCGATCTCGACGCCGATGTTGAAGAACAGCAGCGCCAGCGGAATGGAATTCTCCGGCAGGCCCACTTCGGCCAGGGCGCCGGCGAAGCCCAGTCCGTGCAGCAACCCGAAGGCGAACGCCACTACCCACGGTTTGCGCGACGCCAGGCCCTCGCAGCCCTGCCGTTGATGGATGATCTCGCCGGCGATGAACACGATCGACAGCGCGATGATGGCCTCGACCGGCGGACCGGGCACGTGCAGCAAGCCAAGCGTCGCCAGGCTCAGCGTGATCGAGTGCGCGATCGTGAACGCGGTGATGGTGACCAGCAGGCACCGGGTCGATTTCACGATCATGACCAGCGCCAGCACGAACAACAGGTGATCGAAACCGAGCAGGATGTGCTCGACGCCGATGACGACGTAGGTCCAGGCGACTTCATGGGCGCCCGGACTGGCGCTTGCGGTGAAGCTCGGCCTTGCCGGCAGGATGCGCTGCAGCTGCGTGCTGCCGTCCAGGCGCTGCAACCGGACCAGGATGTCGACGCGCGATTCGGCGAGGCCCGGGAAGGTGATCGCCTTGCCGTTCAATCCGCCGGGAACCTCGATCCGCCAACGCTGGCGCAGGGTGCCGGCGGCGTAGCTGCTGTGCCTGCCGCCCTGTTCGCTGACCCCGGCAGGAAACACCGGCCGGACTTTCAGCGGTGTGTTCTCGTCCAGCGCCGGGGACTTCCACAGCACGTCGTAGGACTCCGCGCCGGTCTGGGTCAGCTGCAGGTAGGCCGGGCGGAACTCGTCGGCCGCCGCTGGCAGCGCGAACGCCAGCAGCAGGATCGCCAACCATCCGAGCGCGCGCCGCATCACCGGGCCGGCGCTTCCGCGTTCTCGCCCTCGATCGCCACGTCGTATTGCTTGAGCAGGCGAGCGTAGTTGTCGGCCAGTGCGGCCTGGCGCCTTGCGTTTTCCCACTCGCGGGTGACGGCCTTGCGTGCCTCGTCCAGCCCGGGCACGTAGGCGGGCGTGCGCTCGCTGATGCGCACCAGGTGGAGGCCGAATCCGGAGCGGATCGGACCCATCCATGGCCCGACCGGCGCGACTTCCAGCGCCTTGGCGAAGTCCTCGCCGAAGTCCCGTGCGACCAGATCCAGGGGCAGCTTCTCGACGCGACTGGGCAGCATGCTGCGCCTGCCTTGCGACTGCGCGGGTGCGCCGCCATTCAATGCGGCCAACGAAGTCGCGATCGTGGCGTCGAGCGCGTCGCCGTAGGCCGAGGGATCGAACAGCACCTGTTCGAAATCCAGTACCGGCGGCACGCGGAACGCGGCCGCGTTCTTGTCCAGGTAGGCCGCCAGCTCGGCATCGCTCACGCTGCCGGATTTGCCTTCCTCCTCGATCAGCACTTCGAGCTTCTGGCGCACGCGGCGCTTGATGACCGGATCGTCCTCGAGCAGGCCCAGCGCCGCGCCTTCGCGGAACAGGATTTCGTCGCGGACATGGCTGGCGACCAAGTCCTTCAATTCGGAAGGCGTGGGCGGCCGCGACCAGGTGGCCTGGAACTGGCCGGCAAGCGCATCGATTCCGGCCCGGGTGACGATGATCCGGTTGCCGTCGTCGGACGGCGGCGCGACCCGGCCGTAGAGCAGGAACAGCAGCAGTCCGATCAGCAGGAAGTGCAGCAGCGGCTCGCGCCACAGGGATCCGATCTTCAAACGCGACTCCACACACGAATGCTGCGGAGCGCCAGGCTCCGCCGCAGGATGATACGTCGATCGATCAGCAGGAGATCAATTGGGGGCGTACCAGATGGGCGACGTGAAGGCTCGCTCCTGGTGAATCATGGCTACGTTCGCAGGCATCGAGACCTTGTAGCGCACCGCGTCGTAGGCCGTCCAGCGCGGTGTGGGAATCTCCAGGACGCGGACGTAGTAGACCGCCTTGAGCGTGGCATCGAACTCGGGATCGCTCCAGCTGGTCACCAGTTCCGTGGCACCGATGCTGTTGGCATAGGTCGCGGTCTCGAGGTCCACCGTATTGCCCACGGGTGGCAACTTCCCACTGGCATCCGGCGTGCGATCACCCGCCCACTTCACCTCGAAGATCCTTTCCCGCGTCTGGCCGTCGGCGCCCAGCCAGCCCTTGATGATCTGCACGCGATCGAGATTGGCGCCTTCCGGATCCTTCAATGCGGCAATCAGAAATACCGGTGCCTTCCCGGCCGGCGCACCCTTCAGGTCGCCGCCCATCGGCACGCCCTTCGTGTAGCCCGCTTTGACCAGGTCAGCAGTATCGCCATCAGAAAAGTCGAAGCCACCGAAAAACCGAACCTTCATTCGCGGACCGGTGGTTGCATAGGTTTCCTTGCGCTTCATCGCATCCCACAGGGCTTCGCGGGTATTGGAGGTTGCCCAGACTCCCATCCAGCCCGCTGCGGCCTGCTCCCAGCCATACATGGCGCCCGGTTTGCCCGCGCCGAGAATCTGCGGCTTCCAGCGCGTTGGCGAGGGCTCCACAGTCTTGAACTTGCCCCAGAAGTTGTCATCGTCCGCCGCGGTAAGCCCCGTGTGCGTATCGGTGGCGCCGTTCGCGCCGTACTTGAAGGGATTGGCGCCAAGCGCCGCTTCCAGTCGCAAGCCGGACTTCAGCGCCTCGCGCCAGTATTCGGTGCGGTACATGCCCGGTGTCTTTGCATTGCCATTGAGATTGCCCCGGTCCCACAAATCCCAGCTGGCGAATTCATCCTCCGGCGACAGGCTCGGCTGACTCTCGCTCTGGCCCTTGATCTGGGTCACTTCATACAGCGGCTCCCATTTCTGGCGTGCCTCGGCGTAACCTTTGGTCATCGGGCCGCCGGTGAAGGTCGTCTCCTCGAACATCCGGCCATTCGACAAATTGCCATTGTGGGGAATGGCAAGAAGCCGGCCGCCGGTTTTCGCCTCGTACTTTTCCATCCATTCCCAGAGTTTTTCCGGGTCCTGGGTCTGGAAGGTCGTCAATGGCAGCTCCTGGCCCGCCTTGTCGGCACCGTCGCGATAAATGACATTGCGATGAAGGTTGTCGCCACCGCCGGCGTTGACCGTCCACTCGTAGCCGATCAACGCGCTGAACTTGCCGGGGTTGTTGTACTTTTCCGCGATCTGGATGGTCTTTTCCCAGGCCGTCACCATCCACTTCGGATCCATGACCTGCTTGGGCAATTTGCCGTTCGACTGCAAGTTGATCAACTCGAGCGTGGCAGCTGCTGATTTCGCCTCGTCAGTGCCACTCATGGCTTCATACATCCGCTTCAGGAACGGATCGGCAATCATTTCGGGGTTGCCGGCGCGGATCTCGTTGATGGTCCCCATGCCATCGGAATGGTCGGTGATCACCATCCAGTCGAGCGGCCGCTTGAGTTTGGCCATCTGCCCCGTGTTCGACTTCACTTCATCCCCGCGCGCGAAGCGGAATGCGTCTTCGGGCGAGGTGATTGCGCCATCGAGTCCGGCATCCGCCGACCAGCCGGTCAAATACATAGAGAGCTTGCCTTTGAGATATGGAATTGTACTTTATGCTGATAAGAAGAGCAAGAAGGAAACCAATAGCAACTGGGCAAAGAACATAAGCAAGTACTTCCCGCTTGATGCAACACTCT
>JANOEA010000385.1:0-5271 GCA_031412975.1 Pseudomonadota bacterium | reverse complement strand
GTGATCCGAATGATCCGGTCGCGCTGCAAATAGCGGTGATAGGCCAGTGCGCGCGCGATCCGCCCGATTTGTTCGGGCGCGAACACGATGCGCAGGCGTTCATGGCGGCCGGCCGCGTACGCGGAGCGCAGCAGCGCCGCGATCTCGCTGCGCTGCCGCTGCAGGCGATCTTCAATCTGTTTCGCATCGACGCCGAGGCGCTCGGTCTGCTCGCCGAGCGCGACCAGCTGGGCATCGATCTGCGCGATCTCGCGCGCCGCAGCACCGATCGCGAGTTCGTCCTCGCGCAGCGTCGCCAGCGTGGTTTCGCGCTCGCCGCGCACGCCCACGCGCTCGGCGTCGATGCTGCGCTGTTCCTCGCGGACCGCCTCCAGCCGCTGCGTGATCTGCGCGGCCTCGGCCTCGCGCGCGGGGTCGGCGATCGGATCGTCCTGCGCCCACGCCGCATTCTGCGCGAACGCAGCGAGCAGCAGTGCGAGGCCTGCAATGCGGGACACTGCCGTGGGCACGAGTCCTGCGGTCAGCCCGGCGCGCGCTGCGTCGCGGCGAGCGGCGCGACCAGGCTGCTGCCACTCATCTCCGCCGGCACCGGCAGGCCCATCAGGCCCAGCACGGTGGGCGCCAGATCGCGCAGCGCGCCGCCGGCCCGCAGTTGCGCGGGGCGGCCGACGTAGACCAGCGGCACCGGCCCGACCGTATGCTGGGTATGCGGCTCGCCATTGGCGTCGACCATCTGCTCGATGTTGCCGTGATCGGCGGTGATCAGCGCTTCGCCCCCGACTTCGCGCAGCGCGGCCACGATCCGACCGAGCGCGTGGTCGACCGCCTGCGCTGCGGCGAGTGCTGCGGTCCATACGCCGGTGTGGCCGACCATGTCGCCGTTGGCGATGTTGCACACGATTGCGTCGTAGGTGCCGCTGCGGATCGCTGCCACCAGCTTGTCGGTGAGTTCCGGCAGGCTCATCTGCGGCTGCAGGTCGTAGGTCGCGACTGCTGGGCTGGGCACCATGATCCGGTCCTCGCCGGCAAAAGGCGTCTCGCGCCCGCCGTTGAGGAAGAACGTCACGTGGGCGTACTTTTCGGTCTCGGCGATGCGCAGCTGGCGCTTGCCGAGCGCGCCGAGGTACTCGCCGAGCGAGTTCGACAGGCTTTGCGCCGCGAATCCGATCGCGGTCACCGGCAGGTCGGCGGCGTACTCGGTCAAGGTCACGAATGCGCCCAGCTGCGGTACGCGCGCGCGCTCGAAGCCGCTGAAATCATCGCGCACGAACGCAGCGCTGAGCTGGCGGGCGCGATCGGCGCGGAAGTTCATGAACACCACCGCGTCGCCGTCGCGCATCGGTTGATGGCCCGCGAGCACCGTAGGTTTGACGAACTCGTCGTTCTCGCCGCGCGCGTAGGCGGCCGCGAGCGCGTCTGCCGCATTGTCGGCAACATAGTCCGCGCCCGCATCGACGATCGCACGCCAGGCAGTCTCGACGCGTTCCCAGCGCTGGTCGCGGTCCATCGCCCAGTAGCGGCCGATGATGGTGGCGATGAACGCGCCCGGCGTGGCCGCACAATGGGCGGCCAACTTCGCCAACGACGGTCCCGCACTCTGCGGCGGCGTGTCGCGGCCGTCGAGGAACGCGTGCACGGCGATCGAGGTCACGCCGCGGCGCGCGGCGAGATCGAGCAGCGCGAGCACATGGTCCTCGTGGCTATGCACGCCGCCCGGCGAGATCAGCCCGAAGACGTGCAGGGTGCCGCCGCGCGCGACCGCGGCATCGCAGGCGCTGGTCAATCCCGGATTGCTGGCGAACGAGCCGTCGCGGATCGCCGCATCGATCCGCGTGAGGTCCTGGTAGACCACGCGGCCGGCGCCGATGTTCATGTGGCCGACTTCGGAGTTGCCCATCTGGTCGTGCGGCAGGCCCACCGCCAGTCCGTGGGTGGCGACCACGGTGTGCGGGCACCCGGCCAGCAGGCCTCGCCAGTGCGGCAGATCGGCCTGCGCGAGTGCATTCCAGCGCGGATCGTCGCGCTGGCCCCAGCCGTCGAGGATCAGCAGCAGGATCGGTCGCGGCACGCGGGCGCTGGCAGGGTTGCTCATGCCCCGATTGTAGCGATGCGCGGGCACCCATGACTTCCGGCAGGGCTCGCACAATTAAACGCTTGCGCGCCATCTCGCATCCGAGGCATGGTCATCCCCGCGATCACTGGAGAGTTTCGATGCGTACCCTGGTTCTGCTTGCTGCCCTTACCCTCGCGCTGCCGGCCCTCGCGGCCGATGACATCAGCAAGATCAATTCGAGCATCCGCGTCGATGCAGGCACCGAAGCCGGCGATCTGGAGACCGTGAACGGCGGCATCCGCGTTTCCGAAGGCGCCGGCGCGAAGCACGTCGAAACCGTGAATGGCAGCGTGCGCCTCGAGCGCGGCGCGCGCGCCGAGTCGGTCGAGACCGTCAACGGCGGCATCGAGCTTGGCGAGAACGCGATCGTCACTGCCGAAATCGAAGCGGTCAACGGCAGCATCGAGCTCGCAACCGGCGCGGAGAGCGGCTCCGATGTATCCAACGTCAACGGTTCGATCAGCATCCGCGGTGCGCGGGTCGGCGGCCGGATCGAAACGGTCAATGGCAACATCACCGTCACCGACGGCGCGCGCGTGGTTGGCGGCATCAAGGTCGAGAAGCCGAGCGGCTGGAGCTGGGGCAAGCAGCGCCCGCCGCGCATCGTGATCGGTCCCGACAGCGAGGTCGGTCCCGACAGCGAGGTCGGTGGCGAGCTGGTGTTCGAGCGCGAGGTCGAGCTGTACGTGCATTCGAGCGCCAAGGTCGGCGCAATCAGCGGCGCCGAGGCTATCCGCTACGACACTGCCACCCCGCCGAACTGACCGAACCGACCGTACTGCATAACATCGGGCTACGGCGGCGCCCGCTAGACTCGCCGGCTAACTGCCTGGAGTCTCGCGTATGCGCCGCCTGCTCGTTCCGCTGTCCCTGCTCGCCCTGGTCGCTTGCCAGCGCGAGCCGGCCGCCCCAACGCCGCCACCGGCGCCCGCCGCCGCACCCACGCCCGCACCTGCACCGGTTGCGGCCGACGCGCCGCAGTTACCGCATGGTCCGCACACCTTCGATGCGGCCATTCGCGTTGAAGACCTCGCCGCACACATCAAGACGCTGTCCGCGGACGAGTTCGAGGGCCGCTCGCCCGGCGGGATCGGCGAGCGCATGACCACGACCTACCTCAAGACTGAGTTCGAACGGCTGGGCCTGAAGCCCGGCAACGGCGACTCGTTCTTCCAGGCGGTACCGATGGTCGAGACCCGCGTACAGCCGGGCGCCACCGCCAGCTTCAAGGTCGGCGAGCAGACCATCGCGCCGGCCTGGGGCGAGCAGATCGTGCTCGGCACGCGCAACGGACAGGCGCAGGTCGCGGTCGACGCCAGCGAGCTGGTGTTCGTGGGCTACGGCGTCAACGCGCCGGAGTCGGACTGGAACGACTACGCGGGCATCGACGTCAAGGGCAAGACCGTGGTGCTGCTGGTCAACGACCCGGGCTTCATCCGCAAGGATCCCGAGCTGTTCAAGGGCACCGCGATGACCTACTACGGTCGCTGGACCTACAAGTTCGAGGAGGCCGCACGCCAAGGTGCCGTCGGCGCGATCATCGTGCACGATACCGAAGCGGCCTCGTACGGTTGGGAAGTGGTGCAGAACAGTTGGGGTGGTGCATCGTTCGACCTGCCACCCAGCGAAGACCCCAACCCGCGCCTCGATTTCCAGGGCTGGATCCACGGCGATACGGCCGCGGAGCTGTTCACCGCGGCCGGCGTCGACCTGCAGGAACTGCGGATGGCCGCAGACCAGCGCGGCTTCAAGGCCGTGCCGCTGAATGCCACTGCCAGCGTGGCGTTCTCCACTGTGGTGCGCACCGCCACCTCGGACAACGTGGTGGCGCTGCTGCCGGGCAGCGAACGCCCCGATGAGGTCGTCGTGTTCATGGGCCATTGGGATCATCTCGGGCGCACGTTCGCGGCACCCGATGGCGACAAGGTCTACAACGGCGCGGTCGACAACGCGACCGGCACCGCGGGCGTGCTGGAGATCGCCGAGGCCTTCGCGCGCGATGCGAACAAGCCCAAGCGCTCGATCCTGTTCTTCCTGCCCACGCTGGAGGAATCCGGCCTGCTCGGTTCGCAGTACTTCGCCGCGCATCCGACCGTGCCGCTGGCCAACCTAGTCGCGGGCATCAACATGGATGCACTGCCGGTGCGCGGCCGCGCGAAGGACTTCGCGGTGATCGGCTACGGCCAGTCGAATCTCGATGCGATCCTCGGCGAAGTGCTCGCCACCCAGGATCGCGTGGCGGTGCCCGAGCCGACGCCGGAGAGCGGGTTCTACTTCCGCTCCGATCACTTCAACTTCGCCCGGGTGGGCGTGCCCGCGCTGTATGGCCGTGGCGGTTTCGACCTGCGCGAGGGCGGCGTGGAAGCCGGCAAGGCGATTGCGGCCGAGTTCACCGCCAAGCACTACCACAAGACCAGCGACGAGTTCGATCCGAACTGGGACCTCAGTGGAACGGTGGAAGATATCGAGGCCCTCTACGCAGTCGGTCGCCGCATCGCCGACAGCAGCGAACGCCCGCAATGGAGCGCCGATAGCGAGTTCCGCGCGGCCGACGAGGCACGGATGAAGGCGCGCTAGCGCGGGTTGTTCCCGCTTCCCGTACACCGCGCCGCGCACAAACTGCAGCAGCACAACTCCCTTCCGTCCGGCCCGCGCTACTCGCGCGGGCGTTCGGCGGTCCGCGGCTGTGCCGCGGAATGTCCCGCCTCACCCGTAAAGGGGGAAGGGAGCAAAGCGATCGCTCTCGAGGAAATCCTTGCGGCACTTCGGACATCCGGCAGTTCCGCGCGGATTCGCGCAGCGACTCCGCGCGATCACTACGGCGACGACTGCCCCGGCAGCTGGATCGCCGCAGCCAATTGTTCGGGCACTTCCATCATCGGCATGTGCCCGCAGTCGGGCAGCAGCACGATGCGTGCACCGGGCACGTAGCGGAATGCGTCGACACTCGATGCATCGAGGATGCGGTCGCGTTCGCACCAGATCACCGGCAGGGGCGTCCTCAGCAACGGCAGCTCGCGCTCGAGCTGGAACGCCGCTTCGCCGCGGCGGATCGCCTCGATCGTGCGATCGTGGAATCCGTGGTTGGCAACGTTGCGCGCGACCAGTTCATCGACCACCCGCGGCGGCAGCCATGGTGGTTTCTCGAACAATTCGTG
>JANOEA010000384.1:0-1709 GCA_031412975.1 Pseudomonadota bacterium | reverse complement strand
TGCTGGGTGATCAGGATCGGCAGTGCGAAATCGGACGGCAGCTGGCGCAGCATCAGGCCCAGTGCATGGATCCCGCCGGTCGATGCGCCGATCGCGATCGCCTCGGGCCGCCAGCTGCGCCGCGCGGGGGCCTCGCGCACGAACGAAGGCTCGATCGTCCGCGCAGGCCCAGTGCCAATCTCGGCGCCGGGCGTGGTTTCGGTTTCGGTTTCGGTGCCGGTCGCTGGGTGGCGGGTGCCGAGCGCGCGGATCTTGCCGAGCAGCTGCGAACGGTAATCCTCGGTGAACCCGCCGGGGCGGGGCTTGAGCAGCGTATCGGCGGCGCCCATCTGCAGCGCGCTCAGCGTGTGTTCGGCCCCGTCCTTCGTCAGCGAGGACACCACCAGCACCTGCGGACGGCCCGGCGTGGCGAGGATTGCGGGCAGCGCGCCCAAGCCGCCGATCCCCGGCATTTCGAGATCGAGCAGCACCACATCGGCAGGCTCGGCGGCAAGCTGGGCGATCGCGCGTTCGGCGCTGCTGGCAGTGCCGGCAACCACCAGCGCCGGATCGCTTTCCACCATGCGCTTGAAAATCGTGCGGACGGTCAGCGAATCATCGACGATCATCACCCGGATCGCCGCCGCGGCGCGGGCGCGTGCCAGCGGGCGGATGCCGCTCGCGTCCCCGCTAGCGGCCGTGCCCGCGATGGGGGTCAGCGGCGTAAGGGACGCAGGACGGTTCACGCAAACCCGACAAGCTGCAACTTGATCTGAAGCGTTTCGTGATCGAACGGCTTCATCACATATTCGTCCGCGCCGGCCTGGATCGCCTCGCGGATATGGGCGACGTCGTTCTCGGTGGTGCAGAACACCACCTTGGGCGCATCGCCGCCCGGCCGCTGGCGCAGATGCACCAGAAATTCGATCCCCGTCATCACCGGCATATTCCAGTCGAGCAACACCACATCGGGCATCGCCGTCTCGCACGCGTCGAGCGCGAGTTTACCGTTCTCGGCCTCATCCACGGCAAATCCGAGGGTTTCGAGAATGTGCCTCGATACCCTTCGGATGACCCGGGAATCATCGACGATAAGACATGTCTTCATGGTGATTCCTGCGTTTGCTGCCACAACCCTAGGAACACTTGGTAAGCATAGGATTAAGCCGCAGCCTCGATTTCGTGTCGGGCGGTTTCGGGCCCGGCCAGCAGCGCTGTCAGATCGATCAGTAGCGCAGGGCCAGCCATCGTCTCGATCATGCCGATCGCGACCCGCGACCATTCCGCCCCGAACCCGCCCGGCACCTGCCCGGCCTCGCCGATGGCGGTGGTGATGTCCTCGATCCGGTCGACCATCAAGGCATAGGCGTGGCCGCCCTCGGCGATTACGGCGGCGCGGTGGTCGGTCGGCCAGTCATCAGCCACAAGCCCCAGCGCGCGGCGGCAATCGATCACGGTCAGCGCCTGGCTCCGCAGCGCGGTAATCCCGGCAATATAGGCAGGCGTGCGCGGGATCGGAGTGACCGCGCCGATCTCGATCACCGATTTGACATCGAGTGCGCTCAGCGCGCAGCGACGTCCGGCGATCTGGGCGATCACGAGCAATTGAGCGGTCATGCAGCTTCCTCTCCGGCAAGCTGGACGCGCTGTGCCGCGTCGGCCAGCGCGGCAAGCAGGGTGTCGCGGTCATAGCGATAGATCGAACCGCTCCCCGGCGGCGCTTCGCGCTG
>JANOEA010000383.1:0-17152 GCA_031412975.1 Pseudomonadota bacterium | reverse complement strand
CTTCGCCAACCTCAACGTCAAGGACGAGCTCGCGCGGCTCGAGGGCGTCGGCCAGGCACAGGCCTTCGGCGCCGGCAACTATGCGATGCGGATCTGGATCGACCCCGACCAGGCCGCGCAGCGCGGGTTGACCGCGCTGGACATCGTCGGCGCGATCCGCGAGCAGAACGTGCAGGTGTCGGCCGGCGCGATCGGCGCCTCGCCGCAGTCGGCAGGCGCCGCGGTGCAGCTGCTGGTGAATGCGCGCGGTCGCCTCGAAAGCCCCGAGCAGTTCGGCGAGATCGTGCTCAAGACCGGTGCCGAAGGTGCGATCACGCGCCTGCGCGACGTGGCGCGGGTCGAACTCGGATCGAACAACTACGCGCTCAATTCCTACCTCAACAACCAGCAGGCCGCCGCGGTGGTGATCTTCGAAGCGCCCGGCGCGAATTCGATCGCGCTGTCGGATGCCGTGCGCGCAAAGATGGTCGAATTGGCAAAGACCTTCCCCGAGGGCGTGAGCTGGGAAGTTGCCTACGACCCGACCGTGTTCGTGCGCAAGTCGATCGACTCGGTGGTCACGACACTGCTCGAGGCCGTGCTGCTGGTGGTGCTGGTGGTGGTGGTGTTCCTGCAGACCTGGCGCGCCTCGATCATTCCGCTGCTCGCGGTGCCGGTGTCGATCGTGGGCACCTTCGCGGTGCTGCTGCTGCTGGGTTATTCGATCAACGTGCTGACCCTGTTCGGGCTGGTGCTCGCGATCGGCATCGTGGTCGACGATGCGATCGTGGTGGTCGAGAACGTCGAGCGGCACATCCATGAAGGCCTGACGCCGCTCGAAGCCGCGCACAAGGCGATGGGCGAGGTTTCGGGACCGATCGTGGCGATCTCGCTGGTGCTGGCCGCGGTGTTCGTGCCGATCGCGTTCATCGACGGCGTCACCGGCCAGTTCTACCGCCAGTTCGCGGTGACCATCGCCGCATCGGTGCTGATCTCGGCGTTCAACTCGCTGACCCTGAGCCCCGCGCTGGCTGCGGTGCTGTTGCAGCCACGCGGTGCGAAGAAGGACCTGCTCGCGCGCGGCATCGATCGGATCTTCGGCCGCTTCTTCGGCTGGTTCAACGCGCGCTTCACCCGTGCGAGCGAGCGCTACTCGGGGCGGATCGGCGGCACCATCGCGCGCGCACCGAGACTGCTGGCGATCTATGGCGTGCTGCTGCTGGTCACCGTGCTCGGCTTCACCCAGGTGCCCGGTGGCTTCATCCCGACCCAGGACAAGCAGTACCTGTTCGCGGGCGTACAGTTGCCCGAGGGCGCGACGCTGGAGCGCACCGAAGCGGCGATGAAGCGGATGGGCGAGATCGCGCTGGCCACGCCCGGCGTGGCCGACGTGGTGCAGTTCCCGGGCCTCAACGCGATCCACTTCGTGAGCACGCCGAACGTCGGCGTGATGTTCATCGGGCTCGACGAGCCGCACCTGCTGCCGAAGCCGGCGGCTGCGTTGGCGGGTGATTTGACCGCACAGTTCGGCGCGATCCAGGACGGCATGGCCTTCGCCTTCATGCCGCCGCCGGTGTTCGGCTACGGCAATGCGGCGGGCGTGGAGGCCTATGTGCAGGACCGCCAGCGGATCGGCTATGGGCAGCTGAACACGGCCACCCAAGCGTTCACCGGCGCGATCAGTCAGCTGCCGGGCTTCGGCCCCGGCTCGGCGTTCTCGTCGTTCCAGTCCAACGTGCCGCAGATCGACGCGGTGGTCGACCGCACCAAGGTCAAGCAGGCCGGACTGCGCCTGACCGATGTCTACGACACCCTGCAGGTGTACCTCGGCAGCGCCTACGTCAACGACTTCAACCTGTTCGGCCGCACCTACTCGGTGTATGCGCAGGCCGATGCGCCGTTTCGCGACGAGGTCGGCGACGTGTCGCGACTGCAGGTGCGCAACGACCGTGGCCAGATGGTGCCGCTGGGCAGCGTGGTCGAGATGGTGCCGAGTTTCGGGCCCGATCCGGTGGTGCGCTACAACGGCTACCCGGCCGCCGACGTCAGCGCGAGCCCGTTCGACCCGGCCGCGGTCAGCAGCTCCGACGCGGTGCGGATCGCGCGCGACACCGCCGAGCAGGTGCTGCCGCGCGGCATGACGCTGGAGTTCACGGGTCTTACCTACCAGCAGGTCAACCAGGGCGTCGCGCAGTTCCTGGTGTTCCCGCTGTGCGTGCTGTTCGTGTACCTGGTGCTCGCGGCGCTGTACGAGAGCTGGTCGCTGCCGCTGGCGGTGATCCTGATCGTGCCGATGTGCCTGCTCTCGGCGCTGGCCGGCATCTGGACGCTCAACACCATCAACGGCCTGTGGTTCGTCGCGCAGATCATGCTCGGCTGGATCAACCCGATGACAGCCGCGCCACCGACGATCATCGACATGAACGTGTTCACCCAGATCGGGCTGGTGGTGCTGATGGGTCTCGCGTGCAAGAACGCGATCCTGATCGTGGAGTTCGCGCGCGAGCTCGAGCAACAGGGACGCAGCATCGTCGATGCGGCGATCGAGTCCTGCCGCCTGCGCCTGCGCCCGATCCTGATGACCTCGTTCGCATTCATCATGGGCGTACTGCCGCTGGTGTTCGCCACCGGCGCGGGCGCGGAAGTGCGCCACGTGATGGGCGTGACCGTGTTCTTCGGCATGCTCGGGGTGACCTTCTTCGGCCTGTTCTTCACCCCGGTCTTCTACGTCGTGATCCGACGCATGTCGCAGCGCTTCGCGCGGCGCCAGGCCACGGAGGTGGGTCATGCTTGAGCTTCGATCGTTGGCACGCCGCGCATTGCCGCTGGCGCTTCCCCTGCTGCTCGCGGCCTGCACGGTGGGACCTGATTACGTGCGACCGCAAACGCCGGCTCCCGCAGCCTTCGCCGAAGCGAACGCGGACCACTACGCAGCGACCCAGCCGGTCTCCGCGCTGTGGTCTGCGTTCGACGACCCGCTGCTCGACCGCTTGATCGCCGATGCGCTGGCGCGCAACCTCACGCTGGCGCAGGCCTCGGCCCGACTGGCCGAGGCGCGCGCGATCCGCGGGCTGGAATACTTCGCACTGTTCCCGGTGGTG
Source organism: Pseudomonadota bacterium (assembly GCA_031412975.1). Taxonomy (GTDB): domain Bacteria; phylum Pseudomonadota; class Gammaproteobacteria; order Xanthomonadales; family Ahniellaceae; genus UBA4656. Next base: position 14,072 of record JANOEA010000383.1, on the reverse strand, counting down.
ACTGCGGGTGCAGCGGCGGATCGCAACCAGCCCAGCGGCCGCGACCCTTTCATTCCGCCGGATGCCGCGGAGAGAACCGACACCTATCGCGCAGGTTTCGACGCTTCGTGGGAGATCGATCTGTTCGGCCACGCGCGCAATGCGCGCATGGCCGTGCGCGCGGACGAGCAGGCGGTCGCGGCGGCACTCCAGGCCACCCGGCAGTCGGTGGTCGCGGAGGTGGCGCAGGCGTATTTCAACCTGCGCGCCGAGCAGGAGCGTCTGCGCGTGCAGCGGCGCAATGTCGACAACCTCAGCGAGAACCTCAAGCTGCTCGAGCTGCGCCGCGACAACGGTCGCGGCACCGATCTGGACGTGGCGCGCTCGAATGCGCTGGGCCTGGCGATCGCATCGCGGCTGCCGAATACCGAAGCCGCGGTCGCGCGCCACGAGCAGCGCCTCGCGGTGCTGACCGTGCAGTCGATCGCCAGCCTGCGCGAAGTGCTGGGGGCGCCGACCCCGCTGCCGCCGATGCCGGCACTGGTCGACATCGGCACGCCCGAGGAATGGTTGCGCCGTCGACCCGATGTGCAGCAGGCCGAGCGCGAACTCGCGGCGAGCACCGCGCGCGTCGGCGTCGCGGTATCGGAGTTCTTCCCGCGCCTGACCCTGCTCGGCGCCGGCGGCTGGACCGCACAGTCGGCCGGCGACCTCGGCGAGGACTTCGCGGAACGCTGGAATTTCGGGCCCTCGCTGACGTGGAGCTTCCTCGACTTCGGCAGCGTGCGCCAGCGGGTGCTCGCGGCCGAAGCGCGTGCCGAGGGTGCGTTGGCCGCTTACGACGAAACCGTGCTGCGTGCGCTGGAAGAAACCGAGAACGCGCTGTCGGGTTATCGCGCAGCGAATCGTTCCGCCGGTGCGCTGGAGATGGCGGTCGAGCGCGGTGGCGATGCGCTGACCCTGGCCACGCTGCGTTTCGACGCCGGCGCTGACGACACCCTGGTGGTGCTCGATGCCGAACGCACCCTGCTCGATCTCGAGGACCAGCTGGCCACCGCGCATGCACAACGCGCAACGGCGCTGGCCGCCTTGTACAAGGCGCTGGCCGGCGATTTCGCCGGCGCGCCAGCGGCGCAATCGACTGACGTGAATCGTGCGGCGGGCGTCGGCCTGCTGCCGGAAATCCAAACCGATCGGTGACCGTCGCGATTCGCGGCGGCGGGCCGAAGGCCCGCCCTATGATTTGCGGTGGACTTCGCGCAGGTGCGCGATCGCCACGCGGCGGGCGTCGTGCATCGCCTTGCCGATGGCTTCGCCGCTGATGCCCTGCGCGACGAAATCCCGCGCGTTGACCGCACACGCGGCCTCGAAGCACTCGCGCAGATAGCGCGCCTGCGGGTAGTCGCTGTCCTCACGGCCGAGGCGGCCGCGTTTGTCGGCTTCGCACACCGCGAGCAGCACGCGCAGGCGATCGGGCTTGCGGAACGCATCGATGCCTTCGAACAAGGCCAGCACGGTCTGTGGCTTGAGCTCAGCCCCGCGATGCACGTCGAGGTGGTAGCGGCAGGCGATGCGCGCCAGCGCCGCGTGCTCGACCGGCACCTTCAAGCGCGCGCACACCGCCTCGACCAGCGGCACGCCCGCGTGCTCGTGGCCGATGTGCGCGGGCAGCACCGTGGCCGGCGTGATGCCCTTGCCCAGATCGTGCAGCATCGCAGCCCAGCCGACCTGGGTATCGCCGGGCGCGATCACCGCGGCCATGTCGCTGACCATCTCCTGGTGGATGCCCGCATCGATCTCGGGGTGGTATTCGGCGCGCTGCGGCGTGCCGTACAGCGCGTCGAGCTCGGGCAGCAGCACGACCAGCGCACCGCACGCACGCAATACCTGCAGGTACACGCCGGGCCGCTGCTCCTGCAGCGCTTTCGCGGTTTCGGTCCACACCCGTTCGGCGACCAGATGCTGCAATTCGCCGCTGTCGGCGATCTGCCGCATCAGTGCGATGGTCTCATCGGCCACGGTGAATCCATACGGCGCGAAACGCGCGGCGAAACGCGCCACCCGCAATACCCGCAACGGGTCTTCGACGAAGGCCGGCGACACGTGGCGCAGCACGCGGGCTTGCAGGTCCTGCGCACCGCCGAAGGGATCGACCAGCTCGCCGTCGTCGCCGCGGGCCATCGCATTGATCGTCAGATCGCGCCGCGCGAGGTCTTCGACCAGGCTCACCGACGGATCGGCGTGGAAGGTGAAGCCGTGGTAGCCAGGGCCGGACTTGCGCTCGGTGTGCGCGCGAGCGCGTACTCGGCATGCGTCTGCGGATGCAGGAATACGGGGAAATCGCGCCCTACCGGCCGGTATCCCAACGCCAGCATCGCGTCCGGAGTCGCGCCGACCACCACGTAGTCGCGGTCGTCCACGCCGCGCCCGAGCAAGCCGTCGCGCACCGCACCGCCGACCAGGTAGATCTGCATCCGGTGGGCTCCGCTGCGTTTACTTCGGCGGGGTGCGCCGTTCGCGGTAGCGGTCGAGCTCGTCCTGCTTGCCGAGCTCGCCGCGCAGCATGCGGGGCACGATGCTCTCGACCGGTGTCGCCTCGATCCCGAGTGCCGCGAGGCCGTCGCTGCTGCCGACCGAATCGACCGCGAGCGAACGGAAGTTGTCCAGCGACAGCGGTTTGCCGGGCACCAGGCCCAGCGCCGCAGCCTGCAGCCAGCCCAGCGCATCGGGCAGCCCGATCACCGGCCGCTTGAGACCCAGCTGGTCGCGCGTGTAGGCGACGATCTCGCGCAGGCTCATCACGCGCGGCCCGTACAGCTCGAATGACTTGCCGACCGTGCCGCGATCGTCGAGCGCGCGCAGGAAGGCCTCGCACACGTCGCCCACATACACCGGCGCGAGCTTGGCATCGGCGCGACCCAGCGGCATCAGCGGGGCGAGCTTGAGCAGGCCGGCGAAGCGGTTGAACAATCCGTCGCCGGGGCCGAAGATCACCGACGGCTGGAAGATGCTCCATTCCAGTCCCGAAGCCTTGACCAGCGCTTCGGCTTCGCCGCGCGTCTTCAGGTAATGGCTTTCGCCCTCACCAGCCTTGAGCGAACTCATGTGCAGCAGGCGGCGTACGCCCGCGCGCTTCATCGACGCGATCACGCTGCGCGGCAACTCGACATGCACGCGGCGGAATCCGGCGCCATCGAAGCCGGACTCGTTGAGGATGCCGACCAGCTGGACCACCGCGTCGGCCTCGGCGAAGTGGCTCGCCAGCACGTCGTCCGAATACACGTCGGCGCTGCGCACGGTGACGCCGGGCATCACCCCCATCTCGCGGTGCTGCTCGCGGTTGCGCGACAGCACCAGCACCTGATGACCCGCCGCGGCAAGGCGTGGAACCATATGGCTGCCGACGAAGCCGGTGCCGCCTAGGACCACAACGCGCATCGAACGGGTGCTCATGGATTGACCGCCTGCGGGGTGCTGACCGGTACAGTGGCACAGGCGACGGCGACGCGAGCGCTGTCGGCGCCATCGAGCCCGATGCGATGCGAGATCCGCTGCACGCCGTCGCCGAGGCGCCAGTCGTACAGCGTCGCGAATGCCATCACGCGCGACACGTATTCGCGCGTTTCACGATACGGGATCGTCTCGATCCAGAGATCCGGCGGCAGGCTGCCGCGCGCGTCCAGCCAGCGGATCACCGGTGCCGGGCCTGCGTTGTAACTGGCCGCCGCGACCCAGGCGCGCTGGTCCCAGCGCTTGAGCTCATCGGCCAGATAGCGGGTGCCGAGCGCGATCGACAGCATCGGGCGGTACAGGTCGCTGGCGTCCCTGTAGCGCGCGCCCTCGAGTTTGGCCACTCGCACCGCGGTGCTCGGCAGCATCTGCATCAGGCCGCGCGCATCGGCGCTGGATCGCGCATCGACGACCCAAGCGCTCTCCGAGCGGATCAGCCCGTAGACCAGGCCTGCGTCGAGGCGATGGCGCCTGGCGTGGCTGTCGATCTCCTCGCGATGTGCGAGCGGAAAACGCAGCGAGTAGTAGCGCACCTCGTCGGGTCGCAGCAGCGTCAACGGCCCTCGATCGGTCCAGTTGCGCGCAAGTGCCAGTTCGACGGCGAGCGGTCGTTCGAGAGCCGCAAGCCGCGCCAGCGTGTGGTTCCATTCGCGCCGCGCGTCGTCGGGTTGTCCGATCGCGAGCCACTCGAACGCACGCCGCAGGCCGGGGTCGGCGGCCACCTTGGCGCGCAGCGCGCGGTCGTTGCCGGGTTCCAGCGGACAGATGCTGTACGCGCGGTCGAGGCGATCGGCGGCGAGGAAACCATGAAAATTGGCTTCGCCAGCGAGGGTCTCCCACGCCGCCTGTGCAGCCTCCGGCTGGCCCTGCAGTTCCAGCAGGCGTCCGCGCAGCCAGCGAAAGCGCGGGTCGAGCTGCTGCGCCGGCGACAGGCCGGCGATCGCTGCGGTCGCCGCCTTCCAGTCCGAGCGCGCCAGCGCCTCGCGCAAACGCCATTCGCGCACGCCATCGTCGACCCCATCGGCGGGCAGCCGTGCCATCCACGCGCTGGCATCCGCTGCATAGCTCGCCGCCTTGTTCAGCGCGATCGGTCCGATAGCGATGGCGCGATCGGCGTCGGTGAACGCGAAGCGTGGCTCGATCGCGTTCCAGCGCGCGGCACCCAGCGCACTGTCGTTGCGCGCCACGCGCGCGACTGCGATGGCGATATGCCGCCGCGCGCGCGCCGTATCGGCCCAACTCCCCGCAGCCACCAGTTGGCCGGCCGGCTCGCGCGCCAGCGCCGCATAGCGCAGCGCCTCGGCGCGGCGGTCGGCGGGCAGTGCGCTGGCCAGGCTCGAGATCAGCGCGCCGTTGCGTGCGATCGCGGCCAGTTCGATGCGCTGCCAGATCACCTTCGGGGTCAGCAGGCCCTGCGTGCGCAACCAGCCGATGACCGGATCGCAGGCCGGCGGCAGCGAAGCGCCGGTCAGCCACAGCGTGCGCAGTTCCTCGCCGAGCCCGGTGGTGGCACCGGTCGCGATCCGCGCGTGCCCGTGATGGCAGCGCAGGGCGATATCCTCCTGCGGACGCCACGCGGCGATCAGCTCCTGCCAGCGGCGGCGTTCCGCGAGGCGAGTGAGCCATCGCGTGCGCAGGCGGTCGGCCAGCAGGGAACCATCGTGACGCTGCAGGAAGTCGGCCACCGCCTGCGGATCGGCGCGTTCGAGATCGCGCACCAGCGCGGAGTAGGGAAGATAAGGCTGCAGCGGGTAGTCTTCGAGGCCGAGTGCCTGCTCCGGCCATCGTGGGTCGCCGGTGCGCGCCGCAGCCAGTGCGGCAGCAAATGCTCGACGCTGTTTTGCGGTGGGCTCGGTGGCGTCCGCAGGCTTCGGCGCGACACCGATCATTGTGGCGGCGAGCGCGAGCGCGGCGCAGTGCAGGATGGTACGCAGGTTCATGATTCGAAGGCAGGTGACGAATGGTGATTGTAGTGCGCGCGGCATCCGGCATGGCAATCGTGCGTGGAGCGACGCGTTCCGTGCGCGGCGGCGTCATCGCGCAATGCAGCGCGCTGTCGGGCTCAGACCGCGCGCAGTCGCCGGAGTTGCGTATTCATGGCGCCCAGCCCGTGCATTCCCGATGAGCCTGCTCGCGATCGCGCTGTATCTGGCTGTCGGCGCTGCCGCCGGGCTGCTCGCGGGGCTGCTCGGCGTAGGCGGCGGGCTGGTGATCGTGGCGGCACTGGCCTGGATCCTGCCCGCGCAGGGCGTGCCCGCGGTGGCGATCATGCACGTCGCGCTGGCCACCTCGCTGGCCAGCATCCTCGCCACCTCGCTGTCGTCGACCCGTGCCCATCAGGTCCGCGGCAGCGTGATGTGGGCCACGGTGCGTGCGCTGGTACCGGGATTGCTGCTCGGCGGGCTGGCCGGCGGTCTGCTCGCCGATCGGCTGCCGGATCTCGCGCTGCGGCTCGGCGTGGCCGCTTTCTGCCTGATTGCAGCCTTTCAACTGGCGATCCGCCGTGCGGTCGCCGACGATGTCGAAGGCACCACGCCGCGCGGCCCTGCACTGACCGCCTGGGGCGGAGTGATCGGGGTGGTCTCGGCGCTGGTCGGGATCGGCGGCGGCTCGATCACGGTGCCGCTGCTGATCGCGCGTGGCGCGCGTGCGGTGCGCGCGGTGGGTACGTCGGCGGCATGCGGCTTTGCGATTGCGGCAGCGAGTGCGGCCGGTTACGTGATCGGTGGCAGCGATGCGACGGGACTGCCGGCCGGTTCATGGGGCTATGTGTACCTGCCAGCGGCCGGATGCATCGCGCTGTCGAGCGTGTTGTTCGCTCCGGCCGGCGCGGCGCTCGCGCATCGCTTGCGCGGCCAGGTGTTGCAGCGCGTGTTCGCGGGGTTTCTCGCGGTGATGGGCGTGGGGGTGTTGCTCGCGGCGCGCTGAAACCCTGCGCATGGGGCGGGCCTTCGGCCCGCCGCTGCGATACGAACCGCATTGCCCGGCGTGTTTGGCGGCGGGCCGAAGGCCCGCCCTACGTAGGGCGCGCGGTTGTCGAGGAGGTGCGCGGCGACATGTGCGGCGGGCCAAGGCCCGCCCTATGCGGTGCCTGATGGGTGGAGCCGCGTTGCAAGCCCGCTCAGACCGGCTCGAGCCAGCCGTGGGTATCGGGCGTGCTGCCCTTGAACAGTCCGAAGAACAGCTCCTGCAGGCGACCGGTGACCGGCCCCGGCTTGCCGGTGCCGACCGGCTTGGCGTCGACCGAGCGGATCGGAGTGATCTCGGCGGCGGTGCCGCACATGAACACCTCATCGGCGAAATACAGGTACTCGCGCGGCATCTGCCGCTCGACGACGGTCATTCCGGCTTCGCGGGCGAGGGTCATGATGCTGTCGCGGGTGATGCCGTTGAGGATCGCCGCACTCACCGGCGTGGTGTGCAGTTCGTTGCCGAATACCAGGAACAGGTTCTCGCCCGCGCCCTCGCTGATCAGGCCATTGGTGTCGAGTGCGATGCCCTCGCCGAAACCGAGCCGGCGCGCCTCGCGCGCGATCAGGGTGCCCGACAGATAATTGCCGCCGGCCTTGGCACCGGTGGGGATCGTGTTCGGCGCCATTCGCTGCCAGCTCGACACCATCGCATCGATGCCCTGCTCGAGCACGCCCGCGCCCAGATAGGGACCCATCAGCCAGGCGACCACCGACACGTCGATCGGCGTTTCGGCCGACAGCCCGAAGCCGCCCACGCCGCGGAACGCGATCGGTCGCAGGTAGCACTTGCCGAAGCCGTTGGCGCGGATCACCTCGCGGCATGCTTCGGTGAGTTGCGCAGGCGTGTAGGGGATCTGCATGTCGTAGACCTTGGCCGACATGTACAGGCGCTTGATGTGATCGGTCAGGCGGAAGATCGCGGTCCCGCCGGGCACGTCGTAGGCGCGGATGCCTTCGAATACCGAGGAGCCGTAGTGCAGCGCGTGCGCCATCACATGGGTGGTGCCTTCGGCCCACGGCCGGATGCTGCCGTTGTGCCAGATGTGGGCGGGATACTGCTGCGACATGGCTCGCTCCGAAGCTCGAAAACCGGGGACGAATGATGCCACAGCAGCCGCTGCGTTGCCGGTCCGTGGCCACCGCGGGTACGCGATGCGCAGTGATCGCAGTCGATTCCGCGCTGGGGGCGCGGCTGCCGATCGGAAGTCGGCGTCCTGCTTGACCGGGGTCAATCTGTATTGACCCGCGCGGCAGGAAAATGGGCGTATCAAGCTTCCAACAATTAGCCAGGAGCATCCCATGAACACCCGCCGCATCGGCGTCGCCGCAGCCATCCTCATGGCTCTTGCTGTTTCAGCTCCCGTCAGCGCGAGTGGCGCCGGCACCTGGGTGTTCAAGATCGGCGCGCACAACGTCAATCCGGATTCGGACAACGGTTCGCTCGCGGGTGGCGCGCTCGACGTCGAGGTCGACAGCAACACGCGGCCGACCTTCGGCTTCGGCTACTGGCTCAGCGATACCTGGCAGATCGACCTGCTGGCCGCCGTGCCGTTCAACCACGATTTTTCGCTCAACGGCGCGGACGCCGGCGAATTCAAGCACCTGCCGCCGACGCTGAGCCTGCAATACCACTTCAATCCGGATGGCACCATCCGTCCATTCGTGGGCGTCGGAGTCAACTACACCATCGTGTACGACGAAGAATCGACCGGCCCGATCGCCGGTGCCGACCTCGGGCTGGACAACAGTCTCGGACTGGCCGCACAGATCGGTGTCGCGTTCCAGCTCAACGAGCAGTGGTCCCTGGCTGGCGATGTGCGCTGGCTGGACATCGACAGCGACGCATCGGTCGATGGCGTCGACGTCGGCACGGTGAATGTCGATCCGATCGGGATCGGCATCTTCGCCACCTACGACTTCTGATCGGCCCCCCAGGTGTCGCCGCTGCGGCGGCGGCACTGCCCCGGCACCCGCGCGACCTCAGTCGCGCGGGTGTTTTTTCACGTCGTGCACACGCCGCCGGTCCTGCGATCGGGGGCGAGACGGTGCGCTGCGCGCGCACCTGCGCTAGCCTTCGACAGTCCATCGGGAGAACCCCCACATGATTCAAACGGATGCCCTGATCGTCGGCGCGGGACCGGCCGGCCTGTTCCAGGTTTTCGAGCTCGGCCTGCTCGGGGTGCACGCGCACGTGGTCGACTCGATGTCGCAGGTGGGTGGGCAGTGCGCCGAGCTGTATCCGGACAAACCGATCTACGATATTCCCGCGCTGCCGGTCTGCGGCGCGCTGGAACTCGTCGAGCGCCTGACCGCGCAGATCGCACCGTTCAAGCCGACCTTCCACCTCGGCCAGCAAGTCATCGGCGTCGAGCGCCGCGACGACGGCAGCTTCGACGTGCTCACCAGTGGCGGCACCCGCTTCATCGCACGCACCGTGATCATCGCCGCCGGCGTCGGTGCATTCCTGCCGCGCAAGCTCAAGCTCGACGGCGCCGAGCGCTTCGAGGGCCACGGACTGCACTACAAGGTGCGCGATCCGGGGTTTTTCGTCGGCAAGGAAGTGGTCATCGCCGGCGGCGGCGACAGCGCGCTCGACTGGGCGCTGGAGCTGGCCCAGAAGGGCGCGATGGTGGTGCTGGTGCATCGCTCGCAACAGTTCCGCGCCGCACCCAACAGCGTGCGCCGGATGCATGAACTGTGCGAACAGATGTCGATGCAATTCGTCGAGGCCGACATCGCCGGCCTCGCCGATCGCGATGGCGACGGCGAACTCGCGCAGGTGCTGCTGCGCGGCCGCGATGGCGTGGTGCGGCGGCTCGATGCGGAACACCTGATGGTGTTCTGGGGCTTGAGCCCGAAGCTGGGTCCGATCGCGCAGTGGGGCCTGAACCTGGACAAGAACCAGATCCAGGTCGATACCGAAGGTTTCCGCACCAACGTGCCCGGCATCTACGCGGTGGGCGACATCAACACCTACCCGGGCAAGAAGAAGCTGATCCTGTCGGCTTTCCACGAGGGCGCGCTGGCGGCATTCAACATCCGCGAGTACCTCAACCCCGGCCAGAAGGTGTACCTGCAATACACCACCACCAGCCCGATCATGCACAAGCGCCTCGGCGTCGAAACCGATCCGGAGTTCAAGATCCAGCGCGAGGTGGCGTAGCAGCGGCGCATCCGCGAGCAGGCCCTCCGCGACGCAACGCCGTCAGGCCATCCGCTCGAGCACCGACACGGTCGGCCTGGCGAGATTGAGCGTGTAGAAGTGCAGCGCGGCCGCACCGCCATCGCGCAACCGCCGGCACAGGCCCGCGACCAGGTCGGTCGCGAACTCGCGCACCGCGCCCGAATCGTCGCCGTGCGCCTGCATGCGCTTGACCACCCAGCGCGGGATTTCGGCGCCGCAGGCCTCCGAGAAGCGGCGCAGCTGGGTGAAGTTGGCGATCGGCATCACGCCGGGGATGATCGGTACCGTGACGCCGAGTGCGCGCACTTCGTCGACGAAGCGGAAGTACGCATCGGCGTTGTAGAAGTACTGGGTGATCGCGCCATCCGCGCCGGCCTCGACCTTTGCCTTGAAGTGATGCAGGTCGGCGTGCGCATCTTCGGCCTGCGGATGGACTTCCGGATAGCAGGCCACTTCGATGTGGAACCAGTCGCCGTGCTCGGCGCGGATGAATCCGACCAGATCGGCCGCGAAGCGGAAGTCGCCCGAACCGCCCATGCCCGAGGGCAGGTCGCCGCGCAGCGCGACGATGCGCCGGCAGCCGAGCGCACGATAGCGTGCGAGCAGTTCGCGCAGTTCCTCGCGGGTGCCGCCCATGCACGAGACGTGCGGTGCCGCTTCCAGCCCATGGGTATCGCGCAGGCGCTGCACCGTCTCGGGCGTATACGACAGCGTCGAGCCGCCGGCACCAAAGGTCACCGACACGTACTCCGGCGCGTGCGTCTTCAAGCGCGCCGCGGCCTTGTCGAGCTGGGCGCGCTGTTCGTCGGTCTTGGGCGGGAAAAACTCGAAGGAAACGCGCATGTGGGGCAGCTCGGGTGGAAGTCCGGGCGCAGTATATCCTTGCTTCGCGATGGAGCGATGGATTGGTGGGAGGCTGCCGGGAGGGCGCAGGGGGCAGGGACCGGGGCGCAGGGTATAGGTCAGGGCTTGGGGCCCAGGGCCCAGGGCTCAGAAAGCAGACGACCACCGGGGCACGTCTGGACTCGTGCTGCGCTGCCGCGCGAGCAGCGATCAACTGGAAAGCAGCGGTACCCTTCACGCTCCGTACCGCGCAACGCTTCAATCCTTCGGCTGGGCCCTGCTTTCCAAACTTCCGCCCAAACAAAAACGCCGCACTCTCGCGCGGCGTTTCCGTTCCCAGCGGTAAAACGACAACTCAGTAGCGATAGTGCTCCGGCTTGTACGGCCCTTCCATTGCCACGCCGAGGTACTCGGCCTGTTCGGCGGTCAGCGTGGTCAGCTTCACGCCGATTTTTTCCAGATGCAGGCGTGCGACTTCCTCGTCGAGCTTCTTCGGCAGGCGGTACACCTTCTTCTCGTAGAAGTCCTTGTTCGCCCACAGCTCGAGTGCGGCCAGGGTCTGGTTGCTGAACGAGTTCGACATCACGAAGCTCGGATGGCCGGTGGCGCAGCCCAGATTGACCAGGCGGCCTTCGGCGAGCAGGAAGATCTCGCGGCTCGGGTTGCCATCGACACCGGGCAGCACGTACTTGTCGACCTGCGGCTTGATGTTGATTCGCTTCACGCCCGGCAGGGTGTTCAGTGCATCGACCTGGATCTCGTTGTCGAAGTGGCCGATGTTGCAGATGATCGCCTGGTCCTTCATCTGAAGCATGTGCGCGGTGGTCAGCACGTCCTTGTTGCCGGTCGCGGTGACGTAGATGTCGGCGCGGCCGAGCGTGCTCTCGATGGTGTTGATCTCGAAGCCTTCCATCGCGGCCTGTAGCGCATTGATCGGATCGATCTCGGTCACGACCACGCGACAACCGTAGGCGCGCAGGCTGTGCGCCGAGCCCTTGCCGACGTCGCCGTAGCCGCACACTACCGCGACCTTGCCGGCCAGCATCACGTCCATCGCGCGCTTCAGGCCATCGGCCAGCGACTCGCGGCAGCCGTACAGATTGTCGAACTTCGACTTGGTGACCGAGTCGTTGACGTTGATCGCCGGCACCAGCAACTTGTGCTGCTCGGCGAGCTGGTAGAGGCGATGCACGCCGGTGGTGGTTTCTTCCGCCACGCCGCGCCATTCCTTGACCACGCCGGTCCAGTAACCCGGACGCTCCTTGGCCACGCGCTTGAGCAGGTTCTTGATCACCTGCTCCTCGTGCGAGCCGCTGGGCGTGTTGACCCAGTCGGAGCCGTGCTCGAGTTCATAGCCCTTGTGGATCAACAGCGTCACGTCGCCGCCGTCGTCGATCACCAGCTGCGGGCCCTTGCCGCCCGGATGGGTGACCGCGTCCAGCGTGAGGTCCCAATACTCTTCGAGCGTCTCGCCCTTCCATGCGAACACCGGCGTGCCGGTGACGGCGATCGCGGCGGCCGCGTGGTCCTGGGTCGAGAAGATGTTGCACGAGGCCCAGCGCACGTCTGCGCCGAGATCGTTGAAGGTCTCGATCAGCACGGCGGTTTGGATGGTCATGTGTAGCGAGCCGGTCAGGCGGACGCCCTTGAGCGGCTTGGATGCGGCGTACTTGCGGCGGATCGACATCAGGCCCGGCATCTCGTGCTCGGCGATCTCGATTTCCTTGCGGCCCCAGTCGGCCAGGCCAAGATCCTTGACCTTGTAATCGTTGTGCAGGGTTTTGACGACAGCGTTCATGGCGTTGCGCTCCGATGTGGTACCTAGAGCGGGCGCCGTTTTCGGTGATTACCCGAAATCCCACCGAGCCTGATCCCTTGCCATGTCATGCACGGCCGGGCTTGCAGCGCCCCTCGGTGGGGAGGAGAGGTCGATATTATAGGGGTGTCCGGTGATGAACCGGTAAGCGGTCGCTGTCGGAAGCTGCCGCAGTTGATGCGCGCGCATCAGATGCGATAACATCGCGGCATGCGCACTACCCTCGACATCGACAACGACGTACTGCAGGCCGCCAAGTCCATCGCTCGCCGCAGCCAGCGCAGCGCCGGGGCGGTGATCTCCGAGCTGGCGCGGCGCGCGCTCACCGAGGCCGCGCGGCCGACGGTGCGCGGGACGGTCGCCGAGCCGAAGTCGTTCTACGGCTTCAAGCCGCAGGCCGCGCACGGTCTGCCGGTGACCGACGAGCTGGTCGACCGCCTGCGTATGGAAGCCGGCGATTGATGCGGGCGCTGCTCGACATCAACGTGCTGCTCGCGCTGTTCGACGCCGACCACATCCACCATGCGCTGGCGCGCGACTGGCTTGCAGCGCACATCGGCGAGGGATGGGCGTCGTGCCCGATCACCCAGAACGGCTTCGTGCGCATAGTCGGCCAGAGTGCCTATCCCAAGCCGCTGCCGCCGGCTGCGGCGATTGCGATGCTGCGCGAGGCCACTGCCACGCCGCACCACGCGTTCTGGCCGGACGATGCCAGCATCCTCGACGGCGCGCGGGTCGATGCCACGCGCATCCACGGCCCGCGACAGCTGACCGATGTCTCTCTGCTGGCGCTGGCGCAGTCGCACGGCGGACGCTTCGTCACCTTCGATCATGGCGTGCCGGTCGCTGCCCTGCGGCGTGCGGCGACCAAGCACCTCGTGGTGATCTGATCCCGGCACCGATTGCAGTGCGTGCGACGAGCCCTGATCATCGCCGCCCATGCGCCTGAACAAGTACATCAGCGACAGCGGCCACTGCTCGCGCCGCGAAGCCGACCGTCTGATCGAGCAGCGGCGGGTCACGATCAACGGACGCATCGCCGGCATCGGGGTGCAGGTCGGCGACAACGACGAGGTCAAGGTCGACAGCCAGGTGGTGCGTGCGAAGACGCGTGGCGGCAGCAAGGTGCGGGTCTACATCGCGCTGAACAAACCGCCCGGCATCACCTGCACCACCGAGAAGGGAGTGCGCGGCAACATCGTCGATTTCGTCGACCACCCCGAACGCGTGTTTCCGATCGGAAGGCTCGACAAGGACTCCGAAGGATTGATCCTGCTGACCAACGATGGCGACATCGTCAACCAGATCCTGCGTGCGGAGAACCGCCACGAGAAGGAGTACCTGGTCAGCGTCGATCGGCCGATCAGCGACGAGTTCGTCACGAGGATGGCGCGCGGGGTGAACATCGGCGAGGCGACGACGCTGCCGTGCAAGGTGTCGCGGCTGTCGAAGTTCGTGTTCCGGATCGTGCTCACGCAGGGCTTGAATCGGCAGATCCGGCGCATGTGCGAGGCGTTCGGTTATCAGGTGCAGGCGCTGCAGCGCGTGCGCATCATGAACGTGCGGCTGGATCGGCTGAAGCTTGGCCAGTGGCGCAAGCTCACACCCGCGGAGTTGGCCGGTTTGCTGCCGGACCGGAAGGCGTAGGGCGGGCCGTCGGCCCCCCCACACGATAGCCCGCAGCGATAGGGGTCAAAAGCACTCGGAGGGCGGGCCGTCGGGACGCCGCCCCAATCGCCTTAAGGGGGGGAAATCCGCGCGGCGGGCG
>JANOEA010000382.1:0-5132 GCA_031412975.1 Pseudomonadota bacterium | reverse complement strand
GTGGCGATGGAGCGCGCGGGTGGCAAGCGCGAGACCGAGAACGGCTACTGCTCGGACACCCTGGTCAAGCAGGGCGACACCTGGGTGTTCCTTGGCTGGAACTGCGGCGAACTGCAGGCGGAGTAACGACGCTGGGTGATGCAAGCCGATTCACCATGGCCGTCGGCTCTCGCCGGCGGGCATGGATCGATGATCGGTGAATCGTGGCGGGGAAGAATCGCGCCCTTGACCGTGGTGTGGCGGTCTGGCGAATCATGGCTGCCTCGGATCGCCAGCATGGTGCTTCCAAATCGCGGTTTCCGGGATGAAGGGGCCACAAACAGTATTCTCGTAGACGTTGCTCACTCTGTTCGGTAGGCAACATCGCGCGACGCACCGCCGCGTTAGCTTGCGGTGCCGCACCCGTTGCTCGGGTGCCTCAATCAGGTAACCGACATGCACAGATTTGCAGTTCTGGGATTGGTACTGATCTCGGGCGGCGCTTATGCCGACGAGTCCCTTCAATGCGCGGCCTATGCCAACCACGCCGATACAGAACCGTCGGGTTATGCAGAGCGCTGCATGAACGGCGTCTGGGCGGTGCCGTTCGCGCAGCAGAGCATCCTCGCACCGACCGACATCGCATTCACGGTGGACGTACGCGGACAGGCTCCGCGGGTTGTCAACACGCTCTACAGCTTCCCGCTCAATGCGTTCGCGACGCAGACCCCCATCGGCGTCTCCAACCCGCAGATCTTCGCGATGGACTTCAACGCCGCGGGCACCACGCTGTTCGGCGTGACCGGAGCCGGGGCGGCTGTCAACCCGGGCACCCTGGGTACGATCAGCACCACCACCGGTGCATTCACGCCGATTGCCCCGGTTACCGGGCTGACCGCGGGTGACAGTGCGACCGGACTGACCATCAGCGGCATCACCGGTGCTGCGTTGCTATCGGCCGTCGGAGGCACGCCCGTCGCCTCACGCCTTTACGCGCTCAACCTCGTCACCGGCGCCGCGACGCTGATCGGCCAGATCACAGCGCCGACCGATGCCGCCGGCACGATCATCATCGACATCGCGGTGAACTGTGCAGGCGAGCTGTACGGGCACAACATCAGTGACGATGCGCTGTACTCGATCAACACCGCCACGGCCGCGGGCACCCTGCGCGGCACCCACGGACTGGCCGCGAACTTCGCGCAGGGCATGGACTTCGACAACCAGGACGGCACCCTGTACGCGTTCATCTACACCGGCGCCGGCACCAACCGCTTCGGCACGTTCAACCTCACCACCGGCGCGTTCACCACGCTGGTGCAGGACAACCCGCTCGGTGAGTACGAAGGGGCGATCCCGAACACCTGCGGCGGCCCGGGTCCAGGGGATCTTATCTTTGCCGACGGGTTCGAGCCGGTAATGCTGCGGTAGCGGTTGACCTGGCTGCTTGGCGCGGAGGTCGGTTAGTCGTTCTCCGCGCCGAATGGCTGGGAGGTGCGGCGACCGACGCCCGCTACGGCGCGCCGCCCCCAGGTTCATTGGCCCAATTCTGGGGACAATTCTGAGGACAGCCACAATTCTCGGACGAGAATCATGGCTGTCCCGGAATGCTCGGATTGCTTGTCCCCTGAATCATGGCTGTCCGGGATTGCTCCCCATCATGCGCGGAATCATGGCTGTCCCGGATCGCTGGTCCCGGCACAATCCGGGACACCCACGGATTCCGGCACCGGATTCCGCCGGGGAATCCGGACACCACGATCTGACGGCGACGGAATCGGGACGACGGAATCGGGACACCCACGATCCGGCGGACGAACTCGGGACCCGATCCGACGGAATCGTGGGTGTCCTGAATTGTGCTGAATTGTGTTCGAGGCGCAGTTGTCGCCGAACCACTCGGCCGTGGTTGCATCATTCACGTGGGCGAGCGCGGACACTTCGGTCCCACACGATCGTCTACCACGCGAACCCGCCTACTAGCCGCCTGCACCGCGCCGTTTTCGCCGACGGTAGCGTGTCATCAGCGGCGTCACGGATACGCCGTGCACGATGATCGAGCTCACCACCACCGCGACCGTCAGCGCAACCAGGGTTGTCGCGTGCTCGTCCGGCAAACCATGGTTGAGCGCGTAGCTGAGGTAGTACAGGGAGCCGATTCCGCGGATACCGAACCATCCGATGAGTCGCTTCTGCGACACCGAAGTGCGGCGCGAACGAAACAAACCGATCGCCACCGACAACGGGCGCACCAGCAACAGCATCAGCGGCACGAACCACCACGCTGCGGGCATCCATGGCACGGCCCACAGCAGCATGCCCAGCACCACCACGCCGGCCATTTCGCCGATACGGTCGATCTGATCGTTGAAGCTGAGCACCGCATGCGCCATGTACGCTGGTGCGTGTTGGGTATCGACCGCGAGCGCGTCGGCAACATCCGGCTCGGGACTGTCATGCGCACGCTGGACCACGCTGGCGACCGCGGTTGTCGCGCTGGCATGCGACGCGGTTGCCCGCGAATGCGTTGCCGCACCGCCCTCGACCTGCGCGGTATGCCGCAGCGCCAGTCCCGCGGCGAACACCGCGAGGAAGCCGTAGGCCGTCACCAGCACCGCGCAGCCATAGGCCAGACCGATCAGGCCCAGCGCGAGGAAATTCTCGTAACCCATCGCCTCCTGATGGTTGCGACGCAGGTACAGCACCAGCCGGCCGAGGCCGGTGCCCAATCCAGCGCCGACAGCGACACCCGCCCCGCAGGCCCAGACCACATCCACCGCCAGCCAGCGCCAGCCGAACTCGCCCAACTCATGCGCACCGAGCAAGCCGAGGCCGAGCATCACGATCGGAAACGCGGTGCCATCGTTGAGCCCGCCTTCGCCGGTCAGCGCAAAGCGCAACTGGTCGCGATCGGCCGGATCGTCGACCTGCACCTCGGTGGCCAGTACCGGATCAGTCGGTGCGAGGATGCCGCCCAGCAAAATCGCGGCACCCAGCGGCAGCCCGAGCAGGAAGTACCCGATCACGGTAATCAGCGCGACGGTCGCCAGCATCGACAGCAAGGCCAGGCGCAGTGGCGTGAACCAGCGCTTGTCGCGCAATCCGACGCTGAGCTTCAGGCCAGCGGTGAACAGCGACACCAGCACGATGACCTCGGTGAGGTGTTCGAGCAACCTGCCGTCGGCGAAAGGATCCGGCGCGGCGAGCGCGAGGCCCCAGGGACCGACTGCAACTCCGGCCATCAGGTAGATCATCGACGTACTGATCGGCATGCGCGAGAGCAGCGAACCGCCCAGCGCCATCAGCACCAGCAGCGCGCCGCCGAGTGCGAGCCAGATCGCGAACGTCATGTGCGCTCAAGCGCGGCGTGGCCGCGCGCACCGTCACCGATTGCCGTGCGCGGTCGCGATGGTCCTGCACTCGCGCACCGGCACGCCAAGGCGTCGCGCGCTACCCGGATCACGGTGCTGAGCTGACGCGCCAGATCACATTGCCTACATCGTCGGCCACCAGCAGCGCGCCGCGCGTATCGATGGCCACGCCCACCGGGCGTCCCATCGCATCGCCGCCTGCGTTCAGGAAGCCATCGAGCACATCGAAGGGCTGTCCCGCGGGCTTGCCGTTGTCGAACGGCACGAAGATGACCTTGTAGCCGCTGTGCGGCCGGCGATTCCACGAACCGTGCTGGCCGACGAACATGCCATCGGCGAATTGCGACGTCAGCGTGGCACGAGAAGATCGCGCCAGTCCCAGCGATGCGGTGTGCGGACCGAGCGCATAGTCGGGTACCAGCGCCGTGGCTACCCGCTGCGGGTTCGCCGGTTCGACGCGCGTGTCCACGTTCTGGCCGTAGTAACTGTACGGCCATCCATAGAAGCCGCCGTCCCGCACCGATGTGAGGAAGTCCGGAACCAGATCGCTACCGAGCTCATCGCGTTCATTGACCACGGCCCACAGCGTCGTTCCGACTGCGTCCCAGGCCATCCCGACGGGATTGCGCAATCCGGTGGCGAAGACGCGATGCGCGCCGGTGGCGACCTCGACCTCCCAGATCGCCGCGCGACCTTCCTCCACCGCCATGCCGCGCTCCGCGACGTTGCTATTCGAGCCCACGCTCACATACAGCTTGCTGCCATCGGCGCTGGCGAGCAGGTTCTTCGTCCAATGGTGGTTGATCGGGCCACCCGGCAGATCGACCAGCTTCGAGCCTGCCGCGGTGATCACGGTGTCGCCGCTGCGGTACGGAAAAGCCATTACCGCATCGGCATTGGCCACGAACAGGCGGTCGCCGATCAGCGCCATGCCGAACGGTGAGTACAGCCCGCCGAGCAACACCGAACGGGTTTCGGCGACGCCGTCGCCATCGGCATCACGCAGCAGGCTGATCCGGTTGGCACTGGGCACGCCCGCGCCCGCGCGCTTCATCACGCGCGCCATCACGAATTGCTTGATGCCCTTGTTGCCTTCCAACTTCGGCGGCGCGTTGCTCTCGGCCACCAGCACGTCGCCGTTGGGCAGCACCAGCAGCCAGCGTGGATGATCCAGTCCACTCGCGTAAGCCGTGACCTGCAAACCGGGCGCGGCCCTCGGTGCGGCGCCCTGCGGCCAGCCGACCGCGGGTGCGATGTTCACCGTTGGCAGCAGTGTCGGGTTCGGGTCCGGCAGCTCCGGGCGCGGCCCGGTGCCGGCGGCAACTGATCGGGTCGCTGACTCGCCGCAACCCACCAGCAGAGCGGCAGCCAACCCACACAGCAGCAAGCGGTTGAATCCCATCGCGCCGCGCGCCGGCGCGGCGAGTCGGGCATAGAAATGGTGACGCCGTGATTTGGCGGTGCGCTTCATCCTGCCTCCGGTGGCCGCGATGCAGGCACACGCGCGGTGGGCGGCGCATCGAATCGCGAGAGCGCAGCGTAGATTCGCCCGTGCCGAACGTCTGTTCGCCACCGTACGCGGCCGACATGACCGCGCCGGAAGTCTGGCGGGGTACGAGGCAGGAGTCAGTGATCGCCTCAGGTGACCGGCACAGCGACCAGAGACGGAATCGGGACATCGACGGAATCGGGACATCCACGATCCGATAGGACGAACTCGGGACGCGATCAGACGGAATTATGGGCGCGGGGGACCAGAGCAATCCAGAGAGCAATCCAGGA
>JANOEA010000381.1:0-9981 GCA_031412975.1 Pseudomonadota bacterium | reverse complement strand
GCCGGCGAGAGCTACGTGGTGTTCGGCAAGGCCAGCAACACGCCGGTGGATTTGGCCTCCCTCGGGGCGAGTGGTTTTCGCATCGACGGCATCGATGCCTCTGACTATTCGTGTTTCAGCGTCTCCGGCGCCGGCGATGTCAATGGCGATGGGCTGGCCGATCTGATCGTCGGCGCCTTTGGCGCAGACCCCGGCGGCGACTCGGGGGCCGGCGAGAGCTACGTGGTGTTCAGTACGGCCGTGCCCTTGCTGTCCGCTACCGTCCGCGCCCGCAGTGCGAACGGCAATCCGCCGCGCACCGCATTCGGCATCACCGGCGATGGCAGCAATCACAGCACGCCCGATGCCCGGGCCTGGATCGATTTCGTGAATGGCAACGATCTGCTGACCGCGGCGTCGACTGAGATCGTCACGCTGACCCGCTCGCCCGGCGCCTTTCCGTCGCCGGGCGCGGGCGTAGCCTGGCGCATCCAGACCACGCGGCAGAACTGGACGACTGCCGAAGTCCGCTTCCGCTACCTCGACAGCGAACTTGCCGCCAGCGAAAGCGCCCTGCAGATCGTGTTCTCGCCGAACGGCCTGGCGCCGTTCACGCCGCTCACCAGCGTGGTCAATCCACTCGACAACACGATCACGGCCAACATCACGCAAGTCGGATTCTTTTTCATAGGTCAGCGGGTGCTGCCGCCGGAGATCTTCGCCGATGGCTTCGAGGCGCCGCCCTGAGCGAACCGCCATCCGAGTCGTGCCGCGACACCGGTCGCCCACAGGGTGGGCTCCTACAAAAGCGCGCAAAGCTCGTGGCATGCCACGGCCGTTGTAGGAGCGCACCGTGTGCGCGACCGCCAGTCCCGGATTTGCGGCATCATTCAGCATCCGGAGAGATGGCAGAGCGGTCGAATGCACCGGTCTTGACTGCGCGCGTCGGGAGCGTGCGCGGACATCGGCGCGCAGCGTCGATGGGCCCGCGGCAGCGGGCCGAGGGGCAGGATGCCCCGAGCCAAACCGGCCGCCGGTCCCCGATCTGCGGCATCATGTGTTCCCCGGAGAGATGGCAGAGCGGTCGAATGCACCGGTCTTGAAAACCGGCGGTGGCGCAAGCCACCCGTGGGTTCGAATCCCACTCTCTCCGCCATTCGACGAGATCCGCTAGCCAGTGGGTGAAGTTCTTTCGAGATATGCCGCTTAACCCGTTGTTCCAGAACATCTTTCAAGCGACCCCGCGCTAGCGCAACACAATTCCCTCAGCGAACATTGCCAGCCCGCGCCGGGGCGCGGACAATTGTCGGCTTGCGTGTCCGCCCTGGCGGACCTTCCGGGGTGCACTGGCACCCTCTACGCGGCTCACCCCGCGACCGAACTCAAGCAAATCCATCGATGCGTCTGTCTTCCATCAAGTTGTCCGGCTTCAAGAGCTTCGTCGATCCGACCACCCTGCACCTGCCGACCAACATGACCGCGGTCGTGGGTCCGAATGGTTGCGGCAAGTCGAACATCATCGATGCGATCCGCTGGGTGATGGGCGAGAGCGCGGCCAGTCGGCTGCGCGGCGATGCGATCACCGACGTGATCTTCTCCGGCTCGAGCAGCCGCAAGCCGGTCGGCACCGCGACGGTCGAGCTGATCTTCGACAATGCCGATGGACTGGTCGGTGGCGAGTACGCGGGCTTCGCCGAGATCTCGGTCAAGCGCACGGTCAGTCGCGACGGGCAATCGAGCTATTTCCTCAATTCCAGCCGCTGCCGACGCCGCGACATCATCGACGTGTTCCTCGGCACCGGCCTTGGCGCGCGCAGCTACTCGATCATCGAGCAGGGCATGATCTCGCAGATCGTCGAGGCGCGGCCCGAAGATCTGCGCGGGCATCTGGAAGAGGCCGCGGGCATCTCCAAGTACAAGGAGCGCCGCAAGGAAACCGAGTCGCGGATCAAGGCCACGCGCGAGAACCTCGATCGGATCAACGATGTGCGGCAGGAGGTCGAGAAGACCCTCGACCATCTGAACCGGCAGGCGCGTGCGGCCGAACGCTGGCAGAAGCTCAAGGCCGAAGCCGCGCGCGTCGAGGCCGAACTCAAGGCGCTGTCGCTGAAGGCGCAGGAGCAGGAACTCGATGCGCGCGCAGGCGCGCTGCGCGGGACCGAGCTTGCGATCGAGCGGATCGTCGCCGAACAGCGCCAGGTCGAAGCGCAGCTCGAGGCATTCCGCGACCGCCAGATCTCCGCCAGCGACCAGTTCAACAAGGTGCAGGCCGAGGTGTACCGGATCGGCGGTGAAGTCGCGCGCGTCGAGCAGCAGATCCAGTACAACAAGGATCTTGCCGAGCGGCTGCAGCGCGCCGGCAAGGAAACCGACGGCCAGTTGGCGCAGATCGTCGAGCACATCCGCAGCGATCGCGAACAGGTCGAGGCGTTGGCGATGGAACTCGCCGAATCCGCGCCGCGCATCGAAGCGCTGCTGGTGGAAGCCGATGCCCGCGTCGAGGCGCTGTCCGAGGCCGAGCGTTCGCTCGCCGACTGGCAATCGCGTTGGGACGCCTACGCCAAACACAGCAGTGAAGCTGCACGCCTGGCCGAAGTCGAGCGCACGCGGCTGGACTACCTCGACAAGCAGGCGCTGGAGATCGCGCGCCGGCTCGAGCAGTTGGAAGCCGAGCGCGCTCTGGCCGACGTCGCCACGATCGGCCAGGCTGCCGATGCGCTCGGGGGCGAGCAGGATACCCAACGTGAACTGGTCGAATCGCTCAGCGGCATGCTCGACGAGCGCAAGGGCGTGCTCGATCGACTCGCCGAGCAGCGCACGCTCACCCAGACCGAACTGTCGCGTGCCCGCGCGCAGATGGAAACCGCCAATGGCCGACTGGCTTCGCTGGAGGCGCTGCAGCATGCCGCGCTGGGCCAGGAAGCCGGTGAAGCCAAGGACTGGCTCGATCGTATCGGCCTCGGCGGCAAGCGCCGGCTCGGTGAATCGCTGGAAGTCGCCGACGGCTGGGAACTTGCGGTCGAAACCGTGTTGAGCGGACTGCTCGATGGCGTGCTGGTCGACGCACCGCACGACTACGCCGCACAACTGGCCGAGGTGGCCAGTGCCAACGTGAGCCTGTTCGCCGATGGCGCGGGTTCCGGATCCGCAGCCGGCACGCTCGCGAGTCAGGTGCGCGGTCCGGCCGCGGTGCTGGCGCTGCTCGCGCGCGTGCGGATCGCCGAATCGCTGTGCCAGGCGCAGGAACTCGCGCGCCGGCTGCCGATCGGCGAATCGGTGATCACCGCGCAAGGCGAATGGCTCGGTCCCGACTGGGCCCGCGTGGTGCGCGGTGGCGCTGCGCAACAGGGCGTGATCGCGCGCGAACGCGAGATCCATGCTGCGCTCGCCGAGCGCGATACGCAGCAGGCGCGTGCGCAGACCCTGGTCGAGCAGCTCGACCAGTTGAAGTCGGATCTCGCCGATGCCGAACTCGCGCGCGACGACGCGCAACGCTCGCTCTACGCGGGGCACCGGCGCCTGTCCGAAATCGCGGGGCAGTTGCAGAGTCACCAGGGCAGGCTCGAAGCGGCACGCCAGCGCAGCGCGCGGATCGAACAGGAAAGCGCCGAGCTGCGCCCGCGCCTGGCCGAAGTCGAAGAACAAACCCGGGTCGCGCGCGGCCGCCTCGACGAATCGGTCGGCCGGATGGGCGACCTGGAAGCCGAGCGCGTCCAGCTCGATGGCCTGCGCCGCAGCCTGCTCGAACGCCGCGAGGAAGCGCGCATCGAGGCACGCGAAGCGCGCGAGCAGTCGCACGCGCTGTCGTTGCAGGTCGAATCGCGACGCTCCGCGCAGCGCGCGCTGGAACAATCGCTCGCGCGCATGGACAGCCAGCAGCAGACGCTGGCCGCACGCGCGCAGGAGATCAGCGAGCAGCTGGCGGTCGGCGGCGCACCGATGGAGCAGCTGGAGGCCGAGCGCCGCACCTATCTCGACCAGCGGCTGCTGGTCGACAAGGAGCTGGTCGAAGCGCGCAAGGCGCTCGATGCGCTCGATGCCGAGACCCGCCAGGTCGACAGCGAGCGGCATCGGGTCGAACGCCTGCTGGCACAAACCCGCGAACAACTGTCGGGGCAGAAGCTCGAAGCACAGGGCACCCGTTTGCGCGCCGAACAGCTGGCTGAGGCGATCGCTGCAGCCGGTTTCGACGTGCAGGCGGTGATCGCCGAACTGCCGGAGGATGCCGAGGCCGTCGCGTGGCAGTCGCGCCACGACGAGCTGGAAGCCAGGATCAGGCGCCTCGAGCCGGTCAACCTCGCGGCGATCTCCGAACACGCGGAACAGTCCGAGCGCAAGGGCTATCTCGACGCCCAGTTGCTCGACCTCAACACCGCGCTGGAAACCCTCGAGAACGCGATCAAGAAGATCGACCGCGAGACCCGCACGCGCTTCAAGGAGACCTTCGACAAGGTCAACCAGGGCGTGCAGGAGCTGTTCCCGCGCCTGTTCGGCGGCGGCCACGCCTACCTCGAACTGACCGGCGAAGACCTGCTCGATACCGGCGTGGCGATCATGGCGCGGCCGCCCGGCAAGCGGGTGACCAACATCTCGCTGCTGTCCGGCGGCGAGAAGGCGCTCACGGCCGTGGCACTGGTGTTCGCGATCTTCCGCCTGAATCCTGCGCCGTTCTGCCTGCTCGACGAGGTCGACGCGCCGCTCGACGAAGCCAACGTCGGACGCTTCTGCCAGATGGTGGTCGAGATGAGCGAGCAGGTGCAGTTCATCTGCGTGACCCACAACAAGGTCACGATGGAGTCGGCCCGCCAGCTCTGCGGTGTCACCATGCGCGAGGCCGGGGTGTCCCGCCTGGTGCAGGTGGATCTCGAGGAAGCCGCCAAACTCGCGGGCGCCGCGTGAGCCCAGCCTGAACCGGCCCCGCGCGCACGCCGCAGACCTCGTGCGCGCCGGGTGTCATAATCGCCCCATGCCTTCGACTCGCGAGCCGGTTTCCGCATGAGCGACGCGACCATCCTGCGTCTGGTGATCCTGGTGGTCGGCGCGGTCCTGATCGCCGGCCTGTACTTCTTCGGCCAGCCGCGCAAGCCCGACCAGGGGCGCTACAAATCGACGCCGCAGCGCAAACCGGCCACTGGCGAGCGCGTGGAGCCGCGGATCGGCGATGCCGATGTGGCGGGCGATGAGGTCCCGTGGGGCGAGATGATCGACGCACCCGAGCTGCCGCTGCCTTCGCTCGGCTCGCCCAACCAGCGGACCCATCCTGCGCAATCGGACCCTGCGCCCTACGCATCGAGCACCGGCCGTCGCCCCGACGCGCGTTTCGAGCGCATCGTGACGATCTACGTCGCCGCGCGCGACAGCGGCACCATCGCTGGCGCCGAACTGGTGGTCGCGGCCGAAAAGGCCGGCCTCGAATTCGGCGACATGGGCATCTTCCATCGACTGGTGGAAGGGCGCCCCGACCTCGGCCCGATCTTCAGCGTGGCCAACATGGTCAAGCCCGGCAATTTCGACATGAGCCGGATTCCCGAACTGCGCACGCCCGGCTTGACCTTCTTCATGACGCTGCCCGGACCAGTGCGCGCCCTCGACGGCTGGGACACCATGCTGCCGGCCGCGCAACGCCTGGCTGAACTGCTCGACGCCCAGGTGCTCGACGAGAACCACAACGCGCTGGGCCGGCAGACCATCCAGCACCTGCGCGACGACCTGCGCGGTTTCGATCGCGCGCAGGAACGCAATGTGATCAAGCCGCGCCGCTGAGGCTCGCGCGATGGACGCGACCGTCGCCACCCGGATCAAGGCCCTGCGCCGCGCGATCGAGGATCACAACTACCGCTACCACGTGCTCGACGACCCGAGCATTCCCGACTCGGTCTACGATCGTTTGATGCGCGAGCTCGAAGCGCTGGAAGCCGCGCATCCGGCGCTGGCACGGGCCGATTCGCCGAGTCAGCGCGTGGGTGCCGCACCGATCGGCAGTTTCGCCGAGGTGCGCCACCGGGTGCCGATGCTGTCGTTGGGCAATGCGTTCAGCGACCAGGAAGTAGTGGCCTTCGCTGATCGCATTGCCGAGCGCATCGGCAGCAGCGAGATCGAATTCTCGGTCGAGCCGAAGCTCGATGGTCTCGCGATCAGCCTGCTGTATGAAAACGGCCTGCTGATGCGTGCTGCCACTCGCGGCGATGGCGAGACCGGTGAGGACGTGACCCACAGCGTGCGCACGGTGCGCAGCGTGCCGCTGCGCCTGCATGCCGAGGGCTGGCCCCGCACACTGGAAGTGCGCGGCGAGATCTACATGCCGCGCGCCGCATTCGAGGCCTACAACGCGAAAGCGCGCGAGCGCGGCGACAAGGTGTTCGCCAATCCGCGCAACGCCGCCGCCGGCAGCCTGCGCCAGCTCGATCCGAAACTCGCGGCGACGCGGCCGTTGGCGTTCTTCGCCTACTCGGTCGGGCTGGTCGAGGGCGGCGAGTTGCCCGACCGCCATTCGTCGACGCTGGCGCGTTTGCGCGACTGGGGCCTGCCGGTCAGTGCGCTGGTCGAGCTCGCGACCGGCGCGCGGGGCTGCCTTGCGTATTTCCGCCGGATCGGCGAGCGTCGCGATGCTCTGCCCTATGACATCGACGGCGTGGTCTACAAGGTCGACCGCTACGACTGGCAGCAGCAACTCGGATTCGTTTCGCGCGCGCCGCGCTGGGCGCTCGCGCACAAGTTTCCGGCACTCGAAGAGCTGACCATCGTCGAGGCGATCGAGGTGCAGGTCGGCCGCACCGGCGCGATCACGCCGGTGGCGCGGCTGAAGCCCGTC
Organism: Pseudomonadota bacterium; assembly: GCA_031412975.1. GTDB lineage: Bacteria > Pseudomonadota > Gammaproteobacteria > Xanthomonadales > Ahniellaceae > UBA4656. The sequence goes on along the minus strand of JANOEA010000381.1, from coordinate 3,191 downwards.
GCAGTCGCCGGCGTCATCGTCACCAACGCGACGCTGCACAACCAGGACCAGATCCGCCGCCTCGACGTGCGGGTCGGCGACACCGTCATCGTGCGCCGCGCTGGCGACGTGATTCCCGAAGTCGGCGGGGTGATCCTCGAGCAACGTCCCGCGCATGCGGTTGCGTGGGAGATGCCAAGCGTCTGTCCGGCATGCGGGTCGTTGCTGGAGCGCGGCAAGAAGGTCGCGCGCAGCACCAAGGCCGGTATCGAGTACGAGGACAGCGCGGTGCTGACCTGCACCGGCGGGCTGTATTGCCCCGCGCAGGTCCGCGAGCGCATTGCACACTTCGCGAGTCGGCGCGCGATGGACATCGAAGGCCTCGGCGATCGCTTCATCGCGGACCTCGTCGATTTCGACCTGGTGAAGACACCGGCCGATCTGTATGCGCTGACGCTCGATGATCTGCTCGAGATGAAGCGTCGCGCCGACGAGCGCGATGGTTCCACGCCCGAAACGGTCAAGAAGGGCAAGGTTGCCAGCAAGTGGGCGGAGAACCTGATCGAATCGATCGCCACCAGTCGCGACAGCACGCTGGAGCGCGTGCTGTTCGCGCTCGGCATCCGCGACGTCGGCGAGTCGACGGCCAAGGTGCTCGCGCGCTGGTTCGGCTCCCTGGAAGCACTGGCCGCTGCCGAAGAAGCCGCATTGATGTCGATTCCCGATGTCGGCCCGATCGTCGCCGCGCACGTGGCCGCGTTCTTCCGCGAGGACCACAACCGCGAGGTCATCGCGCAGCTGCGCGGGCGCGGCGTGCGCTGGGCCGACAGCGATCCACAGCAGATCGTCGAAGGACCGCTCGCGGGCAAGACCGTGGTGCTGACCGGCGCCTTGGACGCGATGGGCCGCGACGAGGCGAAGGAGAAACTCGAAGCGCTCGGCGCCAAGGTGTCCGGCAGCGTGTCGAAGAAGACCGCGTTCGTGGTCGCCGGCACCGAAGCGGGCTCGAAGCTCGACAAGGCGAACGAGCTGGGGGTCGAAGTGCTCGATGAAGCAGCGTTCCTGGTCTTGCTGCGCGAGCACGGTGTGGGCGCATGAGCGGCATCGAATGGCAGCCCACGGCTACACGCGAGGCGATCCGCCTGCGCGCATGGCTGAACCGCCTGATCCGCGAGTTCTTCCACGAACGCAACGTGCTCGAAGTCGAAACCCCGATCCTGTCTCAGGCCGGCAACACCGACCCCAACATCGAGAGCCTGCGCACGCAGTTCGATGGGCCCGCACACGCCGGATCGCGCGAGCGCTGGCTGCGCACCTCGCCGGAGTACCCGCTCAAGCGCCTGCTCGCCGCCGGCATCGGCGACTGCTACGAACTGGGCCGCGTGTTTCGCAACGGTGAAGCGGGCAGCCGCCACAATCCCGAATTCACCCTGCTCGAGTGGTACCGGGTCGGCTGGGACCACCACCGGCTGATGGACGAAGCGGTCGCGCTGGTGCGCGCGGCACTCGCGATGGTCGGGCGTGACGCAGCGGTCAACAAACTCAGCTACCGCGCGCTGTTCGAACAATACGCCGGCGTCGACCCGCATCTATGCCCGGTCGATGCGCTGCGGCGGCAGCTGACCGAGTTCAATGTGCAGCCCGATGGATTGCAGCGCAACGACTGGCTCGATCTGGTCCTGACCCATCGCATCGAGCCTGCGCTGGAAGCCAGCGGCGGGATCACCCTCGTGCACGACTATCCCGCCAGCCAGGCCGCACTCGCCCGCATCCGCCCCGGCGATCCGCCGCTGGCCGAACGCTTCGAGTGCTACATCGGCGGCGTCGAACTCGCCAACGGCTACCACGAACTCGCGGATGCGTCGGAACAGCGCGCGCGCTTCGAAGCAGATCTTGCGAAGCGCCGCGCGCGTGGCAGCATCGAGCCACCGATCGACGAACGCCTGCTCGCAGCGCTGGAGCACGGATTGCCGCCGTGTACCGGCGTTGCGTTGGGAGTGGATCGCCTGCTGATGGTGCTGCTCGGCGTCGACGCGATCGAGGGCGCGCTGGCCGTGCCGTTCAACAGCGCCTGATTGAGGACAAGTCCAGTAGCGACATCACGGGTGCAAGAGCGTAAGGACGTCGGCTACCCGCTACGGAGAATAGCCGCACAGCAAGTTGAAGCCGCCCGTCACGAAGCCTCATCCCCCGCCAACGGGACCTCTTTCGGCCGCGTCGCCGGATCGCCCGGCTGCATGCCGCGCAGCGTGAGCCACAGGCCACAACATGCGGCGACTGCGGCGAACAGGAACGCGGCGCGGCCGCCGCCGAGGCCCCAGAACTGACCCGCGAGCAGTGCGCCGGTCACGCCGCCGACGCCCGAGGACAGTCCGTACAGCAGCCCCTGGCCTTGCCCGAGCAAACGGCCCGGGAACAGGCGCGCGGTGCGCTGCATGCCCGCGGAGTGGAACAGGCCGAAGGTGAGTGCGTGGCCGAGTTGCGCCACGGTGAGTGCGGGCAGCGAGCCCGGCACCAGCGCGGTGACGATGAAGCGCACGATCGCCGCGGCCATGCACAACCGCATCATGCGCACCGCGCCCCAGCGTGCGAGCACGCGCGCAGCGAACCAGAACATCACGATCTCGGCCAGCACGCCGACTGCCCAGAACGCGCCGAGCGCGCTCTTGCTGTAGCCGGCGTCCGCGAGATGCAGGGAGAAGAATACGTAGTAGGGACCGTGCGCGACCTGCATGAAGAACGCAGCGAGCAGCAGTGCGCCCACGCCGGGGCGCCGCAGGCTTTGCAACAGCGACTCGGGTGCGGTGTCCGCATGGGCGTCGCGGCCGTAGTCATTGGCGAACGACGCGAGCAGCAGCAGCGCAAACAGCGGCAGCATCACCCACGGCAGCCACTGCACGCCGATGCGATCGAATACCGGGCCGAGCGCGCTCGCGGTGATCAGGAATCCCACCGAGCCCCACAGCCGGATCCGCCCGTAGCGCTGCGGTGCCTGGGTGAGGTGCGACAGCGTCACCGCCTCGAACTGCGGCATCACCGCGTTGTAGAAGAAGCTGAACGCGGCCATCACCGCGACCAATGCCGCAAACGGCAGATCGCGGAACAGGAATCCCGCGAAGCACAACAGCGTGGCGCCTACGCCGATCCGCAGCCAGCGGATCGGCCGGCGCGCGTGCAGCGTGAGGTGCCCCCACACGCTGGGCGAGACCATG
>JANOEA010000380.1:0-1961 GCA_031412975.1 Pseudomonadota bacterium | reverse complement strand
CTGCTGCCCGACTGCGGGCACATGCCGATGATGGAGGTGCCCGAACAATTGGCTGCGGCGATCCAGCTGCCGGGGCAGTCGTCGCCGTAGTGATTGCGCGGAGTCGCGTTGCGAGCTGCCCTGCTCCCTTCCCCCTCGACGGGGGAAGGGTGGGGATGGGGGGCGCAGGCTTGCCGCGCGCTGCGCTCGTCCGCCGCGCGATCACTACGGCGACGACTGCCCCGGCAGCTGGATCGCCGCAGCCAATTGTTCGGGCACCTCCATCATCGGCATGTGCCCGCAGTCGGGCAGCAGCACGATGCGTGCACCGGGCACGTAACGGAACGCGTCGACACTCGATGCATCGAGGATGCGGTCGCGTTCGCACCAGATCACCGCGAGCGGCGTCTTCAGCAGCGGCAGCTCGCGCTCGAGCTGGAACGCCGCTTCGCCGCGGCGGATCGCCTCGATCGTGCGATCGTGGAATCCATGGTTGGCGACGTTGCGCGCGACCAGTTCATCGACCACCCGCGGCGGCAGCCATGGTGGTTTCTCGAACAATTCGTGCACCAGGCGATCCCAGCCTGCGCGGTCGTCGACGTTGAACGGCGTCTGTCCGGCGAGTACCCGCTGGGCAAACTCGTTGGCGCGAAACCGCACGCCGGCGGAAGCGACCAGCACCAGCGCGGACAGCGATTCCGGGTGACGGGTGGCGAACACGCCGCTGATGTGGCCGCCCATCGAATGGCCGATCACGATCGGCCGCTCGAGCTGCATCGCGACGATGAAATCGGCCAGCCTTCCGGCCTGCGCGGGCACGCCGTAGTCGGCACCATCCAGGCGCGTGGATGCGCCCCACCCCGGCAGGTCGACCGCGATCAGACGATGGCCTTCGAGGTACGGCATCGTCGGCAGCCAGTTTTCCTTGCTGCCGGAAAAGCCGTGCACGAGCACCACCGGTGGGCCGCTGCCGGCATCCAGGTAGGCCCACTGGTGATCGCCGACGGTGATGGTGTGCTCAGCAGCACCGGCCCGCCAGCGCTCTGCCGCGAAGCGCGCATCGATCAGCCATGCGGGCTTGAATTGATAAACCGCTGCGGCAACCAGCAAGAGCGGAAGCACCAGCAGAACTAGTATGCGCAGGAGTTTTTTCATCGGGGTTGGAATCGGCGACGGACGAATGGGAACGCAATTGCGGCCAGCACGATGCCGGTGCCGGGGAACAGCAGCGGCCGCGCCGCTTCGAAGCCGACCGTGAGGGTGGCCACGCCGAGCAGCAACAGCTTGATTGCCAGGCCCAAGGCCAGCGAAATCGCAAGCACTTTGCCCAGCGGCACGGCGCCCATCAGCCGGCGCGATAACCGAGCACGGCGTCGACGGATGCCTGCGTGACCGGGTGGTAGCTGTCGCGGATGCGCGCATACAGCGCACTGGCCCATGCCTTGTCGGCCGGCCGTTCCGCCAGCGCCTCGAACAGCGGTGCGACGAACTTGCGCCGGCCGACCGTGCTCAGGAACTGCTCGAGGGGCGCACGCACCGGCGCGTAGCCCGCGCGAATGCCGGCCAGGTACCAGCGGAACGCGATCTCGCTGTTCTTCGCCTGCGACAGTTTGAATGCGGCATCGAGCGCGGCGAGCTGATCGAGGGTGGTGTCCTTGCCGAGCGCGTTGAGGAAATGTTGCCACTCCTGCGTGCTCCAGCGCTCGGCACCGAACTGCGCGGGCGCTAGTTCGCCGGCCAGCCATGCTTCGCGCGCGGCATCGACCGCAGCCAGGCGCTCCGATGCCGCCTTGCGCGCACTGGCCGGAATGCCCGGGCGGTTGAGCCACTCGTCGAGCTCGGCGGCAGGCATGGCCTCGGGATGGGTGGCGAGCAGTTCGGTCCGCAGGTAATCGAGGAAATCATCGGTGTCCACGCTGCGGAATGCCTGCGAGTCGAACCAGCCGCGCAGGAACGGATCGAACACTTCGCGCCCGACCCGC
>JANOEA010000379.1:0-3943 GCA_031412975.1 Pseudomonadota bacterium | reverse complement strand
CACCGCGATGCTGTCGGATGGGTCGGCCGTGCCGCGCTTCAACAGGGCCCAGCCGCCGACGCCGGCTGCGGCTGCGGCAGCGACGCTCCCGGCGATGACCGCGCGTCGACCGATCCGTATCTGTGAAGGCTTCGGCGTTCGTTCTTCGGGGCCTCCGCCCGCAATTCGCCGCACGGCCGACAGTACCGCCTGATAGCGAGGATCCGTCGGGTCCCCGCGCCAGCCGCGCAACGATGTCGCCTGGCTCTCGCCAAAGCCAAGCGGAATGCGGACGTTGTCGAGTGTGACGGATACGTATACGCGGCGCAGTTGGGCCCGGGTCGCTTCATCGCGGACGAATTGTCCCTCAGGTCCGACCGAGCGCGTGCTCCAGGCGACGATCACGCATTTTGCCGCGTCGAGCTGCCGTTCGATCGTCTGCCGCCAGTCATCGCCGGCGCCGATGTGCTGGTCCCACCAGACCGAATATCCGTCCGACTGCAGGGCCTGCACCAGCGGCTGGATGCGCCCACGGTCTTCGGCTTTGTAGGAGATGAAGACGTCCGACATGTGCGCCCCTGGGTCGGGGGCAGGATGCACCGAACCAGGGCTCAGAGTACAGTTTTTGTCGCGCTCGGTTCGTCGGGGCGGCATGCGGCGCCGAGCTTTGGCTGCGCGCCGCGCGCGCGATCGGCGGAAACCGCAGTCGATTCCACCGGCAGCCTGCACTGCCCTTGCATCGCCCCGCGGCATCGGCGGCGCGCCCTGCCAACCCCCCTTTTGAGCGGGCCCTTGTCCGGCATTTTGCCGATCGCTGCGGGATTGACCGCGATCAATGTCCCGAGCCGTGCTTGCGCTAGATTGTATATGCGTGATCGCTAAATAAGGGATTCCGCATAAAAAATGCCAAGCGGCTCAATCGTAAGGAGAAACGACATGCGGACGAGAACGATTCACCTCGTGATTGCAGCAGTCCTCGCGTCATCGATGATCGGCCAGATGCAGGCGCAGGCTCAGGGTCGCGGTCACGAACCGGGGCAGCCCGAGGGGCAGCTTTTGCCCTGGGGCCGCGCGGTCAACAACGCCGACACCATCCCCGGTAACCCGGGCTCGAACTTCAACAGTTACAACCAGCCATCGATCAACGCCAATGGCCTGATCGTGTTCCGGGCCCGCAGCAGCGGACAGGGCGGCGCCGAACCGATCAGTGGCATTTTCCTGCGCGCCACCAACGGCCCGAGTCTCATCGTGCCCTTCCTCAAGCGCGGTGATGCGGTGCCGCAGCCGAACAACACGCTGTACAACGGAGTGCCCGCGGCATTCGAGGAGTTCCCGTCGACACCGCGCATCGACCACGTGTTCGATTTGATCGCGACGCGCGGCCAGTCACAGCCGGTGTGGACCTACCTGCTCGGCACGACCGAGACCCGCGTCGGCACTTCGGGCATCTACGCCAATCCGGGTGGCGTGCCCGGCACCGCGGCCAGCCTGCTTGGCGCGGCGGTGGAGGCAGACCAGGTCACGCTGAGCTTTCCGCAGTATTCGGTGCCCGACACGGCGCCCGGTACACGCTTCGACCAGTTTCCGGGCAGCCCCGCGGTGACCGGCAATCGCTACATCGTGTGGAAGGGCAACTACACCGATCCCGCCGACCAGCTCTCGAAGACCGGTGTGTTCTTCCGCGACCTCGCATTGATCCCGCCATCAGCCACGGTCGCGATCGCCACCGCCGGCATGCGCATTCCCTACCAGCCAGTCGGCGGCACTGCGGTGTTCGGCTCCACCGCACCACCGAGCGCCGCGAATGGCTTCGCGTTCTTCACCGGCTTCGACGTCGAGGAGGCCCCCACGCTTGGCGGCATCTACCGCGCGCCGCTGTCGGACAAACCGCCGCTGCAGACCCTGGTGGGGGTCGGTGATCCGGTGCCGGGCGAAACCGGTGCCACCTTTACCTCCTTCGGTGAAGGCCTCTCGGTGAGCAGCGATGCGCGCTACGTGTCGTTCTGGGGCGCCTGGGGCACGCAGACTTTCGCCAAGACCCTGCTCTGCCCGACCGACGGCAATGCCGACCTGATCGCGTTCTGCAACGCGACGTATCCGAATGGACTGGTCGTGCAGATCCCGGTGAACCAGGGGTTCTTCGTGCATGACGCCAACGCCGGCGCGACCCATCGCATCGCCCGCACGCTCCAGGAAGGGGTGAACGACTTCCTGTTCTGGGTCTACTCGGGCCGGCCGCCGGGCACCGGCGGTGGCGACGAAACACAGGAGCCGCCGCGCTGGCGCGCATCGGCATTCTCGGCCCTGTCGGCCGGTGGTGGACGCCCGGTGCAGACCGTGTACAAAGCGCAAAAGGCGACCACCCAGGGGCTCTACCTGCGCGAGGGCAGCAGTTCGGTCTTCCCCGCCGTCACGCTGGCCGAGACCGGCATCACGCCGGGGCAGTCGATCGACCCGCTGGCACCGGCGAATTCGCTTGTCACCGCAGTCGGCGTCGAACGCGACGGCTTCCGCGGCGACCGGCTCGCGATCTCGGCGGGCATGCTGTTCACCGACCCGATCGACCCGGCAATCACCGTGGGTTGGGGCGGCATCTACCACACGCGGGTGTCGATCGACGCGATCTTCGCCGACGGAATGGAGTGAGTTTGACGACCACGGGCTGACAGCACGGCGCCGCGCCATCGCGGTGCCGTCGCTGCAGTCCCGGATTGCAGTCCCGGCTCAGGCAACTACGCCAAACAGGCTGCCTACGGCGGCAGTCAACGCCATCGCGAGCGCGCCCCAGAACGTGACACGCACCGCGCCGCGCACGGGACCGGCGCCACCGGTCCACGCGGCGAGCGCACCGAGTGCGGCAAGGCAAACCAGCGAGGATCCGGACACCACGATGTTCAACTGCGGCGGCGGCGATAGCCATGCCGCGGCCAGTGGCAGCGCGGCGCCGACCGCGAACGTCACCGCCGAGTAGAGTGCTGCCTGCACCGGGCGCGCGATCAGCAGTTCCGAGCGGCCGAGTTCATCGCGCGCGTGCGCACCCAGCGCATCATGCGCGGTGAGCTGCGTGGCGACCTGGCGGGCGAGTGCCGGATCGAGCCCGCGCCGTGCCCAGATCGCGGTCAGCTCATTGAGCTCCGATTCGGGTTCGGTAGCCAGCTCATGCCGCTCGCGCTCGAGGTCGGCATTCTCGGTATCCGCCTGCGAACTGACTGAAACATATTCGCCCGCGGCCATCGACATCGCACCGGCGACCAGTCCGGCCACGCCGGCGAGCAGGATCGCCGGCGAATCCGCGCCTGCGGCCGCCACCCCGAGCACCAGGCTCGCGGTCGACACGATGCCATCGTTGGCGCCCATCACCGCCGCGCGCAGCCAGCCTATGCTTGCGGTGCGGTGCCTTTCGCGATGCGGCATGTCGATTCCATCTTTGCTTGGAGAGTCGACTCCGAAGCGTTCATCGTAGCGCGGACTTCGACACGCCGCAGATGCCATACCCGCAGACCCGATCAGCCTCGGCAGCGACGGCGGCTGCGTGAACAGCGGGGCCAGGTTCATGGTGCATCGCCGAGGGACTTGCAGACCCTTCGCTGCCGTTTTCCGCAGATCAGAATCGCCAAGTCGCGATCGGCCACAGATCGAAGGCCGCGAGCAGTCCGATAAAAGCCAGCAACGCCAGCGCGGCGCTCAGTCGACCATGCGATGCGCCTGACTTGCCGCGTTGTCGCACCATGCGCACCGCTTCCCATAGCGCCCCGAGCGGCAGCGCCAGCGAGGCCAGCGCGAGCATCATGCTGGCTGCCGTGGGATCGCCAAGCCGCTGCCAGGGCTGCAATGCCAACGCACCAAGCGCGAGCAGCAGCGCGAGCGCGACCACGAAGCCGGGCTCGCGCCACGCGCCGCGCACGTTGCGGCGTCGCCACAGCGGTGCGAGCAGGAAGTACAGCAGCGCGAGGCCGCCGCCTCC
>JANOEA010000378.1:0-15450 GCA_031412975.1 Pseudomonadota bacterium | reverse complement strand
CCATGGCCATCATCGAGATCAAGGTTCCCGACATCGGCGGCATCGCCGATGTGCCGGTGATCGAACTGCTGGTCAAGCCCGGCGACAGCGTGCGCAAGGACCAGGGGCTGCTGACCCTGGAGTCGGACAAGGCGACGATGGAGGTGCCATCGACGGTGGACGGCGTGGTGCGCGAGATCGTGGTGGGATTGGGCGACAAGGTGGCGCAAGGGACGGTGGTGGCGCGGGTCGAAGCTGCTGCTGCGGTAGCGGCGACCGTTGCGAGTTCGGGACCCCCACCCCAGCCCTCCCCCGTGAAGGGGGAGGGAGCCAAAGCTGCGAGTGCGATGGGTGCGGCGAGTTCGGGACCCCCACCCCAGCCCTCCCCCGTGAAGGGGGAGGGGGCTAGAGCTGCAAGTGCGGCCGGTGCGGCGGAGACCGGGCGCAAGGCGGATATCGAATGCCAGGTTGCGGTGCTGGGCTCGGGGCCTGGCGGATATACGGCGGCATTTCGCGCGGCCGATCTTGGATTGAACGTGGTCCTGATCGAACGCTACGACACTCTCGGCGGCGTGTGCCTGAATGTCGGCTGCATTCCGTCGAAGGCGCTGCTGCATGCCGCGCGCGTGATCGACGAGGCGGCGCACAGCGATGCGCTCGGGATCACCTTCGGTCCGCCAAGCATCGATCTGGACAAGCTGCGCGGCTACAAGGACAAGGTGGTCGGCCAACTGACCGGTGGACTGGCGGGCATGGCCAGGCAGCGCAAGGTCGCGCGCCTGACCGGCACCGCGCGATTCGTGTCGCCGCATGAGATCGAAGTGGAGACCAGCGAGGGCAGCAAGCTGCTGCGCTTCGAGCGCGCGATCATCGCGGCTGGATCGCAGGCGGTGAAGTTGGCGGGCCTGCCGTGGGGCGATCCGCGCCTGATGGATTCCACCGATGCGCTGCTGTTGCAGGAGATTCCCCAGCGGCTGCTGGTGATCGGCGGTGGCATCATCGGCCTCGAGATGGCCTGCGTCTACGAAGCACTGGGCTCGCGGGTGACGGTGGTCGAGATGCTCGACCAGTTGATGCCGGGTGCCGACCCGGACCTGGTCAAGCCGTTCGAGCAGCGGGTGAAAAAGCGCTACGAATCGATCCTGCTCAAGACTCGGGTGGTCAAGCTCGAAGCGCGCGCGGAAGGACTGCTCGCCACCTTCGAAGGCGACACCGCGCCGCCGCCGCAAGCCTACGATCGCGTGCTGTGCGCGGTCGGTCGCACGCCCAATGGGCGCAGCATCGGCGCCGAAGCTGCCGGCATCGCGGTCAGCGAGCGCGGCTTCATCGCGGTCGATCGGCAGATGCGCACCAACGTGCCGCACATCCACGCGATCGGCGACGTCGTCGGCAACCCGATGCTCGCGCACAAGGCCACCCACGAGGGCAAGGTCGCGGCCGAAGTGTGCGCCGGCCACAACACCGAGTTCGTCGCGCGGGTGATCCCCTCGGTGGCCTACACGGATCCCGAAGTCGCCTGGGTCGGCGTGACCGAGCTGGAAGCCAAGGCCAAGGGCATTCCGATCGGCGTCGGCAAGTTTCCATACGCCGCCTCCGGCCGCGCGATCGGCGTCAACCGCACCGAAGGTTTCACCAAGCTGATCTTCGACGAAGCCAGCCACCGCATCATCGGTGCCGGCATCGTGGGACCGAATGCAGGCGATCTGATCGCCGAGACCGCGCTGGCGATCGAGATGGGCGCCGACGCGACGGATATCGGACTCACGGTGCATCCGCATCCGACGCTGTCGGAGTCGATCGGCATGGCTGCCGAGGTGTATGAGGGCACCATCACCGATCTGTACATTCCCAAACGCAAATAGCGCGCGCAGGGATCCCCGGCCCTGCCGCCGGATTTTGCTCAACGCTTGCGGGTGCGGACCCGTGCACGTGCCTTGCCCACTTTGGCGGCGGGCTTGGCTGCATCTTCATCGTCGACTTCCGGCTCTCCCTTCCGCAGGGCCTTGAGCAGGCTGCGGTATGCCGTCGCGATCGCGCGTGCGTCGGCGCGCGGGTCGATTGGCGCGTCCGGCGCGCGCAGGCGGACCAGTCCGCCTTCGAGGGCGGCAGACAGCAGTTCGGCGGCGATTTCGCGGGAACTCATGGACGACTCCAGTGTGGGGCAGGCACCGCGGCAAGCTAGACCGCGGGCGTTACAGATCGTTGACGCACCATGCGTGCGCCGCCTGGCACGACGGCGGCACGGTTGTGGAGCTGCAGGCCGGGATCGAGCACGGTCGCTGCTCCGGATGCAGTCGTAACGGTCTGGTCCGACGAGCGCAAGCTCGCGCGTCGACGGCCATGCGCGCAGGTTCTGATATCGTCTGCAAGGCGGCGGATTGGCGCCGCGTCGCCCGGATGCCCCATGACCGCTGCGTGGCCTGCAATCGTTACCCTGCTGAACGTCGTGCTGTTGATCTGGACGATGTTCATGGTCGGCGGAGCCCGGCGCAAACACGGCATCCACGCGCCGGCGACCTCGGGGCATCCCGATTTCGACCGCGTATTCCGCGTGCAGATGAATACGCTCGAAGCCAGCGTGATGTTCCTGCCCTGCCTGTGGCTGGCGGCAGTGCACTGGAATGCCTACTTCGCGGGCTACATCGGCCTGGCCTGGATCTTCGGCCGCGTCTGGTACGCGATCGGTTACGCCCGCGCGGCCCGATTGCGCAGTGCCGGATTCGGGCTGGCCTTCCTCGCCAACATCGTGCTGCTGGTGGGCGCGATCTACGGCCTGCTGATGCCGTTGTTCTGAGCCGGAGGCGGCAATGGGCGATCATCTGTTGTGGTTCGTCGCCGGCATCGCCGCACTGGCGCTGGGTGCCGATTCGGCCGTGCGCGGGCTGGCGGGGCTGGCGCGCAACCGCGGCGTGGCGGCGTTCGGGGTCGGACTCGCATTGGCCGCGTTCGGCGGCTCGGTGCCCGATGTCGCGCTGAACGTCGGCGCGGTGGCTGCCGGGCATCCCGCCCTCGCGTTGGGCAACATGATCGGCACGAGCATCGTCAATCTCGGCCTGCTGCTCGGGCTCGCAGCGCTGCTCGGCCCGCTCGACGTGCGCTCGACAGTGCTCAAGCCGCTGGTGATCGCGCAGATGGTGGTCGCGCTCGCGCTGCTCGCGATGAGCCACAACGGCCGCATCGGCTTTCTCGATGGTGCGGTGCTGGCGCTCGGCTTCATCGGATTGAGCGTGTACTTGCTGCGATTCGCCGGTGCCCGCGCGGATGCCGAGGTGCGCGCGCAGTTCGAGGCCGAGGGCGAGCAGCGCAGCGATGCCGCGCTGAACCTGCTGCGCATCGCGATCGGCGCGGCGATCCTGGTCTGGGCGGCCCGCACCACGGTCGAGCACGCGGTGGGGCTGGCCGCCGCCGCCGGAGTGGGCGATCTGTTCGCCGGACTGACCTTCGTCGCGATCGGCGCCTCGCTGCCGCAGATCGCGCTGGGACTGATTGCCGCCGTGCAGCGCCGCGGTGACGTGCTGATGGCCAGCGTGATCGGCTCCAACCTGCTCAACCTGAGCCTGGTGCTGGGCCTGTCGGCAATCTGGCAGCCGTATCCGGTGGCGCAGTCGCTGGTGCAGCTGGAGCTGCCGGTATTGCTGGCGTTCGCGGCGATGCTGTACCCGCTGCTGCGCGGCGACATGCGCATCAGCCGTGGCGAGGGCAGCGTGCTGCTGCTGGCCTTCGCCGCCCTGCAGTCCTTCCAGTGGTGGTCGGTGTTGCGCTGATCGGCGGCAGTCGGACGATGGCAACGGTGTCGGTCCCCTGCGGCCTGCATCGGCGGCAGTCGCACCTGTCCGGCGGCGGCTGAACTCAGTCCTGCGGCGGTGGCGGCGGCCGCGCCGAGGGATCGCTGCGCATCGCCGCCCGCACCAGCAGCTGTGCGCTCACCGGCGGGGTCAGGAACAGGAATACCGTGATCAGCAGTTCGTGGCCCGCCGGCGGCGTGCCGCGCGCGATGAACCACGCCATCGATGCCAGCAGCACGCAGCCGATGCCCAGAGTGGAGGCTTTGGTGGGGCCATGGATGCGCTTCATGAAATCGCCCAGCTTGGCCAGGCCCCACGAGCCGACCAGCGCGAAGAATGCGCCCGCCACCAGCAGGAGCGCGATCGCGGCGTCCAGCCAGGCGGGAATCATTCGACCACCTCGCCGCGCGCGAGATAGCGCCCCAATGCCACGGTGCCGGCGAAGCCGAGCATCGCGATGACCAGCGCCGCCTCGAGGTAGATGTTGTCGTCGAGCGCGATGCCGAGCATGACCAGCAGCGCGATCGTGTTCACGTACAGCGTGTCGAGCGCCAATGCGCGGTCGGCGGCGCTCGGTCCGCGCAGGAGTCGATACAGGGTCAGCAGCAGGGCCAGCGCGACCGCCCCGATGGCCCACGGCAGCACCATTGCGATCATCGGAAGATCTCCAGCAGGGGGCGTTCGTAGCGCTGCTTGATCGAGTCCACCATGGCTTGGGCATCGTCCAGATCCAGGCAGTGCACCAGCAGATGGCGTCCGTCGGGCGACAGATCGGACGACAGCGTGCCCGGGGTCAGCGTGATGATGCTCGACAGCACGGCGATCGCGTGGCGATCGGTCAACGCCAGCGGAACCCAGACGAAGCCGGGCCGGAGCGCCGACTCGCGGCCGAGAATCAGTCGCGCGACCTGGATATTGGCGACCACGATGTCGTACAGGAACACCGCGGTAAGCCCGAGGATCGCCGGCAGGTTGCCGATATTCGGCCGCTGCGGCCGCAGACCCTGCGTGATCGCGGGCAGCACGATCGCCAGCAGCGCGCCAAGCAGCAAATGGCCGATGCTCACGCCGTTTAGCAACAGCCACAGCACGAACACCAGCGAACCGATGATCGGCGATCCAGGCCAGCGCTTCACGGCGTTGGCTCCAGCTGCGCGCGCGGCTGTGCGCCGAGCACGTGCGCGATCAGTGCCTGCGGTGCGAGCAGTTGCGCGGCCGTGGCGCGGGTGAACTCACTGACCGGCTGCGCGAACACCGTCAATGCGACGCCCAGCAGCAACAGCAGGCCCAGCGCTGCGCGTTCGGGCAGGCGCGGACGCAGGGCGGCAGCGCCTGCGGGCCCGGGCGCGCTATCGCCGCGCCAGAACAGATGGCTGCCTGCGCGCGCGAGTGCGACGATCACCCCCAGGCTGCTGCCGAGGATCACGGTCCAGATCCAGGCACCGTGCCCCTGCACGCCGATCGCATCGAGCACCATCGCCTTGGCCAGGAACCCCGCCATCGGCGGCAGTGCGGCCACCGACACCGCGGCCAGCACGAAGGCCAGGCCAAGCGCGGTGCGGTGCGCCAGCGCATCGACCCGGCGCAGACTGTCGCCGGCCTGCTGCCGGCCCCGCCGGACCAGGTCGGCGAGCAGGAACAACGCCGCAGTGGCCAGCGTCGAGTGCAACAGGTAGTAAAGCGCCGCAGCGATCGAGGCCTCGCTGGCGGTCGCGATCGCCACGAAAAGTGTGCCCGCCGAAGCGACGATCAGGTATCCGACCAGGCGCCGCAGCGACTGCGCGGCGAGCGCGCCGAAGGTTGCCAATCCGATCGTGGCAAGCCCCAGCGGCAGCAACCACGGCCATGCGAGGTTCGCGCCGACACCGGCATCGGCACCGAACAGCAGGGTGTACACGCGCAGCACCGCGTACACACCGACCTTGGTCATCACCGTGAACAGCATCGCCACCGGCGCACTGGCCGCCGCGTAGGTATTGGGCAGCCACAGGTACAGCGGCAACAAGGCGGCCTTGAGTGCGAAGACTCCCAGCAACAGCAGGCCCGCAGACTGGATCACGGCCGCATCCGCTGCCGGCGCCTGCGCGATCTTCCGCGCGAGGTCGGCCATGTTCAGCGTGCCCAGCACGCCGTAGAGCACCGCGACCGCGATCAGGAACAGCGCCGATCCCAGCAGGTTGAAAGTGACGTAATGCAGGCTGCGGCGCACGCGATTGGCGCCACCACCGTGCAGCAGCAGGCCATAGCTGGAGATCAGCAGCACCTCGAAGAACACGAACAGGTTGAACAGATCGCCGGTCAGGAATGCGCCGCTGAGTCCTGCGACCTGGAAGGCGAACAGCGCGTGGAAGTGCGGCGTGCGGCGATCCTGCCCCGCCAGCGCGTACAGTAGCCCGATCAACCCCAGCGTCGCGGTCAGCAACACCATCAGCGCGGCCAGCCGGTCGACCACCAGCACGATGCCCGCGAACGCCGGCCAGTTGCCGAGCAGGTAGACGCTCACGGTACCGTCGGCGGCTGTACGCAGCAGCGCGATCGACAGCGCCAGCTGGGCGAGCGCGCCGAGCAGTGCGACCACCCGGCGCGCATTGATCGGCACGGCGTGCAGCAGCACCAGCACGGCGCCGACCAGCAGCGGCAGGGCGACCGCCAGCACGGGCAGGTGGTTCACGCCTGGTCTCCCGGCTCGCGGCCATCCACGTGGTCGCTGCCGCTGCCGCTGCGCGCGCGCAGCGCGATCACCAGCAGCAGCGCGGTCATCGCGAAGCTGATCACGATCGCGGTCAGCACCAGCGCCTGCGGCAATGGGTCGGCATGTTGCGCGAGGGTCAGCGCGGCGCCATCGCGGATCACCGGCGGCTTGCCGGGAGCCAGCCGGCCCATCGCGAAGATGCACAGGTTGACCGCGTAGGAGATCAAGGTCAGCCCGAGGATCAGGTCGAAACTGCGCGCGCGCAGCACGAGGTATACGCCTGCGGCCATCAGCACGCCGATCGCGCTGGCCAGCAGCAGTTCCATCAGGCAGCCCCCCGCTCGCTCTTGAGCCGCGCCAGCATCGACACCATCAGCATGCTGGCGCCGAGCACCACCATGTAGACGCCCGCATCGAAGCCCATCGCGCTGGCCAAGGGCACCGCGCCGATCGCCGGGATCGCGACGTAAGGCGTGCTGCTGGTCAGGAACGGATAGCCGAATGCGAAGCTGCCCAGTCCGGTCGCGAGTGCTGCCAGCAGTCCCCAGCCGATCCATGCATGCCAGTCGCTGGCGATGCGCTTCTCGCTCCAGCGCACGCCCGCGGCCATGTATTGCAGGATCAGCGCCACGGCCAGCACCAGTGCCGCGATGAAGCCGCCGCCGGGTGCGTTGTGGCCGCGCAGGAACAGGTACAGCGACATCGCGATCGCCAGCGGTAGCAGCACCTGGGTGGAAATCTGCAGCAGCAGCGAGGTGCGATGCGGCCCCGGTGTCGCATGTGCGGGCAGCACCGCGCTGGACGCGCCCTTGAGCATCGCATGGATGATCAACGCGGCGATTGCATACACCGCGATCTCGCCGAGCGTGTCGAAGGCGCGGAAGTCGACGATGATCACGTTGACCGCGTTGGCGCCACCGGCTTCCGGGACCGCGCTGCGCAGGTAGTACTCCGAGACGCTCTGCGTCGGGCGGCTCAACACGGCATACACCAGTGCGGTGGTCCCCACGCCGCAGGCCACCGCGACGGCCGCGTGCACCCAGCGGATTGCGGTTGCAGGTTCCGGCGCGCCGACCTGCGGCAGCCAGCGCAGCGCCATCAGCAGCAGGATCACGCTGATCATCTCCACCAGCAGCTGGGTCAGGGCGAGATCCGGCGCCGACAGCAGCACGAAGCTCAGGCTCACGGCCAGCCCGACCGCACCGATCAGGATCACCGCGACCACGCGTTGGCGGTGCCAGCGCAGCACCGCGATCACGCCGGCGATGGCCAGCACCCACACCAGGATCGCCAACGGATGCGGCGCCAGCGACGATGCAGGAGCCGGCGCGGAAGGCGCGGCGAGGAACGGTGCGCTGCCCAGTACCAGCACGCTCAGGATGAACAACAGCAGGTAGCGCTGCAGCGAGCCGTTCTCCATCGCCGCGGTGATCCGCCGCGACAGCGCGATCACGCGCTCGAGAGTGGCATCGAAGCCGAGCTTGGCCAGCGGCCGATCGTCGCGCCGATGCAGCGCCTTGCCCCGTTGCAGCACGTAGTACAGCGCGACGCCGGCGACCAGCGCGATCACGCTGAATACCAGCGGCAGGTTGAGCCCGTGCCAGAGCGCCAGCGTGTACTCCGGCAGCGGGCCTTGCAATACCCCGCGCGCCCCGATCTCGAGCAGTGGCGCGACCGTGTACTGCGGCGCAATGCCGACCGCCAGGCACACGATCACCAGCACTTCGACCGGCACCCGCATGAAGCGCGGCGGCTCATGCGGGATTCCGGCCGGGCATTCGGGCTCGCCGTTGAAGAACACGTCGTGCACGAAGCGCGCGCTGTAGGCGACCGCGAACATCGCGCCGAGCAGCGCGAACGCCGGCACCAGCCAGTCCATCGGTGGATGCGCGATCGCCAGGGTCTCGGCGAGGAACATCTCCTTCGACAAAAAACCATTGAGCAGCGGCACTCCGGCCATCGACAACGACGCCACTACCGCCAACGCACCGGTGATCGGCATGTAGCGCCACAGGCCGTTGAGCTTGCGGAAGTCGCGGGTGCCGGTCTCGTGGTCGATGATGCCGGCGGCCATGAACAGCGAGGCCTTGAAGGTCGCATGGTTGAGGATGTGGAACACCGCGGCCACTACCGCGAGCTGCGTGTCGAGGCCGAACAGCAGGGTGATCAGCCCCAGGTGCGAAATCGTCGAGTAGGCCAGCAGACCCTTCAAATCCTGCTGCACGATCGCGAGCGCCGCACCGATCACCATCGTGGACAGGCCCACGCTGGTCACGATCCAGAACCACTCGTCGCTGCCGGCCAGCGCGGGATGCATGCGCCCGAGCAGGAACACGCCGGCCTTGACCATGGTCGCCGAGTGCAGGTACGCCGATACCGGTGTCGGTGCCGCCATCGCGTGCGGCAGCCAGAAATGCAACGGGAACTGCGCCGATTTGGTGAACGCGCCGAGCAGGACCAGGATCAGCGCGGACAGGTACA
Organism: Pseudomonadota bacterium; assembly: GCA_031412975.1. Taxonomy (GTDB): domain Bacteria; phylum Pseudomonadota; class Gammaproteobacteria; order Xanthomonadales; family Ahniellaceae; genus UBA4656. Next base: position 6,513 of record JANOEA010000378.1, on the reverse strand, counting down.
GCGGATCGGTGCGGATCACGTCGCCCGCTGCGAGTACCGCATCGAGTTCGTAGCTGCCGACGATATTGCCGATCAGCAGCACGCCGGCCAGCAGGCACAGGCCACCCGCGCCGGTGATGGTCAGCGCCATCCGCGCGCCGAGCCGCGCATCGGCGCGGTGGTTCCAGAACCCGATCAGCAGGAACGACGACACGCTGGTCATCTCCCAGAACACCACCAGCAGGAGCAGGTTGCCGGCGATCGTGATGCCGAGCATCGCGCCCATGAACAGCGCCAGCAGCCCGAAGAAGCGCCGTGGCGGATCGTCCTCGGCGAGGTACCAGCGCGCATACAGCACCACCAGCGCGCCGATGCCGAGCACGATCGCAGCGAACATCCAGGCGAAGCCGTCGATGCGCAGCGAGAACGCAAGCCCCAGCAGCGGCAACCACTCGACGTTGAAGCGCAGCACTTCGCCGTCGATCATCGCCGGCGCCATCCAGGCGAGCACGCCCATGCCCGCCAGCGCGGCGCACGCCACCACGCCCGCGGCGAAGTTGCGGCCGACACGGGGCGCGACCAGCAGGATCAGCGCTGCCGCGAAGGGCAGCGCAAGCAGGATCGGAAGCAGCATGATGGGGGTAGTTTCCGCGATTAGCGCGCCAGCAGGAAGCGGCGCCGGTGGTGTTCGTCAGTTGCGCTGGCGGCGCGCGAGCGCGGGTCGTGAAATGAATGCGAACAGCACGCCGAACACGAAGCCCGCAAGGTGCACCGTCCATGCGACGGCACCGAACGAGGGCCCCACGAAGCTGAAGATCACCTGCAACAGGACCCAGAATCCGATCAGCAGCGAGGCCGGCACGCGCACGAACTCCAGGTACAGGCCCAGCGGCAACACCAGTCCGAGGTTGGCGCGTGGAAACAGCGCGATCCATGCGCCGACGATCGCCGAGACCGCGCCGCTGGCGCCGATGATCGGCGCGCTGGTCTGGCCCATCGTCCACGCGCCAGCCAGATTGGCGATCGCGCCGCAGACCACGAACAGGGCGAGGAATCGCCACGAGCCGAGCACGCGCTCGGCGGCGAAGCCGAAGATCAGCAGGAACAGCAGGTTGCCGAACAGGTGCAGCCAGTCGGCGTGCAGCAGCAGCGAAGTCAGCAGCGTCTCGGGTCGCGCTGCGAACAGATCGCCGAGCGACCAGCCGCCGCGGAACAGCGAGGTCGGCACCGCGCCCCAGTAGTTGAGCATCGCCAGTCGCTCATCCGCGGTGAAGGTGGCGAGCGCTGCGAACGACACCAGGCAGGCTGCGGCCAGCACGGCGGTCACCCACGGCACGGGCTGGCGTCGGCGGGTGTTGACGCGGACGAACACCAGGCCTCAATAGCCGCCGTTGGGCAACAGGAAGCGGGAGCCGCGGAAGTCCAGCACCACCCCCTCGCGACGGATCTCGAGCACGGTCAGGTTGTCGCCGGCGGCCTCACCTTCACCCGCCCGCACGCCGTCGAGGATCACGAAGCGACGCGTGGGATCCGCGTTCCACACGTGCATGCTGACCTGCATCTTGGGCAGCGCCTGCCGGGTCGGCAACGGCAGTTGATAGACATAGGGCAGATCGCCTTGCGGGAGTGGCGCTGTCGGCGGCTGCACTGCCGGTGGCGGTGCGCCGGCCGCGACCGCAGCAGGATTCGGCGGCGCGACGGCTGGCTCGACGGGCGTGGCGACCGCAGCATCCGGCGCTGGCGGCTGTGGCACGGCGATCGCTGGCACCGGCTCGGGCAGCGGCAACGGGGCAGTCGCTGCATTCGGCTGCGGCGGCAGTTGTTGCGGATCGCCTGCCACGACCGATTGCGGATCCCGCGTCGTCGCGGGGGTCCCCCCGCCGGGATCCGCTGCGGCGAGCAGCGCGTCGCTGTGCGGCTGGACCGCGGCCGCAGGCACGGTCGGTTCGACCATCGGTTCAACCAGCGGCGCGGACGCGGCTGGTGCTGGTGCTGGTGGTGCAGCGCTGGCTGCCTCTGGCGCGGTCGCCGCCGTGCCCGCGGCAGGTGCCGGTTGCGCCGCCGCGGCGGCTGCAGGCTGTTGCATCGGCGCATCGATCGGCGCGACCGACGCCCGACCGTAGTACCACGCCGCCGCCGCTGCAGCTGCGAGCAGCACGATCAATGCGAGCCACAACCAGCGCCCGCGCTGCGCGGACGCCGGCTTCAAGCGCCGCGCTGCCCATGCGCTCTCGCTGGCCAGGGTCGGCGATTCGCCCATGCGGCGCTGCTGCTCGGACTTGCGCAAGGCTTCGAGGATCAACGACATCGGGTGGTGCTCGGCATTACTGCAGTTGACGTGCCAGCCGCGGCCCGCTGCGATCGCGCGAGCTCAACACGAGCTGGGTTTCGGGACCGACGATACCGTCGGGCAGCAGACCGAACTGGCTCTGTACGCGGCGTACCCGGGCCTCGAGCGCTGCGTCGTAGACCGGTGGCCCGGCATCGACGCTGTCGAGTGTATCGAAGCTCGCCAACTGCCGCTGCAGCCAGGACACCGGCGCGCCGATCGCGCCGCGCCGGATGCTGTCGTCGAGCGCCAGCGGCATGCGCCAGATCGCGAGGTACTCGCCGAGCCAGTGCGCCTCGAGCTCGCTGCGCGGCACACTGACCACACGGGTGCCGAGGTCGAGCGCTACGCGCTGATCGTCGATGCCGGTCAACAGTGCCAGCAGCGGACGCTCGCCCTCGCGCAGCGCCAGCAGTACCGGCCGATCGAGCGCATCGAGTTTGGCCAGGTTGCCGCCGCCGCGCAGGCACGACACGCCCGGATAGATGATCGCCGGGCAGCGTGCGGCATCGCGCACCGCGACCCGTTGCGGGTCTACCCGCCACAGCGCCAGCAGATGCGTCCATGCGCCGAGTTCGGCGCCTTCGGCGACTCCCGCGAGCGCTTCGCGCAGCGACTCGCGTGGCGGCTCGCGTGGCGGCTCCGGCGCGCTGGCCGGTTCGACTGCGGCAACCACGATCGGCGCGGGTGGCTGCGGCCAGCTGCGCCATGCGAACACGGCCAGCGCGGCGAGTACCAACGCCGCGCCGACCACCCATGCCAGTCGCACCCGCCGCTGCGGGCGGTTGAGCACCTCGTCGGCGGCATGCTCGAGCAGCGCTTCGCCGATCTGCAGCTCGTCGCTGACATAGCCTGCCAGCAGCGCGCGTTCGGCGATGATGTTGATCAGCCGTGGCACGCCGCCGGAGGCGCGATGCAGCGCGCGCAGCGACAGCCGCGAAAACGGAAAGCGCTTGCCGCCCGCGACCCCGATCCGATGGCGCACATAACTTTCGGTCTCGGTTTCATCCAGCGGCGTGAGGTGGTAGCGCGCAGTCACCCGCTGGCTGAGCTGGCGCAACTCGGGCAGCGCGAGTTTGGCGCGCAGCTCCGGCTGGCCGAGCAGGATGATCTGCAGCAGCTTCTGGGTCGGGGTTTCGAGGTTGGTCAGCAGACGTACCTGCTCGAGCGCCTCGGTCGACAGGTTCTGCGCTTCGTCGAGGATCAGCACCACGCGCAGGCCCTGCGCATAGGCATCGAGCAGGTAGTGGTTGAGCAGATCGACCAGCGCCTTGATCGAACCGCGCGCCTCGCGTACCGACAGTTTCAGTTCCTCTGCGATCGTCTCCAGCAGTTCGATCGGCGACAGTCGTGGATTGAGCACCAGCGCGACGCGGGTGTTTTCGGGCAGCTGTTCGAGCAGCAGGCGCGACAGCGTGGTCTTGCCGGTGCCGACCTCGCCGGTGAGCTGGATGAAGCCGCCGCTGCCGCCCTGGCCCACGCCGTACAACAGGTGCGCGAGCGCGTCCCGGTGGCGCTCGCTCAGGAACACGAAGCGCGGGTCGGGCGTGATCGAAAAAGGCGGCTCGCTGAGGCCGTAGAACTCCAGGTACATGGTCCAAGCATAGCCGGTGGCCGTGCTTGGACCCGCGGCGCATCGCGAGGGTTCCCCTATTCGAAGCCGTCGGCGAACAGGCCGTCGAGCACGCCACCGTCGGCCAGGAAGAAGATGTCCGACACCGCGTTGCCGTCGCCCGGCACCAGGTTCGAGGCGCGCGACTCGAAGGCCATCGACAGCCCGTCGTCGTTGATCGCCACCACGCTGCCGGAGACCTGGTTGCCCGGCACATCGTTGGCATCGCTGCTGACCAGGAACGGCGTGCCCGCCGCGCCCGGCACGTGCAGCACCACCTGGTCGAACAATCCGGTGAAGAAGCACGACATCACCACCGTGCCGACGTTGGAGACGTCGGAATCGCGGCAGCCGTTGGCGGTGACGCCGTTGACCACCGGGAACGGCACCGGAGTGGTGGTGCCGGCCACCCGGTCGCGCACGAAGACGCGGCTGACGAAGTTCGTGCTGCCGAGGTTGGTGGCGAACGAACGGAACGACACGAAGCGGCCGTTCGGCGAGATCGCCGCAACGTCCGACTGGCTGTTGGCCGCCGCCCCGCCCGCGCCGACGCTCATCAGTTCGGTGGCGCCCAGTGTGCGGTCGCGCAGGTAGACCAGGATGCTGCCGCCGGACACGCCGCCGACGATGTTCGCCGCACCGGTCTGGAATAGCACGTAGCGCCCGTCGGCCGACATCGAATGCGCGGTGTTGGCCACCACGCCGCCAGCCGCGAAGCCGCCGCTGGTGGTGCGCGAAATCAGTTCGATCGCGCCCGTCTGCAGGTCCTTGACGTAGATGTGCTCGTTGCTGCCCCCACCGCCCAACAGGTTGGTCGCATCCGAACGGAACGACACGAAGCGTCCGTCCGCCGACACCGAGGCATTGCGGGCCTGGCCACTCGCGCTGCCGGAAGCCGGCTGCCCGCTCGCATCGGCGCTGGCCAGCGCCAGCGCGCCGCTCGCGCGGTCCTTGCGCACGATCTGGAAACCCGAGGTCGAAACCGGCAGGCCGAGGTTGGTCGCGAAGGTCTCGAACACCACGTAGCGGCCGTTGCCGGCGGTCGACGGCGCGAACGCGTTGCCGTTGAAGGCCACGCCGGTGCTGGTGGTAGCCAGCAGCTGCACGGTGTCGGCACCGAAGTCGACGGCGATGATCTTGCCCCCGGTGATGCTGCCCGCCACCCAGTTGGTCGCACCGCTTTCGAACACGAACACGCGGCCGTCGCCGGATACCTCCGCGACCGTCGAGGGCCCATTGGCCTCGGCCGCCGCTGGCGGCGTCAGGCGCCCGAACAGGAATTGGGCTTGGACCGGCACTGCGGTGAGCAGCAGCAGCGCGGTCAGCAGCGGGCGATGGATCGACATGGCGGCAACTCCGTGGGGGCTACCGAACTACTACGCGGTTCGCCACCGGAACCCGCAATCGATCTTGCGCGCCGGCCGTTCGGCGCTGGGTTCACGCCCCCGGCGTCAGCAAACTCGGATTGCCGTCGGCCGCTGTGGTGGTGCTGAATCGTGGGTGTTGAGATGGACGCCCCGTTCAGCCGCCCGGTTCAGCCGCTGCCGCAGGCCCTGCCTGTGCCCGGTGCATGGCAGGCTGTGCATGGCATTGCGGACCTTGTTCCAGGATGGCGCAGCAGGTGAAATCCGGTTTAGCATCACGGATCGCGCACGGCCGCCATGGCAAGCCTGCGGCGATTGTTGTTGGCAAGATTCGCTAACCGGGAGAATCGGATGAACTTCAGAACCCTCGTGGGCTGCGTCGCTGCATTGGCGATCAGTGCGTGCGCTTCCACTTCGACCAAGCTGACTTCAACCTGGGCAGCGCCGGAGGCGGAGGCGTTCACACCGCGCAAGATCCTGGTGACCGCGCCGGCGGCCGAAACCAGTCGTCGACTCAGCGCCGAAGTCCGCATGGCCCAGCTTATCCCCAACGCGGTGACCTCCACCTCGACGTTTCTGCGCGGAGAAGAAAAGGATCCCGAGCGGGTCCGTGCCAGGATCCGCGAGCTGGGTATCGATGCGGTCGTGATCATGCGCCCGATCGCAGTCGACACCACCACCGAGTACGTGCCTCCGAGCGTGTCGATGCAGCCGATGATGGGCGTCGGCTATGCCTACGGCTTCTGGGGGCCCAGTTACGCCACGGTCTACGATCCCGGCTATACGCGGGAAAAGACCGTGGCCATCGTCGAGACCTCGATCTATGCGGTCGAGGGCGAGAAGCTGCTGTGGATATCGCGCAGCCGGACCATGAACCCGCAGGATGTGAACACGGCCATCGATTCGATCATCGCCGCCAACGTCGAATCGATGCGCAAGCAAGGGCTGATATCGCGCTAGCAGGCTTCTGGACAAGCCCCGCGCGGGCAGACTCACGCACCCAGGGTCAACAAACTCGCATTGCCGCCGGCCGCCGTGGTGTTGACGGTCAGCGTGCGCTCGGTGGCGAAGCGCGCCAGATAGTGTGGGCCGCCGGCTTTCGGGCCGGTGCCGGACAGGCCTTCGCCGCCGAACGGCTGCACGCCGACCACCGCGCCGATGATGTTGCGGTTGACGTAGCAGTTGCCGGCGCGGATGCGGGTCTGGATGTGCTCGATGGTGGAGTCGAT
>JANOEA010000377.1:0-64425 GCA_031412975.1 Pseudomonadota bacterium | reverse complement strand
TTGCTGGCAGGTAGCGCACCGGTGATGGTGAGATTGCCGTACGGCGCGCCGCCTTCGGCTCCCGGCGCCAGGACTCCAGAAAAATTCACCAGCGAACCGTTGATCACGCCCGTTCCGGTCACCTTGCTGCCGAGCGGAACTCCAAAGAACAGCGCGGATGGACCGCCGCGCGAATACGTGCCGTTGGCGAGCGTGATGCTGAGCACGGCGCTGCCGCCCCCGCCGTTCTGGTGCTGACAATTGTTGGTCACGCCATTACACAGCAGCGTGCCATTGGTGATCGATAGGCTGCCCTGCGCCTGCAGGATGGCTGCGGCTCCGGCGCTGCCCTGGATCGTCAACGTGCCGGGACCGACGTGCGCGATCGCGCCGAAACTTTCTATGAGCGGCGTGCCTGGCGCCACGATGCTCTCGCCGATGAACACGTTGCCGGAGGTGTTCATGGCAGCGCCCGCCGCAATCGTCAGCGGTACCTGGCCATCGAGATGCACACGCGCATCGCCACCACCCAACGAGAACGTGGAACCCGCGGCATTGATCAACCGGCTGAGGTCGCGAATATTGAGTGCGGTGCCGCTCGCCGACGTGAGCGTCAACACGCCGCGATTCTCCAGCTCCACGGTATTGGTGAGCGCGCTGCTGGCGAGCACCTGACCGGCGCCGCCCGCCGCGAGGACCACGCGCAGGAACGGGAACGACACGTTGTTCGTCGTCGACAACGTACCGCCGTTGAGCCGCAGCGCGTTGCTTACTGTGAGCGTGCGCTCGGCGCCCCCGGTCAGCGTGAGCGCTGCACCAGTACCGATTTCAAACTCGGCCACCGTCGCATCCACGTTGAAGCTAACCACGCCAGTGTTGATGAGGGCGGTGTCGGTCGCGTTAGGGGTCCGCGTCGAAGGGCCCGGCACATCGCTGCAGCCATTCCAGTTGGCGACGACGTTCCAGTTTCCGCTGGCGGCGTTCCAGGTACAGACCGCCGCGTGTGGAGTACTGCTGACAACGAGCATCAGCACCGCAAGCAGACGCGCAGACATGGCAGTTTCCTTGTTCGTGACCCCTGAGCCCCAGCACCGCGGCGCGGCGACTGCCTCAATCAAGTACACGTAAGACGCTGCCCCCAGCGGCCATCGTTCCTGCGACGCCAGCCTTGGTCAGCACTTCCCCCGAAAAATCGCGGGGGAGCTTCACGCCACAGCCAGCAACTCGTCGCGCACCAGGTGCAGGCTTACCGCGTTGGGTCTGGCAAGGTCGAAGAAATAGGCACCAACGGCATCGAGAACCTGTGCGCGCAAAGCCTGCCAGTCATCGGCTTGGGCAAAGATATCGTGCGTAAGGCAATCGGCAACAAAACCACCGTCGGCTACTTGTTGCACCCTGAAGACGATTTCAATGGTCGTTCTCCTGAGAGTACGAATTCTACACTGCTCGCATGACCAGGCGCGCAAGCCCGCAGGTCGGCCACATCCGGGCGCGGATCGTCAAGGACCCGGGCGATTGGCCCTGGAACAGCAGGGTATAGGAAGTTCAAACGCCCTTTCTGGGCAGTCTGCCGGCCAGGCGTCCGCCTCACAAGCGCTGCTTTGGGGGCCGATCGGCTGCCTGCGGGTGGGTTTTCGGCCTTGCAGGGTCGCGCCGGCGCGCTGTTTGCGGCCGTTTCGCACCCATTCCCGACTGCGGGCCGAGCGCATTCCTGCGCTGTCGTCGCCGCATCGTGTCGTCTTTGGGGTTCGCCGTCGGGCGTCCTGCCCGGCGGTGCCCCCGCAACCACCGTGGGCGTTGCGCGCAGGCCGGGCCGGTAGTGCGCAGCCCCCAGTGCGCCGTGCTTTTCGAAGTGCTCGAGGCATGGATGACCCCTTGCGGGTCAAGCAAGTTCAGACCGCTGGCCCAGTGGCTACAGCAGCATCACGCGCTTGCAGCAGGTCCCAGCGGTTGCCGTACAGATCCTCGAATACCACCACCGTGGCATAGGGCTCTTCGCGCGGGGCTTCCGCGAATCGCACGCCCGCGGCCAGCATCGCCCGATAGTCGCGCCAGAAATCATCGGTGTGCAGGAACAGGAACACGCGGCCGCCGGCCTGATCGCCGATCCGCGCCTGCTACCGCGGACCGACCGCGCGCGCGAGCAGCAATGCAGCCGCACCCGCACCGCGCGGCTTGACCAGCACCCAGCGCTTGCCGCCGCCGAGATCGGTGTCCTGCACGAGCAGGAAACCCAGCGTGCCGGTGAACCATGCGATCGCCTCGTCGTAGTCGCGCACCAGCAGCGCCACATGCGCCAGTTGCTGCGCCCGATTGCTCACGCGGGATGCAACCATTCGCCGGCGCCGTCGGCGTAGTCTTCGTGCTTCCAGATCGGCACCTGCGACTTTACCGCGTCGATCACCTCGCGGCACGCTGCGAATGCCGCATCCCGATGCGCGGCCGCCACACCGACCCACACGGCGAGCTCGCCCACGCGCAGCGTGCCGACCCGATGCACGCAGATCAGCGCGTCGACCGGATGGCGCCGCCGCGCCGCGTCGACGATCCGCTCGCCTTCGCGTAGCGCGAGCTCTGTGTAAGCTTCATAGCGAAGACCACGCACGCTGCGACCCTGGTTGTGGTCGCGCACCACGCCTTCGAACACCACCACCGCGCCGGCGCTGTCGTGCGCGAGTGCGGCGCGCAGCGCGTGCGCGTTAATGGGTTGAACCTGCAGCGCGAACACCTCAGCCCCCCGATACCGGCGGGATGAACACGATCTCGTCGCCATCGACCAGCGTGCTGTCCCAGCCGGCGAACTCGCCGTTGCGGGCGACCCGCAGGCGCTCGCGCGGCAGGCTGAAGCCATGGCGTGCGCGCAGCGCCTCGTACAGCGCTGCCACATCACCCTGCGCGAGGACCTGTTCGGACTCGCACCGTGCCTGGTCGCGCAGGCTCGCGAAGTAGCGCACGGTGACGCTCATGCGCCTGCACTCCAAGATCCGCTGCGACCGCCGCGCTTTTCCAGCAGGCGCGCGGGGCCGATCACGATCCGATGCGACAGCGCCTTGCACATGTCGTACACCGTCAAGGCAGCCACCGTCGCGCCGGTCAGCGCCTCCATCTCCACCCCGGTGCGACCACGCACGGCGACCCGGCAGCGAATCGCGATCGTGCATGGCCCCTCGAAGTCGACGCTGAATTCGCACGACTCCAGCGCGAGCGGATGACAGAACGGAATCAGCTCATGGGTACGCTTGACCGCCATGGTGCCGGCGACGATCGCGGTATCGAACACCGGACCCTTGCGCGTGCGCAGGCCACCGTCGCGCAATGCCGCGGCCGCGGCCGACGGCAGCACCACCAGACACTGTGCCTGCGCCACGCGCAGAGTTACGCGCTTGGCGGAGACGTCGACCATGCGTGGACGGCCCGCTGCATCGAGGTGCGACAGCGCGGGCTTGGGCTTCGATTCGCCTTTGCGTACTACCATGGGTTCAGCCACCGATCTGGAACATTTCGATCCGCCCGGGCGCTTCCGCGCTCGCCAGCGCCGCGCGCTGTTCGGAGTAGCGATCGACGCGGGCCCGCCACAGCTTCGCGATCCGCGCCTGCAGCGCGATACCCGCTTCGCCTGCCCGCAGCGGTCCGCGCAGGTCGGCTCCCCGGGTCGCGAACAGGCAGGTGAACAGCTTGCCGTCGGCCGACAGGCGCGCGCGGTGGCAATCGCCGCAGAACGGGCTGCTGACCGAGGACACGAATCCGAGCTCGCCGGCGCCGTCGTCGAACGCCCAGCGCGCGGCGACCTCGCCGCGGTAGGCACGATCCAGCGCATGCATCGGCCAGCGCGCACTGATCCGCGCGACCAGTTCGGCACTGCCCACCACGCGCGAATGATCCCAACGATTGCAGGTACCCACGTCCATGTACTCGATGAAGCGCAGCACATGGCCGCTCGCGCGGAAGCGCTCGACCAGCGGCAGCACGTCGGCCTCGTTGTCGCCGCGCAGGATCACTGCGTTGATCTTCAGCGGAGCCAGCCCCGCGCGCTCGGCCGCGGCGATGCCGCGAAGTACCGCATCGAGGTCGCCACGGCCGCCGCTCAGGCGCGCGAAGCGCTGTGGATCGAGCGTATCGAGGCTGATCGTGATCCTGCGCAAGCCCGCGGCGCGCAGCGTGGCGGCCTGCGATTCGAGCAGGCTGCCATTGGTGGTCAAGGCGAGGTCGCGCACGCCCTCGATGCGCGCGAGGCGCTCGACGATCTGCGCCAGATCGCGGCGCAGCAGCGGCTCGCCGCCGGTCAGGCGCAGCTTGTCGACGCCGAGCGCGACGAATGCACGCGCCACGCTTTCGATTTCCGCCGGACTCAAGCGCTGCGCTGCGTCGAGGAACCCGCGATCGCGCGGATAGTCCTCCTCCGGCATGCAGTAGGGGCAGCGGAAATTGCAGCGGTCGAGCACCGATATGCGCAGGTCCCCGAGGCGCCGGCCGAGCCGGTCCACGGGTGGTGAATCCTCGACCCGGTGCAGCGCAATCGGCTCAGCCACGACCCGCATCCGCCGCCGGCTCGTAGTCGCCGAGCGCGAAACGCTCGCCCATCGACGCGACCCGCTGAGCGCGCGCGCGCAGCGCCGCGCCATCGGCGAGCGAGCCGTAGTGGTAGAGCACCATGCGCTCGCGCAGCGCATGCGGATACTCGCGCTCGATCTCGTCGATGCCGGTATGCGAGGGATTGCCGTGCAGCCCGCAGTCGTGGGCGATCAGCTCGCGTCCGCTGCCGTAGTGCGAGAGCAACTCGGGGATCGGACGGGTGTCGCCGGTCCACACCAGTGCGTTGCGCAGTCCAATGGCGAATGCCGAGCCTGGCGAATGATGGCGTACCGCAAAGGTGTCGAACCACAGTCCCGCGTGCCAGAACCCGCGCAGCACCGGCACCAGCTGGAACGCATCCCAGAAGTTGCCGCTGCCCTCGGCGATCGCATTCGGGTAGGTCGCCAGACGGTCGTGCAACACGCCGATCACGCCGATCGGTACGTACAGGCGTACCCGGCCGCGGCGCTCGGGGTCGAAATACACCCGATAAAACAGCCGCTCGAGGCCGCCGACATGGTCCATGTGCGCGTGGGTGATGAACAGCGCGTCCGGCGTACAGCCGTAGCGATCGAGGAACGCGGTCAGCCCCTCCGGCCCGCAGTCGATCATCAGCAGCGGCGCGTCGTCGCGTTCGATGACCGCGTTCGACGAGCCAAGCTCCACGGCCTGCGCGCTGCCGACGCCGAGGAATACCAGATGCAGGCTCATGCCCCGCGCTCCACGACCTGCGCATGCGCGCGCCGCAGCGCCGGCCAACCTTCGCGATCGAAGCCCGGCAGCAACTCGCCTGCCGACAACTTGTCCAGCGAACGCCGCAAGCGCGCCAGGTTGGCTTGCTGCCACGCCAGCGCGGGCGCGCGCCGTTCGCCGCGATCGAAATCGATCAGGTGGCAAAACGTTCCGCGCAGCAGCACGTTGTGCGCGTTGAGGTCGGCATGGAAAAACCCGCGCTGATGGAAGCGGCCGATGGTCGCGCCGATCAGCGCCCAGTCGACCTGCGAGGGCGCGCTGCCAAGTTGCTGCGCGAGGGTTTGTGCATCATCGATCGCCTGCGTGAGCAGATCGGCGCGATACCACGGACCGCTGCGGACATAGCGCGCTGCCAGCGGCGCGGGCACCGGCAGGCCTTCGCCGAGCATCGCGCCGAGCAAGCCGAATTCCCGGAACGGCCGGGTGCGATCTTCGCCCTGCCACAGGTAGCGATCCGGATTCACCCGCGCCATCAAGCCACCGCGACGGTAGTGGCGCAGGACCGCGGCACCTGCGGGCGTGTGGACGAGGAGCGCCGAGCCCCGCCCTCCGGCGGGACTGCTCACCGGTCCGCGCGCGCGCCACCAATCGGGATCGAACCAGCAGGGTTCAGGTCCAGCGGGCAGCCGCTCGGCGTCGAACATGGCCGCGCCGTCCGCCAGGCGCTTCACTTGCGGGTTGCACCGCATCGCCAATCGGTCCTCGCCTGCCAATACGGACGTTGAAGCGATGCGAGCACGGGTGGCGCGCCCGCGATGCGGGCGCGGCCCGACAGGCGGCGCTGCGCCGTGGATTCTCCGCTAAAGTCCGATGCTGCACCGTGAATGTCCATGGCGGCAGTTTAGAACCTAATCCGCGGGTCGGGATAGCTTGCGACGGTCGTGCACGCGCAGGCCATTCCGATTCCCGTCACCGATCCGGCACCCCATGCACGCACCACGCTCGATCTGCATCCTCCGGCTGTCCGCATTGGGCGACGCGACCCACGTGGTGCCGCTGGTGCACACCTTGCGCGACGCGTACCCGAAGGCAGCGATCACCTGGATCATCGGCAAGCTGGAGGCCCGGCTGGTCGGCGATTTGCCGGGCGTCGAGTTCCTGGTGTTCGACAAAGGTGCCGGGGTCGCCGGACTCCGCGCGCTGGCCGCCCAGCTGCGCGGTCGCCGCTTCGACGTGCTGTTGCAATGCCAGGTCGCGCTGCGCGCGAACCTGCTGTCGGCGCTGGTGCGCGCGCAACGGCGGATCGGCTACGACCACGCGCGCTCGAAGGACCTGCACGGCTTGTTCGTCGGCGAACGCATCCCCGCGTGCAGCGGCACGCATGTGCTCGACGCGATCGGCAGCTTCTGCGAACCGCTGGGCCTGCGCCAGTCGACGGTCCGCTGGGAAATACCGGTGCCCGAACAGGATGCGGCGGTGGCGACACAACTGTTGCCCGGCGACCAGCCGACCCTGCTGCTGAGCCCCTGCGCGAGCCATCCGCTGCGCAACTGGCTGCCAGAACGCTACGCCGCCGTGGCCGACCATGCCGTCGTGCGGCACGGCCTGCGGGTCGCGATCTGTGGCGGCCGCAGTGCGCTGGAACGACACACCACCGATGCGATCCTCGCTGCGATGCGCCAGCCCGCGCTGGATCTGGTCGGCAAGGACACGCTCAAGCAGTTCCTTGCGCTGGCTTCCCGCGCGGTCGCGGTGATCACCCCGGATTCCGGGCCGATGCACATGGCCAACGCGATGGGGGCGCCGGTGATCGGGCTGCATGCAGCCAGCAATCCGGCGCGCAGCGGACCGTACTCGTCGCGAAAGTGGTGCGTCGATCGCTACGACGCCGCCGCGCGGCGGTTCCGCGGAAAACCGGCGGCGGCGCTGCCGTGGGGCACCAAGCTGGAATATCCGCAGGTGATGGCGCTGATCGAAACCGAGGCGGTGATCGAGCGGCTCGATGCGCTGCTCGCCGCGACTCAGGCCGGGCGCGCGCTGCCGTAGTCCTGGTAGGACTTTTCCTCGACCAGGGTCGAGCCGAGCTGTTGGTTGATCTGCCGCTTGAGCGCGGCGCGCTCGTCGTTCTCGAAATACACGGAACGGGCCAGCTTGATGAACATCGCATCGAACTGCTGGCGCTGCTCATGGATGCGGATATCGTCTTCGATGACCCACAGGCGCTGGTTGACCTGCTTGAGCGACGCCTGCAGGCTCGCGATGTCGATCTGCGACGCCGGATGCGCACGCCAAGTGTCGCGCAGCAGTTCGAGCTCACGGCGCACATTGTCCAGCTTGGCCGGATCGGCGATGCGCTCGGACTTGATCTCGAGGATGGTGATCTTGTCGATCAGCTCGCCGAACGACACGGGGGTGGAAATCAGTGACATCGTCGATCCGCTCCCGTTCAAGGCAAACTGGCGGAGAGGGTGGGATTGCGGCGCCCTTCCCGGGCGCCGTCGGCGGACAAGCCGCCGACCGTCCTGCGGACGTCCGCGCGCGCTCCCGGCGCGCGCAGTCGAACCCAGGGTTCGCTCCCACCCTCCACAACGCGCTGAACTACGCGCGGGCAATCTTGAAATTCATCACACGGAAAACTGGCGGAGAGGGTGGGATTCGAACCCACGTTACGGGAGACCCGTAAACCGGATTTCGAATCCGGCGCATTCGACCACTCTGCCACCTCTCCGTAGCCCCTCGCCCGCGGCCGTCGTGGTCCGACTTGCCGCTGCTGTCGATTCCGGCACATCCGGGTCGACGCGGGGCCGCGAATCATACGCACCCGCGCGCCCGGCGACAACCCGAGCGCGCGTGCCAGCGCGGCTTCAGCCTTTGGGGCGGAAGAAGAATTCGCCGGCCTCGTGGCCCGCGAACTGGATCGGCGCATATTCGGGAGCCTGTGGCAGGGTGGCTTCGGTCGCGGCCATCGCGAGGCTCAGGCTGATATCGCGGAACAGGCGCTGGCCTTCGAGCAACTGGTTGTTGTCCTGCAGCGATGCGATGAAGGCCTGGGCGAACAGCGAGTTGCCGCCGGAACCGATGTCCGGCACCGGGGCCAGGCCACCGGAGGTCAAGGCCGTGCGCGAGCGGCTGGCGGTGCGATCGAGCACCCACTGCGACCACTGCGCGTCGCTCATCGCGGCATTGAACGCGGGCACCGAGGCGCGGGTCATCGCACCCGAATAGCAGGAGTCGGCAACCACCATCACGTGGCGCGCCTGCATCGTGTTCAGGATGTCGCTGATCGCGCGATTGGAGATCCACGTCGTGCTGTCGTTCTGGCGTCCGTCGACCGGCACCCAATAGCCCTGCTTGCTGCCCGCGTCGATCTCGCCGTGGCCGGCGAAATACACCATCAGGTTGTCGTCCGCGGTGAGGCCTTCGCGCAACTCGTTGAGCGCCGACAGGATGTCGTAGCGCGAGGCGTTGAGCAGCAACGTGGTCTCGAAGCCGTAACGTTGCTTGAGCACCTCGGCGACCTTGCGCGCATCGGAGCCGGCGCTGGTCAGCTTGGGGTAGGCGCCGTACACGTCGTTGCCGATCACCAGCGCGTGGTAGCGACCCAGCTTCAGTCCGCGCGGCAGCGGCCGCACCCCACTCGACGCGGCCGACGTCGCGGACGCGCGCCCGGATGCCAGCGGCAGCAGGGTGAACTCGAGCGCCGCGCGGCTGCCTGCGCGGTCGAGCGCCGCGATCTCGACGTTGCTGCCATCCTCGGCCACCGGTACGTTGACCCGGAACAGGCCGTTGGCACCCACCGCGACCGTCTGGCCGTTGACCTGAACCGAGGTCAGCCCGGCGCGCGCGACCACCTTGCCGAGCACTTCCGAACTGCCGACATTGGCGCGCACCATCGCCGCGGGTTTGCCGCGGGTGATGCTCAGCGGTGGATCGATGATCTCCAGCAGAGGTCCCGCGCTGCCGCCCAGCGACGCCAGCGCGATACCCGGCGCGGGCGTACCGATCTGCCGCTCCAGCGACACGATTTGCTCGCGCTGCTGCCCGACTTCGCGCTGCTTCTGGGCCAGCTGCTGCTCGAGCAGGATCAGCAGGTCGCGATCCTGCTGCGAGCCCGACATCGCGGCCTGCATGCGCTTTCGTTCGGCATCGAAGGCGGCCTGCTGTTCGGCCAGGCGCGCGTCGTTCTCGGCGACTTTCTGCTGCAGCGCTTCCAGTTGACCCATCGAGTCGTCGAGCGCCAGCGCGAGTTCGGTCGCGGCGGCACGCACGCGATTGAGTTCGGCACTGGCCTTGGTATCGCTGCTGCCCGCCAGCGAGCGCTCCTGCGCGCGCAGCTCCGCGAGCCGCTCGCGACGGGTCTCGACCTCGGTCACGAAGCCGGCGCGATCGCGCTCGAGCGCCACGCGCCGGGTCTCGATCTCGCTGCCGCGCGCATCGAGGTCGGCCTGCAGGCGTTTGAGCTGTTGCGCTTGGGCCGGCGGCACGATTGCTGCCTGCTTGCTGACCAACTCGGCACGGACCTTGGCAAGTTCGCGTTCGTTCTGGCCCAAGGTGCGCCGACGCTCGGCGAGCTGGCGCTTGAGGCCGTCGACCTCGGCGCGCAGGCGATCGGCTTCGGCATTCTGCTGTTCGACCGTCTGCTGCAACTCCGCGATCTGCGCCTTGGCCGCCTCGGCCTGCGCGGTGACCGTGGATGCGAACAGCAGTTCGTCCTTGGAGCCGGAAGCCTGGCGGTAGAGATTCAGCGCGCGGGCTAGATCGCGCGGGCGACCCAGCCCCTCTTCATGCATGTAGCCCAGATTGATCAGCGCACGCTTGTTGGACTGGGCCGAGGCTTGTTCGAACCAGCTGGCGGCCTTGTCGAAGTCGGGTTCGGTGCCGAGTCCCTTGAGATAGATCTCGCCGACGTAGTTCTGCGCCTCCGCGTCGCCGGCTTCCGCCTGCCCGAGCCAGACCTTCAGCGCCGTGCGGTAATCGGCACGATCGTGGGAGACGAACTCGCCGCCGCGGATCTCGCAATCGGCCTGGGTGGTGCGGATCGGACGGCGTGCCGACATGAAGCTGGTCTGCCGCCCGAGCTTGCGGACCTGGCCGGGCAGCAGGCAATCGACGATCAGCAGATCCTCGGCGTTGCGCACGCTTGCCGCCTGCAACGGTGCGATCGGCCAGGCGCACAGTACGGTGGCGATTGCGGCGACCGCGGCGAACAGGCACCGCCGCGCGAAAAGTCGCGCTGCAAAAGTGGTCCGTTGCATGTCTCGTCTCCTGTTGCGGTGCGGGTTCGGCGCGAGCCCGGTGGCGCTTGGGCGTTGCGAGAGCGCTGTAGTACCCTTCAGATTATAGCCACGGTGCGGGGGACGCTAGCGATGGGCATTCGACGGGTTGTGGATTGCATCGGCGCTGCGCTACCCGGTTGCTTCGGGGCTGCACAGCGCGCCGCAGGCGCGATCGTTCGCTGCGCTGCCGCATCGGTCCTGCTTGCGTTGCTGGCCGTGCCGGTCGCGAGTGCGCAGACGACTTGCCCGGTGACCATCGTGTCGGGCAACAACCAGATTCTCGAACCGGGCATTGCCAGCGCGCCGCTGGTGTTCCGGCAGGAAGGCAACTACATCAGCATTCCTCCGGTAGCGGAGGTGCAGTTCACCCTCACAGTCATTGGCGATGCGGTGTTCGCAGGCAACGGTGGGCAGTCGCTGGTGGTGAGCGCCCCGCTACAGCCGGTCGCGGGCGCGGCACCGCTGTATACGGCCACGGTGCCGAATACCCGGATCGTATCGGGCCTGGACGGTGGTGCGATTCGCGTGACAGTGCAGTCGCAGTTGTGCAACACGGTCACCGCACCTTCGCAGTTTTCGGCGTTCGGCAACGTCGATCCCGGATCGCCGCAACAGGTGATTGCGGTGCAAGGCGACGGCGCGGTCGTCGCGCCGAACCAGGAAGTCCTGCTGCGCGCGCGGGTCGACTTCGGCAACCCGGGTCGCAGCCTGCGCCCCGCCGGGCTATCGGTGATCTTCGAGATCGCCAGTGGTGATGGCAGGTTCGCCAACGGCCGTTCCAGCATCAGCGTGCCGGTGGGCAACAGCAACGAGGTCTCCGCCGTCGTGCGCGCGGGCAGCGTTGAAGGCCTGCTGCGGGTCGAAGCGAACGGGTCGGGTTTCGATGGACCACCCGCGCAGTTCAACATCACGGTGCAGCGCACCCAAAGCGTGGTGCTGGTTTCCGGCAACAACCAGTTGGGTCGGCCGGGGACCGCGGGCCAGCCGCTGGTGCTGGAAGTCCGCAACGCCGGTGGCGCGCCGGTTGCCGGCGCCACCGTCACCTGGGGAGTCGGCTTCGGCGTCGGGCCGGTGCTCGATGCGACCACCACCGTCACCGACAGCAGCGGGCGCACCCAGAACTCGTTCGTGTTCGGGCCCAACAGCGTCGAATCGGTCATCGTCGCCACCTTGCCGGGCGGCGAGAACCTGCGTTTCCGGGTCATTGCAGCGGTCGGCGGCATCACCATCCTGAGCGGCGACGGCCAGTCGGGTGCGCTCGGCAGCAATGCCGACCAGCCGATCGTCTTCGAGGTGATCGACAGCAGCGGGCGGCCGGCAATCGGCCAGCGGGTGGATTTCAGCGTATTGCGCGGATCGGCAGCGCTGACCGCCAGCAGCGACATCGTCAACGATCGTGGCCAGGCTACTGCGCGCTTCCGCTACGGCAGTAGTCCCGGATTGATTTCGATCCAGGCATCGGCGTTCAGCGGGCAATTCACCGCGGTGGCCAATGCCAATGGCTTTGCCGCGGGGGCCTCGGCGGGATCGGGCAACAACCAGCAAGGCGCGCCGCGCAGCACGCTGCCGCAGCCACTGGTGGTGCAACTGAGCCAGCCGCCCGCAGGTGCGTCGGCGGCCAAGGGCCTGGCAGGCGTGGTGGTCACCTGGGCGGTGACCGCCGGCGGCGGCACCCTCGCCAACGCTATTTCGGTCACCGACAGTGCAGGTCGGGCCAGCAACACGCTGACGCTGGGGCCGGCTGCAGGCACCAACACGGTGCGCGCGGATGTTCCGGGCTCCGCCAGCGTGCAATTCACCGCCACTGCCATCGCGCCACCTGAAACCGTCCCGCCAGGATCGGTATTGGAGATCATTTCCGGAAACAATCAGAGTCTCCCGACCGCGGCGCCATCCGCGCCGCTGGTCGTTCGCCTGCGCACGGCTGCGGGCGCACCGGTTTCGGGGGCCTCGGTGCAATGGCGCCTGACGCCGGCAAACAACGGCGCGACCACCCCCGCCACCAGCATCACCAACGCAGCAGGCGAAGCGTCGACCGTGGCCACGCTGGGGCTGCCGGGCAATGCGCAGGTCATCGCAACGGTCGCAGGTATCGAGAATCCGCCGACGGTCACGTTCAACCTCAATGGCGGCGTGCAGAACATCCCCGGCCTCACCCCGGAGCAGCAGGAGGTCGGCAATGCGATCGACAAGGCGTGTCCGGCGCTCGTGCAGCAATTGGCGAGCAGTTCGCTGAACGCCGCGGAGCGAGACCTGCTGGCGCGCTGTTCCGAGTTGGTCGGCAATGCCGGCGGGAGTCCGAACGCTGTGACCGTGGCTCTGGGCCAGATGCTCAATGAAGAAATTGCAGCGCAGGATGATGCCGCGTTCACCACCACCGGCGCGCAGTTCGACAATCTCAAGGCGCGAATCGCCGCATTGCGCAGCGGAACCCAGGGCGTGAGCTTCGATGGCCTCGCGCTGGCCGGCAGTGGCGGCGCGCTGCCGCTGTCGTTCCTGCCCTCGGCGATCGTCGCCGACGAGGGCAGCTCCGATGAAGTTGGAGCCGACTTCTCGCGCTGGGGCTTCTTTGCCAGCGGCACCGTCGGGCGCGGCGATCGCGACAACGATGGCGATTCGCCCGGCTACGAGTTCGATACCTACGGCCTGACCGCGGGCATCGACTATCGCTACTCCGACAAGCTGGTGTTCGGTGGCGCGCTCGGCTACACCGACAACGACACCGACGTGAACGGCGACCAGGGCAGCCTGCAAACGCAGGGCTACAGCGCGTCGCTGTACGGCGCCTGGTACCAGGGCGACGCATGGTTTGCGGACGCCGTGCTGACTTGGGGCAGCAACAGCTACGACCTGACCCGCCGGGTCCGCTACCAGATCGGCAGCAGCCAGATCGACCAGATCGCCAGCGCCTCGCCGGACGGCGACCAGCTACAGTTTGCGCTCTCGGCCGGTCGCGACTTCAATCGTGGTGCGTGGTCGTTCGGGCCCTACGCGCGGGTGACCACCACCAGCATCGATTTCGACGGCTATATCGAGCGCATGTCCTCACCCGGCGCGCCGGGTGGCGGCCTCGCCATGGCGGTCGAGGACCGGAAGCTGGAATCGCTGGAGGGCGTGCTGGGCGGCAAGGCCTCGTACACCATGAGCACCTCGTGGGGAATCCTGATTCCGCATGTGCAGATCGAGGCGCTGCACGAGTTCGAAGACGATCCCGATGCGATCGTCTCGCGCTTCGCCAACGACCCGACCGGTACCAGCATCATGATCACGCCGGACGCGGTCGACACCGATTATTTCAACATCGGGCTGGGCCTGTCGGGCGTGTTCGCCAACGGCCGCTCGGCTTTCCTCTACTATGAACGCCGCGCGGCGCAGCGCGACTTCAGCCAGGACAGCCTGGCGATCGGCGTGAGGATCGAATTCTGATGCAAGCGGAACCGGCGATGCATGGGCCCCGACATCCGGCTGCACCGAGCCTGCCGGGGAGCCGACGATGATCGAGTTCGGCCATTGCACGCATGTCGGCCTGCGCCGCGAGCACAATGAGGACACCTATTACGCCGATGCCGAACTCGGACTGTGGCTGGTCGCCGACGGCATGGGCGGCCACGAAAACGGCGAGGTCGCCAGCGCGCTGGCACGCGACACCCTGGTGCAGCAGATCCAGCGCGGCGAAGCGCTCGCCCGCGCGATCCAGATCGCCGACGAGGAGATCATCCAGCACAGCAATCGTCGCACCCAGGCGCTGCCGATGGGCACCACGATCGCCGCGATCCGCCTGAAGGCCGACGAGTTCGAGGTTGCCTGGGTCGGCGACAGCAGGGTTTACCTGTGGGACGGCGCGCTGCGGCAGATCTCGCAGGACCACTCGTACGTGCGCGAGTTGATCGAACAGGGCGCGATCAGCCCGGAGCAGGCACGCACCCATCCGCATCGCAACGTCGTCACCCAGGCCCTCGGCGTGACCGACCCGCAGAGCCTGCGGGTGGAAACGGTCGCCGGCAAGATCGCCGCGGGCCAGCAGATCCTGCTGTGCAGCGACGGCTTGACCGAAGAAGTCGACGACGCGGAGATCGCAGCGATCCTCGGACGCACCGACCTGACCGCGCAGGAATGCGTCGACCACCTGATCCTCGCCGCGCTCGACGGTGGCGGTTCCGACAATGTCACGGTGATCCTGCTGCGCCGACGCTGATCGGGCGCGGTCGCGTGGAGCGACGCTACGGCGGCAACACTAGCGACCCAGCGCGCGTCGCGAATCCTCGACCAGACGCAGCAGCGAGGGATTGCCCGGCTCCGCGCGCAGGCCCTCTTCCGCCAGTACCAGGCTGCCTTCGTAGATCCCGCGATCGAAGGCCGCTTTCGACTTGCTCTCGTAGAACGCCGCGATCTGCTCCAGCCCTGCGCGCGCCTCGGCGTTGTCGCGATCGATCGACTGTACGCGCCGGAACAGATCGATCGCGTTGTCGCCGGGCGGCGAGGACAAACGCCGCCCGCGCTCGACCAGGCCAACGCGCACGTATTCGCGCGCCTTCGCCAAGGTTGCCGCGAGGTCGCCTGCACCGACCCCGCTGCTGGTCAGGTCGGTCACCGGGACCTCCGAGGGCGTGTCATCGACCTGCGGCTCTGCCGGTCGGGTCGACTCGGGCGTCGCTGTTGACTCGGGCGTCGCTACCGCAACGGGTTGTTCCGCGGGTTTGCCGCCGAACACCGCCCAGCCGCCGATCGCGACCAGAGCGAGCGCGGCGGCCGCCGCCAGCGGCAACAACCATGCGGGCCGCTGCCCGGAGCCGGAGCGTGCACCGTCTGCAGCGGCGGAGGATCTGGCCTGCGCGGCCTCCGCGACCCGCCGTTGCTGATCGGTGCGCGACAGCCGCGGCGCAACTTTCTTGCGCGCCTCGGGTGCGTCGCGCAGCGCAGCCGCCTCCGGGGCACTGGCGAGCAGCTTGTCGAGCCCGGCTGCGAACTCCTCGCCGGTGGCGAAACGCACAGCGGGGTCCTTGGCCATCATGCGATCGATCAGCGGTTGCAACCACTGCACCGGCGGCGGCAGCTGCGGCACCGGATGGGTCACGTGCATCAGCGCGATGGTGAATGGATCCCCCGCGTCGTAGGGCGGTTTTCCGGTCAGCAACTCGAACAGCATCGCGCCAAGCCCGTACAGGTCCGAGCGACCATCGACCTTTTCGGCGCGCGCCTGCTCCGGGCTCATGTAGTGCGGCGTGCCGATCGAGCTGCCGATCTGGGTCGCCATCGTCGAGCCGTCCATCGCCTTCGCGATCCCGAAGTCGGCGAGTACCGCGGTGCCGTTGATCCGGAACAGCACGTTGCCCGGCTTGACATCGCGATGCACGAAGCCCGCCTCGTGCGCGTAGTGCAGGCCGTGCGCGACATCGCGCACCACGTCGAGCGATTCGGCGACGCTGATTCCCTGGGTGAGCTTGTCGCGCAGGGTGCCGCCGGGGATGTACTCGGCCGCAAGATAGTAGATCGTGCCGTGCTGGCCGATATCGAACACCGTGACCAGGTTCGGATGGCTCAGGCGCGCGGTGATCCGCCCTTCCTTCAGGAAACGATCGGTGAATTCCTGGTTGGCGGCCAGCGCGGGCGCCATCACCTTCAGCGCTACCTCGCGGTCGAGCGATTCCTGCACCGCCAGGTACACGGATGCCATGCCGCCGATGCCGAGCGGGCGCAGCACGCGATAGCCGGGGATGGATACGGGTTCGGACACTATTGCCTCGGAGTGCGGGCGCATTGATCGTGCGGCAACCGCCGCGCGCACCGACGACGATAGCAAAGCGTTGCCGTCACATGCCACGCCGGATGGCCCGGAGGGCCATCCGGCCACGCCTCAACGTGCCGCCGCACGGACCTCGCGCAGCGCGGTCACGAACGGTCCCATCAAGTACGAATCCTCGCGGTCGACCTTCGAGTACAGCGCATCGACCCGGGTCTGCAAGGTCTTCGAGCGCGCCTCGTCGAGCGCGCCGGCGTTCTTGAACGCCACCACCACCGACTGCACGGCCATCGCGGCCTGCTCGGCCGCCGAGTAGTCGCGGAACTCGCCGCGTTCGGCGTCCGCCACCACGCTGGCGAGGATCGGCTCGAGCGAACCCTCGGCGAAGTCGAATGCCGCGACCTTGGGCAGGCTCGCGCGAATCTCGTCGTACAGCGCGCGCGCGGCAGCCAGGGTGGCGCTGCGATCGCGCAGGGTCGCCTGGTGCAGGGCCTTGGTCTGCGCCAACAGGCGGTCGGCGGCGGCCTTGTCGATGACCGAAAGCACCAGGCGGAACATCAACAGATTGGCATCGTTGAGCCGCACCGCGCCGGGGCCGAGCCCGGTGCCCTGCCGCGGTGCCCACTTGCCGGCCGACATCGGCTTGTGGCAAGCGTGGCAGTCGAACAGGACCAGTTCGGGGAAGATACCCTGGAAACCGTGGCGCTCATCGAGCAGCACCTGCAGCAGGTTCGCCGCAGCCACGCCCTGCCCCACGGCCCAATCGCGCACGCCATTCCAGTCGCCCTTGCGGCGCAGGTAGTCGTCATCGATCTGGTAGTGCGGGTTCAACCAGGTGAAGGTATCGAGCTCGAAGGCGAGCCGCGGATGCCCGGCACCCATGATCCGGTGGGTGATCATGCGGTCGGTGGTGCCCATGTGGCACGACAGGCACAGCTCCGCGCGCTGGACCGGATCCTCGGTGGGGTACAAACCCTTGGCCAGGTTGTCGGCGTGCACCGCGGATTTCTCCGCGTGCGAGCTGATCCACAGCTCCGAGCCGCCGTGGCAGGCTTCGCAGCCCACGCCGTCGGAGATCTGGAACTTTTCGCCACGCTGGTCTTCCGGAACATTGTCGGCATGGCAATCGAGGCAGACCTTGGCAGCGGTCGCGTCGCCGAGCCCCAGCTTGCGCGCGATCGCCTGGCCTTCGGCGCTGGTCAGTGCCTGCCACGCCTTGGTCGCATGCGGATCGAATTCCTGCCACAAGGCGAACTCGTTCTGCATGACGTTCGATTCCTTGAACGCTTGCGTCGCCCCGTGGCAGACGCTGCTCGCGCAGCTGGCGACCCCGAGATGCTTGTGCGCCGCGATTTCCGCGACCGAGCCTGTCGCCATGCCCAGCCCCGGCAGGAACAACAGTGCGGCACCCAACCATAGCTTGTTCATGGCAACCCTCCCCGAGGGACCGTGACGGTTGCGCCAGACGCCCCCGAGCGTCGCGCCCACCCCATTATGCCACCGGATTCGCCGCTGCCAATGACAGCCGGCGAATTCGTCGGGTGGTGCGCTACAGCCGCCAGACCGGCGAGCCCTTGCACGCCTTGCCGACCGCATCGAGGCGCGCCTCGTGGCGCGCCAGTTCTGCGGGATTCGCGCGCAGGATCCGCACACGCGCGCCCGACAGCGAGCGCGCGCCCGCGACGCTCGAGGCATCGTGCAGGGGCTCGCCGGCTAGTTCCAGGCTACCCTGCCCCGCCGTCATCGCGAGGAACACGTCGGCCAGCAACGCCGCATCGAGCAGCGCACCATGCAGCTCGCGATGCGCGTTGTCGATGCCGAACCGCTTGCACAAGGCATCGAGGCTGTTGCGTTGGCCCGGAAACCGCTCGCGCGCCAGAGTCAGCGTATCGAGCACGCTGGCGTGGTCGCTGATCCGCCCGCGCCCACCGAGCAGGGCCAGTTCGGCGTCGAGGAATGCGAGGTCGAAGGCGGCGTTGTGGATCACCAGCTCCGCGCCCCGCACGAAGTCGAGGAAATCGTCGACCACCTCGGCGAAGCGCGGCTTGTCGCGCAGGAATTCCTCGCTGATGCCGTGGACCTCTTGCGCGCCCGGGTCGATCGGGCGATCCGGATTGAGGTATCGCTGGAAGCTCGTTCCGGTGCGCCGACGCTCCAGCAGTTCGACGCAACCGATTTCGATGATCCGATGGCCACGCTCGGCGTTGAGGCCGGTGGTCTCGGTGTCGAGCACGATCTGGCGCATCAGCGCTCGCTGCGCTCGGCTGCGGCCGCCGGAATCGACTCGGCGGCCTCGCGCGCGGCGCGATCGACGCGTTCGTTCTCGACATGCCCGCTGTGGCCGCGAACCCACTGCCACGCCACCCGATGGGTCGCCACCAGCGCATCGAGCCGTATCCACAGGTCCTGGTTGGCCACCGGCTTGCGCGCGGCGGTCATCCAGCCGTTGCGCTTCCAGCGCGGCACCCATTCGGTGATGCCGCGCTGCACGTACTGCGAGTCGGTGCACAGCCGGACTTCGGCGCTGCGGGTCAGCACTTCCAGCGCGCCGATCGCCGCTTGCAGCTCCATCCGGTTGTTGGTGGTGTCGGGTGCCGCGCCACTGAGCATGCGCTCGCGATCGCCACAGCGCAGCAGCGCGGCCCATCCTCCCGGACCCGGGTTGCCGAGACACGCGCCATCGGTGAACGCTTCGACCAACTGCGACTGCGCCATCAGCGCGAGGCCTCGGCATGCCGCGATGCGCTCGGCACCATGCCTCCGGCCGCATGGGCCGCCGCCTGTGCGTGACGCCGCAGCGCGATGATGTTGCGCGAGTTCTTGCGCGCCTGCAGCGCGAACGCGGGTTGCGGCCATCCGCCCTCGTGGACCGCGCCGATGCCTTCGCCGCTCGCCGCACTGAATCCGAAGCGGTGGATGTCCGACAGGCCCAACTGCGTACCCAGCATCGCGAGCCGACCCGGCAGCTGCACGCCCACGCTGCGACGCACTGCGCGATGAGTGATCCGACAGCGCCACATGGTGGGACTGAGCGCGTCGAAACCGAACAGCACGAGGATGCCACCCGGTGCGAGAACGCGCACCGCTTCGCTCAGCAACGATGCAGGTGCGGGGCGCATGTCGAGCGCATGCTGCAGGACGATCCGCTGCACGCTGTCGTCGGCGAACGGCAGCCGGTCGGCGCGCGCGACCAACGGTCCGCCGAGGCGGCCGCCCACCGCAAGGCTCAGCGACAGGCAACCGGACTGCGGCGCCACGCGCGCGGGATGCACCCAGACTTCGGTCGCCTGCGGCCACTGCACGCGGCGCGCTTCCAGCCACGCGCGCTCCGTCGCAATCAGCGTTGCGAGCGGTGCCGCACTCCAGAAGTCGAATTCATCGTGCATGCGCGCGTGGGGTCATGGGCGGCGGCGGTAGCGATTGTGCTACAAACGCGACGCCCCGCAACAGTCCGCAGGCAGGCCGTGACCGCGACCGAATTGATACCACGCGCGAGCCGCCAATGGATCGTTTCGCGAATCCTTAACGCCTGCGGCGCGCTGTGCATGGCTGTGCTCGGCGCCTGCAGCACGCTGCCCAAGCCGCTGCCGGCGGCCGCGCCGCTCGAGCAATCGCACCCGCGCGAAGCGGTCGCCGATCCGATGGAATCGGCGAGCGCGAGCGGTCCTGTCGAGTCGGGCGCCGAGGTCGCACCCGTGGTCGAGACCGACCCGTGGCTCAGGATCCGCAGCGGCGCGCGCTTCACGCGCTGCGAGGCGCTGCCGTCGGTCGAGCGTCAGCTCGAACGCTACCGCCGCGAAGGGCCCGCCCTGCGGGCACAACTCGAGCGTGTGCTGCCACGCCTGGAATACGTGCTGCGCGCGCTCGAAGACGCCGGTCTGCCAGCCGAGTTCGCGCTGCTGCCGCTGGTCGAGAGCGGCTATCGCCCGGTGCCCGCGACGGGCAACCAGCCCGCAGGCATCTGGCAGTTCATGCCCGCCACTGCGCGCTCCAGTGGCCTGCGGGTAGGGGCAGCCTACGATGGCCGGCTCGATCTCGCGCTGTCCACCGCTGCGGCAACCCACTTGCTGACGCGACTGGGGGAGGTCTTCGGGCACGACTGGCTGCTGGTCACCATGGCCTACAACGCGGGCGAGTTCCGCGTGCGCCGGGCGCTCGCGGGTAGTCCTGCCGCCAGCGCCGATACGCTGTGGCAGGACTTGCCGCTGAGCCGCACCACCCACGCGCATCTGGCGCGCCTGATTGCGCTTTCCTGCGTGATCGAGCGACCCGCGCTCGCAGGCATCGCGCTGCCGACGCTTGCACCCGGCCAGCGCCTCGCTGCGGTGCCGCTGGATGCGCCGATCGATCTGGCGCTCGCGGCACGGCTTGCGCGGATCGACGAGTTGCAGTTGCGCGGGTTGAATCCTGCCCACGCGAAGCAGTCGATGCAGCCCGGTGATCGCCTGCTGCTGCCGGAAGAATCGCTGCCGAACCTGGAGCAAGGCCTTGCGCTGCTGCCGCCCGCGAAGCGGGTCGGTTGGCGGCCCGGCGACGGTCGGGCCGCGGCGGACTGGAGTGCAGCTGCGACCCCCGAGGTCGATGCGGCCACGCTGGCCGCGGTGCACGGCCTGCGGATCGGCGACCCACTGCCGGCAACGGTATTGCTTCCACCCGCGGCAGCGCGCAGTCCGCAGCTGCGCGCGCACGACAGCGAGGCCTACGTGGTGCGCACCGGCGACAGCCTGTGGTCGATTGCGCGCCGACTCGGGGTCGGCATGCGCGAACTGGCGACCAGCAATGGCATTCCGCTCGGCAAGCAGTTGCAGCCCGGCCAGGTGCTGCGCATACCCGCACCCCCATGAACGCTGCGACGCTCGCTCGCGCCCTGCACCGACAGCAAGGTCGGCCGCGCGAAGCCGAGCTGCCGAAGCGCGCGCGCGTAGCCGTTACACTGCGCATTGTTCCGGTCGCGTGCCACCACCGGCGCTACCCGCAGCATGCTGCGGCGCCAGCACGCTTGGTTATCCGAGGGAGGACACAGCATGGGTTTCCTGCAAGGCAAACGCGCCCTGATCATGGGCATCGCCAGCCAGCGTTCGATCGCATGGGGGATCGCCGAGGCGATGCATCGGCAAGGTGCGCAACTTGCGTTCACCTATCCCAACGATCGTTTGCGCGAGCGCGTCGACGATGCCGCACAGGCGTTCGGCTCGGACATCGTATTGCCCTGCGACGTCGCCGACGATGCGCAGATCGCGTCGCTGTTCGCCGCGCTCGGCGAGCGCTGGGACGGCCTCGATATCCTGGTCCATTCGATCGGCTTCGCACCGCGCGAGGCACTGCAGGGAGGTTTCGTCGACAACCTCACCCGCGAGGGCTTCCGGATCGCGCACGACATCTCGGCCTACAGCCTCGCGGCAGTGGCCAAGCAGGCCCGGCCGCTGATGCAGGGCCGCAACGGCGCGATCCTGACCCTGTCGTACCTGGGTGCGGTGCGCGCGTTGGCCAGCTACAACGTGATGGGCCTCGCGAAAGCCAGCCTCGAAGCCTGCGTGCGCTACCTCGCGTTGAACCTCGGCCCCGAAGGCACGCGCGTCAATGCGATATCGGCCGGACCGATCAAGACACTGGCGGCGGCTGGCATCAGCAACTTCCGCAAGATGCTCGACCACGTCGAGAACAATGCCCCGTTGCGGCGCTCGGTCTCGATCGAGGAGGTCGGCAACGTCGCGGCCTTCCTGTGTTCGGACCTGGCGTCGGGCATGACCGGCGAAATCAGCTATGTCGACGGCGGCTACAACATCCTCGGCATGACCGGTATCGACGCGTCCTGAGCACCGGACCCGGATCGCCGCAGCGGCGCACTACATCCGCTCTTCGACGATCCTGACCTCGACCGACTCGCGCACCGCATCGAGCAGCGAGCGGGTCTCGGCGGCCGCCGTGGCCTGCTGCAACTGGGAGCGCACCGCGTCACGCTGGGCCGTATCGGCCTTGGATGGATCGCCCTCGGTCACCCCGCGCAGTTCCACCAGTGCGAAGCGATCGCCCGGCAGCTCGACCATCCGCCGCACGGTCTGCCCTTCGGCAGGCCGCGGCAGCTTGAACGCTTCGGCGACTACCGCGCTGTCGTGATTGATCGCCGAGCGACCCACACTTGCGGCGTCGACCACCGGCGTGGCCAGTTCGGCGGCGAGGTCGGCAAGGCTGTGGTTCTGCTGCAAGCGCACATCCAGGGCTCGCGCGCGCTCTGCGCTGGCGGTGCGGGCGGCCTCGGCATTGATCCGCGCCACGACCTGCGCACGCACTTCCTCGAGCGGACGGGCCACGCTCGGCTTGTGCTCGTCGAGCTTGATCACCACGATGTGGTTCGGACCAAGATTGATCGGATCGCTGATGCCGCCTTCGGCCAGCACGCGATCTGAAAACGCCTCGCGCAACACCGCCGGGACGGCGGCGATGCCCTCGCCGCCGGCGCGACCGAACAGCGCGGTGCGCTGCACCTCGACGCCGAGTGAAGCCGCTGCCGGCTCGATGCTGAGCGGATCCTTGTAGATCTGGTCGATCAGCTTGCCGGAGCGTTCGCTGAACACCCGATCGCGCTCGCCGGTACGGTACTGATCGGCCAACGCGGCCTGCACTTCCTCGAAAGCCTTCGAGCGTTCGGCCTGCACCTCGCGCAGTTGAATGACGTGGAAGCCCTCGTCGGTCTTCACCGGATCCGAAACCTGGCCGGCCGCCATCGCGAACAGCGCGGTCTCGAAGGCCGGCTGGGTGAGGCCCTTCTCGACCCAGCCGAGGTCGCCGCCCTGCGCCTTGGAGCCGATGTCGTCGGTGAACTCGCGCGCGAGCGCGGCGAAATCGGCATCGGGAGCGCGCGCGCGCGCGACCAGATCGGCCGCCTTCTCCTGCGCGATGCGCAGTGCTTCGGGATCGGCGTCGGCGGCGACCTTGACCAGGATGTGCGATGCAAGGCGCTGCTCGCCGAGGAAATAACGGCCCTTCTGCTCCTCGAAGCGAGCGCGCAACGTGGCATCGTCGGCTTCGGCGGGCACCTCGATGGTGGCCGCGTTCAACTCGATGTACGCCAACGAGACCTGCTCGTCGGTCATGAACTCGGACTTGTTCGCCTCATGGTAAGCATCGATCGCTGCCGGCTCGGGTTCGGCTGCGGCGATGTCGACCGCGGGCACCACGAAGTAGGAGAAGTCGCGCAGCTGGTCGCGCAGGCTCAAGTAGCGGTTGACCGCCGAGTCGGTGACCAGGCTGCTGCCGCCCACCGCGGTCGGCAACTCGCGCGAGGACACGTCGCGACGGATGCGGCTTTCGAACTCGGCAACGCTCAACGGCGGCGACTGCGAGCGCAGCAACAGCTGGTATTGGGTGGGATCGAACTTGCCGTCGGTCTGGAACGCGGGCACCTCGGCGATCTCGCGGCGCACGCGCTCGTCGGATGCCTCGGTCCCGGCGACCGCCGCGGCTTGGGTCAACAGTTCCTCGTTGACCATCTGCTCGAGCATCTGGCGCTTGACCAGCGGCTGTTCGAAGTAGCTCGGATCGTAGGAGTCGCCGAGCTGGCGCCGCGCGTTCTGCCGGTACTGCTCGAAGCGCTCGCGGAACTCGTTCTGCGAGATCTCCTTGTCGCCGACCTTCGCCACGTAGTTCGGCGAGCGCACTTCGAAGTACTGCTCGATGCCGAAGAACGCGAACGGAATACTGACCAGTCCGAGGATCAGGAAAGCGATCCAACCTGTGGTTTTGTCGCGGAGGGTCTGCAGCATGGTTTGTCGTTCTGCTGGCTTGTTCGGCTGGCTTGATTTATCGGGCGGCGCGTTGCGACGCGCCGCGGATGGCTGGGGATGCCCAAAATGACAAGGGCGCCGGCTACCGGCGCCCTTGCATGTTGGCGGAGTGGACGGGACTCGAACCCGCGACCCCCGGCGTGACAGGCCGGTATTCTAACCGACTGAACTACCACTCCTGAACCTGGTGGGTGCTGAGGGTTTCGAACCCCCGACCCTCGCCTTGTAAGGGCGACGCTCTACCGCTGAGCTAAGCACCCGCGGACAAGTGTTCTAGTTTAGTGCGTCCTTGAGCGCCTTGCCAGCCTTGAAGGCCGGAACCTTCGAAGCCTTGATCTTGATCGTGGCACCGGTGCGCGGGTTGCGGCCGCTCCGCGCGGCGCGCTTGCGCACCGTGAAGGTGCCGAAGCCGACGATCGAAACGCTGTCGCCCTTCTTCAGTGCCGCCTCGATGACCTTGATCACCGCATCGATCGCCTTTGCCGCATCGACCTTGGTCAGTTCCGAATCCTCGGCGACCGCGGCGACAAAATCTGATTTGTTCATCTCGTGATTCCCTCAATGAATTCTGGCGACCATGGGTACTTCGGTCTGCCTGCTGCTCGATCCGCACAGGGGGCGGGACCTGACCACCGAAATCCGACTGCGGCCTGACGACCGAGCGCAACGCGGCGGGGGCGCATTTATACCAGCCGACCCCCGACGGCGCAACACGAAAAGTCCCGCGATGCGCCGCGCGCGCGCGGAATGGCGGGCCTGCGACGGGATCACCAACGTGCGCGGCACGATCAGTGCGCGGTGATCTGCGAGGTGACCGGTGGATCCGATTCGCCGTCCTTCTTCGCGGCCTCGGGCGCCGTGACCGCTGCAGCGTCGCGTACGCGCGGCACCAGCGGCGAGGCCAACGCGAGGTCGAGCACCTCGTCGATCCACTTCACCGGGCGGATGTCGAGCGACTCGGTGACGTTGGCCGGGATCTCGGCGAGATCCTTGCGGTTCTCGTCGGGAATGATCACGGTGCGGATGCCGCCGCGATGCGCGGCCAGCAGCTTTTCCTTCAGCCCGCCGATCGGCAGCACTCTTCCGCGCAGGGTGATCTCGCCGGTCATCGCCACGTCGGCGCGCACCGGGATCCTGGCCAGCGACGACACCAGCGCGGTGCACATCGCGATACCGGCGCTGGGACCGTCCTTGGGCGTGGCGCCCTCGGGGACATGCACGTGCACATCCACCTTCTGGTGGAAGTCGGGGTCGAGCCCCAGCCGGTCGACGCGTTCGCGCACCACCGACATCGCGGCCTGGATCGACTCCTGCATCACGTCGCCGAGCTGTCCGGTATGGATCAACTTGCCCTTGCCGGGCACTACCGTGGCTTCGATGCTGAGCAGGTCGCCACCGACCTGGGTCCAGGCCAGCCCGGTGACCACGCCGATCTCGTTGTTGATCTCGGCGCGACCGAAAGTGAACTTGCGCACGCCCAGGTAGTGATCCAGGCGCGCGGCATCGATCACCACCCGGCGCCGCTTTGCCGACTTGTCCTTGCGCTTCTTCTGCTCGCCGAGCGCGAGTTCCTTGACCACCTTGCGGCAGATCCTCGCGATCTCACGCTCGAGATTGCGCACCCCCGACTCGCGCGTGTAGTAGCGGATGGTGTCGCGCACCGCATCGTCATCGATGCGGATCTCGTCTTCGCGCAGGCCGTTGGCCTTGATCTGCTTGGGCAGCAGGTAGCGCGTGCAGATGCTGGTCTTCTCCTCCTCGGTGTAGCCGGGGATCCGGATGACCTCCATGCGATCGAGCAGCGGCGCAGGGATGTTCAGCGAATTCGCGGTGGCGACGAACATCACCTCCGACAGGTCGAAGTCGACTTCGAGGTAGTGGTCGTTGAACGAATGGTTCTGCTCAGGATCGAGCACCTCCAGCAGCGCCGACGACGGGTCGCCACGGAAATCCATCGACATCTTGTCGATCTCGTCGAGCACGAACAGTGGATTGCGGGTGCCGACCTTGGCCAGGTTCTGGATCAACCGCCCCGGCATCGAACCGATGTAGGTGCGCCGATGGCCGCGGATCTCGGCCTCGTCGCGCACTCCGCCGAGCGACATGCGCACGAACTTGCGATTGGTCGCGCGCGCGATCGACTGGCCCAGCGAGGTCTTGCCCACGCCGGGAGGCCCGACCAGGCACAGGATCGGGCCCTTCATCTTCTTGACCCGGCTCTGCACCGCGAGATACTCGAGGATGCGTTCCTTGACCTTCTCCAGGCCGAAATGGTCGGCATCGAGCACTTCCTGCGCCGCGGCCAGGTCCTTGCGCACGCGGGTGCGCTGCTTCCATGGCGCCTGCACCAGCCAGTCGACGTAGTTGCGCACCACGGTCGCCTCGGCCGACATCGGCGACATCTGCTTCAACTTGTTGAGCTCGGTCTTGGCCTTGGTCTCGACCGCGGGGGGCATGCCGGCCGCGGCGATCTTGCGCGCGAGTTCCTCGATCTCGTTCGGCGCGTCCTCCATCTCACCCAGTTCCTTCTGGATGGCCTTCATCTGCTCGTTGAGGTAGTACTCGCGCTGGCTCTTCTCCATCTGCGACTTCACCCGCCCGCGGATGCGCTTTTCCAGCTGCTGCACGTCGATCTCGCCATCGACATAGCCGATCAGCAGCTCGAGGCGCTCGCCGACGTCGACCGCCTCCAGCGCGCGCTGCTTGTCGGGCAGGCGGATGCCGAGGTGCGCGGCCACCGTATCGGCCAGGCGACTCGAATCATCGATCCCGGCCAGCGTGGTGAGCAGCTCAGGCGGCACCTTGCGGTTGAGCTTGACGTATTGCTCGAACACCGACATCAGCGACTTGGCGGCCGCCTCGACCTCGCGCGCATCGCGTGCGCTGACCGACTCCAGCGCGCGCGAGTGCGCGACCAGGTAGTCCGCGCCTTCGCCGCCTTCGCCGATATCCGACAATTGCGCGCGCGAAACGCCCTCGACCAGCACCTTGATGGTGCCGTCGGGAAGCTTGAGCAGTTGCAGTACGGTGGAAATGGTGCCGACCGAGTACAGCTCCTTCGCACCCGGGTCATCGACATCGGGGCTGCGCTGGGCGACCAGCAGGATCTGCTTGTCGGATTCCATCGCCGCGTCGAGCGCGCGGATCGACTTCTCGCGACCGACGAACAGCGGGATCACCATGTTCGGATAGACCACGACGTCGCGCAGCGGCAGCACTGGCAGCTTGGCCGGACTACTGGTGGATTGGGTGGCCATGGGCTTTCCCCTGTTGTCAGTCTGGACGTCCGGACCGAGGTGCCGGATCGATGAGACCCCGGTGCGAGACGACGTATTCGAAGCTGATCCGCATCGCGAGGGTGCCGCGCACGATCCGCGCCGGGAACCCGGCGGCAGCCCGACTCCCGACCTCAATCATACGCGATGGTCATATGCGGACTTGCGCTGCAAAAAGCAAGCCGCAGCGCACCGGTCGGCGGGTCCGTACCGGGTGCGCGGGCCGTCAATCGCCGGCTGCGCGCGGCTGCGCCTGCTGGGCGGTGCCGCGGTAGATCAGATACGGATCGGCGGTGCCGCCGATCACGGCCTCGTCGACCACCACCTTGCTCACGTGTTCGAGCGATGGCAGTTCGTACATCGTCTCCAGCAACACGCTCTCGAGGATCGTACGCAGGCCACGCGCGCCGGTGCGGCGTTGCAGCGCCTTGCGCGCGACTGCGGCGAGCGCATCGGGTCGGAACTCCAGGTCCACGCCCTCCATCTCGAACAGGCGCTTGAACTGCTTGGTGATCGCGTTCTTCGGCTCGGTGAGGATCTTCACCAGCGCCGGTTCGTCGAGTTCCTCGAGGGTGGCGATCACCGGCAGGCGACCGACGAACTCCGGGATCAGGCCGAACTTGATCAGGTCTTCGGGCTCGACGGTCGACAGCAGCGCGCCGACGCTCGCCTTGCGGTCCTTGCTGCGGATCTCGGCCGAAAAACCGATGCCGGTCGACTCCGAACGCGCCTGGATGAGCTTCTCCAGACCCGCGAAGGCACCACCGCAGACGAACAGGATGTTGCGCGTATCGACCTGCAGGAACTCCTGCTGCGGATGCTTGCGGCCGCCCTGCGGCGGCACCGAGGCGACCGTGCCTTCGATCAGCTTGAGCAGCGCCTGCTGCACGCCCTCACCGGACACGTCGCGGGTGATCGAAGGGTTTTCGCTCTTGCGCGAGATCTTGTCGATCTCGTCGATGTAGACGATGCCGGTCTGCGCTTTCTCGACGTCGTAGTCGCACTTCTGCAGCAGCTTCTGGATGATGTTCTCGACGTCTTCGCCGACGTAGCCGGCCTCGGTCAGCGTGGTCGCGTCGGCGATCGTGAACGGCACGTTGAGCAGCCGTGCGAGCGTCTCGGCGAGCAGGGTCTTGCCTGAGCCGGTCGGGCCGATCATCAGGATGTTGCTCTTGGCCAGTTCAACGTCCTCGCCGCGCTGGCGCGACTCGAGGCGCTTGTAGTGGTTGTAGACCGCGACCGCGAGCACTTTCTTCGCGCGATTCTGGCCGATCACGTACTGGTCGAGCACGTCCATGATCTCGCGCGGCTTGGGCAGGTGGCTACGCGCACTGGCCGCCTTCTCCTCGAGCTCTTCGCGGATGATGTCGTTGCACAGTTCGACGCACTCGTCGCAGATGAATACCGACGGGCCGGCAATCAGCTTGCGGACCTCATGCTGGCTCTTGCCGCAGAAGGAGCAATACAGGATCTTGCCGCTGCCGCTGTCGCTGCCCCTGCCCGGTCGCTCCTCGCTCATGTCTTGGTGCTCGCCTCAACGCGTAATGGTGCCCGCCACGGCAGCACCCGTGGCGCGAGAATAACACAGCAGAAATCGAGCGCGACCGCCGACTCCGGAGGCCGCGCAGCCGGATGTGAAGA
Source organism: Pseudomonadota bacterium (assembly GCA_031412975.1). Lineage (GTDB taxonomy): Bacteria > Pseudomonadota > Gammaproteobacteria > Xanthomonadales > Ahniellaceae > UBA4656. The sequence continues at coordinate 35,465 of JANOEA010000377.1, read as the reverse complement.
CAATGGTGTCGGCGTGATCAGCCGGCCTTCACCGTCTCTTCGGGTCGACGATCGAGCACGGAATCGACCAGCCCGTAGTCGCTCGCTTCCTTCGCGCTCAGGAAGTAATCGCGATCGACGTCGCGCTCGATCTGTTCCAGCGGGCGACCGGTGAATTCTGCCATCAGCTCGTTCATGCGTGCCTTGATCGAGAGGATTTCCTTGGCGTGGATCGCGATGTCGGATGCCTGACCGGAGTATCCAGCCGACGGCTGGTGGATCATCACCCGCGAGTTGGGCAGGCAGTAGCGCTTGCCCTTGGCGCCGGCGGCGAGCAGGAAGGCACCCATGCTGGCGGCCTGGCCGATGCAGATCGTGCTCACCTGCGGGCGGATGAAGCGCATGGTGTCGAAGATCGCCATGCCCGCGGTGACCGCGCCACCGGGGCTGTTGATGTAGAGGTTGATGTCCTTGTCGGGATTGTCGGCTTCCAGGAAAAGCAACTGGGCGACGATCACGTTGGCCATGTAGTCCTCGACGGGACCGACGCAGAACACCAGTCGTTCCTTCAGCAGGCGCGAATAGATGTCGTAGGCGCGCTCGCCGCGGGCGGTCTGTTCGACCACCATCGGCACCAGGTTCAGGTTCGTGATCATGGAAGATCCTTCGGGACGTGCGCTGGAGATGGCGGCGCTTGCGCGCGATTCAAGTGCGGTCAGGCCGGCGGCTGCATCAGTTCGGCGAAGCTCAGGTGCTGCTCCGTCACCTTGCCGTGCTCCACCACCCAGTCGACCACCTGGTCCTCGACCACGCGATTGCGCAGCGACGACATCAGTTCGGCATCGCGCGCATACATCTCGACGACCTTCTCGGGCTCCTCGTAGGTCGACGCGATGGTGGCGAGCATCTGGTTGACCCGCTTGCCATCGGGCACGATCGCGTTCTGGCGGGCGATCTCGGTGAGCAGGATGAATGCACGCACGCGGCTTTCGGCATCGCGCAGGAACAGGCTGAGGTCGGCGGGCGGCTGCAGTCCGGCGCGCTGCGCGTTCTGCTGCGCCTGGGCCAGCAGTGCCTTGGCCTCGCTGTCGACCAGGCCACGCGGCACCTCGAGATCGGCATACGCGGCCAGCAGCTTGCCCACCGCATCGGCCTTGGTGCGACCGCGAACCGCGGCGTCCAGTTCGCGCTCGAGGTTGGCGCGCACGTCGCCGCGGAAACGCTCGATACCGCCCTCGCGCACGCCGAAGCTGGCGACGAAGGCGTCGTCGACCGGCGGCAGCTTCGACTCCTGCACGCGGATGACCTTGACCTCGACCGCAGCCTGCTTGCCGGCCATGCTCGGCTCGCGGAAGCTCGCCGGGAACTGTACCGGGCCGCTGCGGCTGTCGCCGGCGGTGGTCCCCTCGAGCAATGCTTCGAATTCGGAAAACAGAGCGCCGCTGCCGAGGATGGTGCCGGCGCGCTCGGCGCCTTCGGCCGGAAAGCGCTGCCCATCGGCCAACGCACTGAACTCGAACAGCACCATGTCGCCCGCGGCGGCCGGCCGCTCGACGACCTCCCACTGGCGGCGCTGCTGGCGCAGGGTATCGATCATGCGATCGACATCGGCGTCCTCGACCGCCGACACCGTGCGCGTGATCGCAAGCGCGGACACGTCGACCTGCGGCAGCTCGGGAACCACCTCGAACACCGCCGTGTACTCGATCTGGTTGTCATCGGCCGAGCGCGCGCTGATCGACGGCGAAACGGCCGGACGCAGGTTCTGCTGGCGCAGCGCTTCCTGGTACGAGCTGGAGATCGCTTCCGACATCGCCTCGTTGCGCACCTGCGCGCCGTAGCGCTGCTCGAGCACGCGCGCGGGAACCTTGCCGGGCCGGAAGCCCTTGATGCGCACCGTGCGACCGAGTTCCTGGATCCGCGCGCGCACGCGCGATTCGACCTGGTCGGCCGGGAAGCGGACGGTCAGCTTGCGCTCGAGCTTGCCGACATTTTCAAGCGAGACTTGCATGGAAACTCCTTCAGGACAGCCGAACCCGACGCGATGCGGGCGCCGGGGCACAATGGATCTGGTGCGAAAGGAGAGACTCGAACTCTCAAGGGTTTCCCCACTGGAACCTAAATCCAGCGCGTCTACCAGTTTCGCCACTTTCGCCGGGTGGAGCGGGTCGCGAATGATAGCTGAGCGGGTGGGGGCTGTCGCGGCTGGCTTTGGCTTCGTATGGGGGTGCGGGCACGGCTGGCGGAAATTGGGCAGCGGCGGCGTGAGAGGGTGGGCAGAGCGAACGCGGAAGGCGCCATTGAGGCGCCTTCGGCTTTGGTCAGGGGGTTGCTGGCACGGCTGGCGGAAATTGTGCAGCGGGGGCGTGCGAGGGTGCCAAGAGCGAACGCGGAAGGCGCCGTTGAGGCGGGTTCGGCTTTGGTGATGGGGTGCTGGGACGGCTGGCTTAAGTGCTGCAGCGGGAGACGGGAGAGGGTGTGCAGAGCGAACGTCGAAGGCGCCATTGAGGCGCCTTCGGCGTTGGATATGGACTGCGCCACGACGCCACTGGTGCGCGCTGTCAGGGATTGTCTCTGGGTGCGAATTGGTGGGCCGTTCAGGACTTGAACCTGAAACCTACGGATTAAGAGTCCGCTGCTCTACCAATTGAGCTAACGGCCCACGATGACGCGACGACTGGGGTGAGCGAGGGGATTCGAACCCCCGACCACCGGAATCACAATCCGGTGCTCTAACCAACTGAGCTACGCCCACCATGATCTTGTCGAGTTCAGTCTTTCAAAAGCTCGTCTCAACCGCTTGAAGCTGGCGCGCCCGACAGGAATCGAACCTGCAACCGTCGGCTTAGAAGGCCGATGCTCTATCCGGTTGAGCTACGGGCGCTCTCGAATCACCCGCACCGGACACCGCATCGATCCTCTGCGTCCGGACTGCAAACACCCGGCTGTCGCTACCACGTCCAACCTTCGACCGAACCGCGTGCATCCCACCCCGGCTGCAGGACAGCGGATGCATGGTCGGGGTAGAGGGATTCGAACCCCCGACATCCTGCTCCCAAAGCAGGTGCGCTACCAGACTGCGCTATACCCCGCGAAATTGCCGCTTCCAGGCTCGTGATCGCGTCGCGAGCAGGGTGGCGCATGGTACGGACCAGCGCCGGGAGCGTCAATCGCGGGCCTTCGCAATCGCACGCCTGCCCCGCAAAACGAAAAGGGCGCCGAAGCACCCTTTCCGGACAACTGGCGCGCCCGGAGAGATTCGAACTCCCGACCACCAAGTTCGTAGCCTGGTACTCTATCCAACTGAGCTACGGGCGCGTAGAACGGAAAGTATGGCGACCGTTCATGCGATCGTCAACCTGATCGTGGCCGGTTGCTGCCCTGACGGCTCGCCGAAGCGGAGCGCAGGATTTGGCGCCTGTCGCGTCCCGCGCATCGGGACGGAATCGATCGCCGCCGGGCAGCCAGTACATCAGCCTGGCCGACTTCCCGTAGGAGCACGCCGCGCGCGCGACCGCAGCGACGCGATGCACGGCAGGGTCGATGCGCACGGTCGCACACAGGGCGCGCTCCTGCAGAAGGCCGGTCGATTTCGTTTACGAGTGTGCCGAAGTACTGTCGAAGCACACGACGCTGGAGCCGGTCGGTAACCGCACTTGCAACTGGCGGAGAGAGAGGGATTCGAACCCTCGATAGAGCTTTTAACCCTATACTCCCTTAGCAGGGGAGCCCCTTCGGCCACTCGGGCATCTCTCCGTTACTCGCTGCAGCGCCGCACTCGGCCGACCCGCGGTGCGCTTCCCCACCCGCATCCTGAGCCGGTCGACCCACCAGGCACTGCCTGGAGGCCGGCAAATTCTGGCGGACGGGGAGGATAGCGCCTGGCGCGCAGGCCGTAAACGGCGAGGTCAGTCGGTTCCGGACGGCTCGCGCGGCGCAATGCCCGCTTCCTGCTCGCGCTTGATCCGCTGGTAGATCTCTTCGCGGTGCACCGACAGGTCTTTGGGGGCATTGATGCCGATCCGGACCTGGTTGCCTTTCACGCCGAGCACAGTGACCGTGACGTTGTCGCCGATCATGAGAGTTTCGCCAACCCGACGGGTCAGAATGAGCATTTCTTATGGTTCCTCGTGGCATCGGCCCTTGCGTTGCGCAGGAGATTTGCACCGTGATGCGGCCCAGCGCGCCGACCTGACCAGCGCTCCGAACATCCCTTGCGAGCGCTCGTGACCAAAATGCGATGGTAGTCCCGACGTGGCGTTCGGTGCAACGAAATTGGTACGCACTTTCGTCTAGCACGAAAATTTCACTGTTCGACGCGAACAGGCATGCGCCGTGCATCGATTCAGGTTCCGACGCCGTCCCGAGCACTCCGCAGCGAGAGGGTCAGTTCCGGCGGAACGAGGCGACCAGACGCTCGCGCCCCGTGCCAGTTGACTGTGCCAACACGCACGGATCGTTCAATGAAGGCGCGCGGATACCCAGTCGAATACGCCCTCGATCGCTGCTGCGACCTGGCTCGAGTCCTCGCCGCCACCCTGCGCCAGATCCGCCCGGCCGCCCCCTTTGCCACCGATCTGCGCGGCGACGTGCGCGAGCAGTTCCCCGGCCTTGACCCTGCCCTGCGCCTTGCCGGCCACGCCGGCGACCAGCGACACCTTGCCGGCGCTGCCGGTGGCCAGCAGGATCACGGCATCCGGCAGCTTCTGCTTGACCGTATCGACTCCCTCGCGCAGGGCCTTGGGATCGAGGCCGTCGATGCGCGCCGACAGCACCCGGATGCCGCCGACTTCGGGCGCCTTCGCGATCAATGCATCGAGCGCCGCGTTGGCCGCGCGCGCCTTCAGCGATTCGAGTTCGCGCTCGAGCAGTTTCTGCCGCTCGAACAAAGCGCGCAGCCGGTCGACGACTTCGGGAACCGGTGCGCCCAGCAGGCGCCCCACCTCACCCAGCGTGTGCTCACGGCCGGCGACGTAGTCGAGCGCATTGGCGCCGGTCACCGCCTCGATGCGGCGCACGCCAGAGGCCACGCCCGACTCGGAGACGATCTTGAACACACCGATATCGCCGGTGCGGCCGACGTGGGTGCCGCCGCACAACTCGGTCGAGAATCCGCCCATCCGCAGCACCCGCACGCGTTCGCCGTACTTCTCGCCGAACAGCGCCATCGCACCGGTGTCGATCGCTTCCTGGAACGCCATCTCCGCGGCCTCGGCCTGCGCGTTGCCGCGCACCTGGGCATTCACCAGCGCCTCGACCCGGGCCAACTCGTCGCTGCCCACCGGCTGGAAATGCGCGAAATCGAAGCGCAGACGATCGGGCGCGACCAGGCTGCCCTTCTGCTGCACGTGGTCGCCGAGCACCTGGCGCAGCGCGGCATGCAGCAGGTGGGTCGCGGAGTGGTTGAGCACGGTGGCGGCGCGGCGGGCCTGGTCGACGACCGCGCGCACGCTGTCGCCGACTGCCAGCCGCGTTCCGCGCCAGGTACCGACGTGCCCATGGAACACACCGGCCAGCTTCTGCGTATCGTCGACCGCAAAATCGCCTGCCGCGGTCGCCAGCACGCCGATGTCGCCGACCTGACCGCCGGACTCGGCGTAGAACGGCGTGCGATCCAGGACCACGATCGCGACCTCGCCGTCGGCCAGCGCCGCCAGCGGCTGCCCGTCGCGAAGGATCGCGAGCACGCGCGCGGCGTCGAGGGACAACTCGCCGTAGCCGTCGAACACGGTCGGCGGCGTCGACTGGATCACTTCACTCGACAGGCTCGCCGCGGCACCGAACTGCGACGCGGCACGCGCACGTGCGCGCTGCGCATCCATCGCGCGCTCGAAGCCTTCGCTGTCGATCGCCAGACCGCGCTCACGCGCGACATCGGCGGTCAAATCGGCCGGGAATCCGTAGGTGTCGTAGAGCCGGAATACATCGTCGCCGGCGATGATCGACTGGCTGCGCGCGGCGACCTCGGCGAACACCTTCATGCCCTGGTCGAGGGTTTCCGCGAAGCGCTCTTCTTCGGCATGCAGCGCGGATTCCACCAGCGCCTGCTTGGCCGCAAGCTCGGGATAGGCCCCGCCCATCTGCTCGACCAGCGGTGCGACCATGCGATGGAAGAACAGGCCCTTGGTACCCAGCATCCAGCCATGGCGCAACGCACGACGGATGATCCGGCGCAGCACGTAGCCGCGGCCCTCATTGGACGGCAACACACCATCGACGATCAGGAACGCGCAGGCGCGGATATGGTCGGCGATCACGCGCAGCGATTTGTCGCTCAGATCGGCGGTGCCGGTGAGCTGCGCGGCGGCGCGGATCAGGGCCTGGAACAAATCGATCTCGTAGTTGGAATGCACGTGCTGCAGCACCGCCGCGAGACGCTCCAGGCCCATGCCGGTATCCACGCAGGGCGCCGGCAATGGATTGAGCGTGCCGTCGGCGGCGCGATCGAACTGCATGAAGACCAGGTTCCAGATCTCGATGTAGCGATCGCCGTTTTCGTCGGGCGAGCCGGGCGGACCACCGGCGATCCCGGCGCCGTGATCGAAGAAGATCTCGGTGCACGGACCGCAGGGGCCGGTGTCGGCCATCTGCCAGAAGTTGTCGGAAGCGTAGGGCGCGCCCTTGTTGTCGCCGATCCGCACGATGCGCTCGGCCGGCACGCCGACCTCGCTGTTCCAGATCGCGTAGGCCTCGTCGTCGGTGTGATAGACGGTTACCCACAGGCGATCGGCCGGCAGTCCATAGACCCCGGTCAGCAGCTCCCACGCGTAGCGGATCGCGTCGCGCTTGAAGTAGTCGCCGAAGCTGAAGTTGCCCAGCATCTCGAAGAAGGTGTGGTGGCGCGCGGTATAGCCGACCGAATCGAGGTCGTTGTGCTTGCCGCCGGCGCGCACGCAGCGCTGCGAGGAGGTCGCGCGCGAGTACGAGCGCTTGTCGCCACCCAGGAACACGTCCTTGAACTGCACCATGCCCGCGTTGGTGAACAGCAGGGTGGCATCGTTGCCCGGCACCAGCGGACTCGACGCGATCACCGCGTGGCCCTTGGAGCGGAAGAACTCGAGGAAGGTCTGGCGGATCTGGGCGCTGGACTTCATGACGCTGGACCGTAGGGATGAACCGTCAAGGATATCCCGATTATGCGATCCGCGCTGCAGTGCACAAGGTGCTGGCGGCGGGTTTTGCCCTCACTCGTCGTCCGCAGCCGGGCGAGCCTTGAGTGCCGCCATCGCGCGCCGCACGCTGTCGCTCTCGAAGCCGCGCCGCTGGAGCATGCCCAGCAGCCTGCGGCGCAGGGTTTCCGGGTCGATCCCGGACGATTTCTTGCGCAGCACCAGGGCCTGCGCGATGGCGTCCCAGTCGTGCTCGTCGAGCAGCGGGCGCACGGTCGCCGCCGCGATGCCATGGCTGCCCAGCTCGGAAAGGATGTGGCGCGGGCCGTAGCCCGAACCCGCCCGATGGCGCACCAGCGCTTCGGCAAAGCGCTCGTCGCTCTGGAAGCTGTCGCGCTGGAGCTGTTCTATCGCGTCGTCGGCGGCCTCGGCGTCGATGCCGCGCGAGGTCAGCTTGCGCTTTAGATCGCGGCGCGAGTGTTCACGCCGCGACAGCAGCCCGAGTGCGGTGTCGCGCGCACCGGGCGGATCAGCGCCGGAGTCCTTCCGGCGCATCCGGCTCACGCTTCTTCGGCCTCGACGACCGGCGCGGCACCGAGCTTGGCGTTGACCAGCTTGGCGCGGATCTTGTCCTCGATCTCGCGGGTGATCTCGGGGTGTTCCTTCAGGAACAGGCGCGTGTTGTCCTTGCCCTGCCCGATGCGATCGCCCGAGTAGCTGTACCAGGCACCGGACTTCTCGACCAGGTTGTGCAGCACGCCCAGTTCGATGATCTCGCCCTCGCGCGAGGCGCCTTCGCCGTAGAGGATCTCGAAGTCGGCGACGCGGAACGGCGGCGCGAGCTTGTTCTTGACCACCTTGACCCGGGTCTCCGAGCCGATCACCTCGTCGCCGCGCTTGACCGAGCCGATGCGGCGGATGTCCAGGCGCACCGAGGCGTAGAACTTCAGCGCGTTGCCGCCGGTGGTGGTCTCGGGACTGCCGAACATCACGCCGATCTTCATCCGGATCTGGTTGATGAAGATCACCGTGCAGTTGGACTTCTTGATGTTGGCGGTCAGCTTGCGCAGGGCCTGGCTCATCAGGCGCGCGTGCAGGCCTACGTGGCTGTCGCCCATCTCGCCCTCGATTTCGGCCTTCGGCGTGAGTGCGGCGACCGAGTCGACCACCACCACGTCGACCGCACCGGAGCGCACCAGCATGTCGGTGATCTCGAGCGCCTGCTCGCCGGTGTCCGGCTGCGAGACCAGCAGGTCGTCGACCTTCACCCCGAGCTTCTCGGCATAGGTGGGATCGAGCGCGTGTTCGGCATCGACGAAGGCCGCAGTGCCGCCGTTGCGCTGGCAGTTGGCAATGATCTGCAGTGTGAGCGTGGTCTTGCCGGAGGATTCCGGACCGTAGATCTCGACCACCCGGCCGCGCGGCACGCCGCCGATGCCGAGCGCGATATCGAGGCCCAGCGAGCCGGTCGAGATCACCTCGATGGCTTCGTTGACCTTGTCGCCCATCCGCATCACGGTGCCCTTGCCGAACTGCTTTTCGATCTGGCTCAGGGCGGAAGTCAGGGCGCGGCGCTTGTTGTCGTCCATAGTGATTCCTCGAAGGGATTGATTGGCTGGGCCGCACTTATCGGCTGCGGCCGTCTCAGCGCGTGCGATGCAGCCGAATTATCCCACACCCGGCACGCCCGGCCAGAGGAAATCGCCGCGTCAGGACGTAAGAATTTTCTGAAGACCGTGCAACGCGGCCGCCACCGTGCGCCGGCGCACCGCATCGCGGTCGCCGTCGAACTGGAAACGCTGCATGCTCGGGTAACCACCGCGCCGCTTCCAGGCGATCCAGACCGTGCCCAATGGCTTGTCCGGCGTGCCACCGCTGGGCCCGGCGATCCCGGTCACCGCCACCGCCACCCCGGCTCCGGAGTGGATCAGCGCACCCGACACCATCTCCAGCACGGTTTCCTCACTCACCGCACCATGCCGGATCAGGGTCTCCGCGCGCACGCCGAGCAAGGCCTGCTTGGCCTCGTAGCTGTATGCGGCCAGCCCACTGTCGAACCAGCCTGAACAGCCGGGGATATCGGTGATGGTCTTGGCGATCCAGCCGCCGGTGCACGACTCGGCCGTCACCAGCGTCTGCCCGCTGCGCGACAGTCGCGCGCCGACATCTTCGGCGAGCGCGTGCAATCCTGCATCGTCAGGCACCTCGGACTTGAGCATATCTGCAGTGCATCCTATAAAGCCGAACCTTTTAGCCCAGCACGCGGGCGGCGTCCAGATGAATCATCCCAACGACCCGTTCGCCGAGCATACGCCGTTGATGCGGCAGTACCTGCGCGCCAAGGCCGAGGTGCCGGACACCCTGATGCTGTTCCGGATGGGCGATTTCTACGAGCTGTTCTACGACGATGCGCGCAAGGCAGCGCAGCTGCTCGACATCACCCTGACCCAGCGCGGGCAGTCGGCGGGCGCGCCGATCCCGATGGCCGGCGTGCCGCAGCACCAGCTCGATGCATACCTCGCGCGGCTGCTGCGCCTCGGCGAATCGGTCGCGATCTGCGAGCAGATCGGCGATCCGGCCTCTGCCAAGGGCCTGGTCGAGCGCAAGATCGTGCGCATCGTGACGCCGGGCACGGTGACCGAAGAATCGCTGCTCGATGAGCGCCGCGACAATCTGCTGCTTGCGTTGGTGCGCCGCGCCGGGCGTTTCGGACTCGCGTGGGTCGATGTCACCAGCGGGCGCTTCGTGCTATGCGAACTCGACGATGAACCGGCATTGGCCGCGGAGCTCGCGCGCCTGCGACCCGCAGAAACCCTGGTGGCTGAAGATCTCGGGAGCGTTGCCGCGCTGGAGGGCCTTGGCGGCTTGCGTCGCCGCCCACCGTGGCACTTCGAAGCCGACAGCGCGCAACGCGCGCTGACCGCATTCTTCGGCACCCGTAACCTGCTCGGCTTCGGCGTGGCGGCCGATCACGTCGCGATCGCTGCCGCAGGCGCCCTGCTGCAATACCTCAAGGACACCCAGCGCAACGCCCTGCCCCACCTGTCGGGCCTGAACACCGAACTCGCCGGCGACAGCGTTGCGATGGATGCGGTCACCCGGCGCAACCTCGAAATCGACACGCATGCGTCGGGCGACCAGCGCGCGACGCTGGCGGGCATCATCGATCGTGCGGTCACGCCGATGGGCAGCCGCCTGCTGCGACGCTGGCTGAACCGGCCGTTGCGCCAGCGTCGGGTGGTGGCCGAGCGCTCGCAGGCGATCGGTGCATTGCTGGACGCCGGTGCGGTGGCCGAACTGCAAGCGTCTTTCCAGCGCCTCGGCGACGTGGAAAGGATCCTGGCCCGCGTAGCGCTGCGTTCGGCGCGCCCGCGCGATCTGTCGACACTGCGCGATGCACTGCAGGCGCTGCCGCATATCGGGCAATGCCTGGCCGCGGTCGACAGTCCACGCCTGTCCAGCCTCGCGACGGGATTGGGCGAACACGGCGAAGCGGCGACGCTGCTCGGCGGTGCGCTGGTCGAGCATCCACCCGCGCTGCTGCGCGAGGGTGGCGCGATCGCGAACGGCCATGACCCTGAACTCGACGAGCTGCGCCTGCTGTCGACCGACGCCGACAGCTTCCTGCTGGCACTGGAATCCCGCGAGCGCGAGCGCACTGGAATCGGCACCCTGAAGGTCGGCTACAACCGCGTGCATGGCTACTACATCGAGCTCGGTCGCAGCCACGCGGACAAGGTGCCACCCGAATACACCCGCCGGCAGACCATCAAGGGCGCCGAGCGCTACATCACCGAAGAGCTCAAGCAGTTCGAGGACAAGGTGCTGTCGGCACGCGAACGCTCGCTGATGCGCGAACGCGCGCTGTACGAGGCGCTTCTGGACAGCTTGAACGCCGGCCTGGCTGCGCTGCGCGATTGCGCCGCAGCACTGGCCGAGATCGACGTGCTGGCGTGCCTGGCCGAGCGCGCGCAGAGCCTGCGCTGGTCGCCGGCACAGTTGGTCGACGAGCCGGTGATCGCGATCCGTCGCGGCCGCCATCCGGTGGTCGAATCGCTACGCGAGGAACCGTTCGAGCCGAACGATCTGCAGCTCGACCCGAGCCGCCGCATGCTGGTGATCACCGGCCCCAACATGGGCGGCAAGAGCACCTACATGCGCCAGGCCGCGTTGATCGTGCTGCTCGCGCATGTGGGCAGCTGGGTGCCCGCCGACGAGGCGCTGATCGGGCCGATCGACCGCATCTTCACCCGCATCGGCGCCGGCGACGATCTCGCACGCGGTGCCTCGACCTTCATGGTCGAGATGGCCGAGACCGCCAACATCCTGCACAACGCGACGCCACGCAGCCTGGTGCTGATGGACGAGGTCGGGCGCGGCACCAGCACCTACGATGGGCTCGCACTGGCCAAGGCAGCCGCGATCCACCTGGCCACCAGCAACCAGTCGTGGACCCTGTTCGCGACCCACTACTTCGAACTGACCGCCCTCGCGGCGCAGGTCGACGGCGTGGCCAACGTGCATCTGGATGCGGTCGAGCACGGCGATACGCTGGTGTTCCTGCATGCGGTCAAGGACGGACCGGCCGATCGCAGCTTCGGCCTGCAGGTCGCCGCCTTGGCCGGCGTGCCACGCGGCGTGATCGCGCAGGCGCGCGGGTTCCTCGATGAGTTGCAGCGCGGCCCCGCGCCTGCAATCGGGCAGACCCCTGCGCGCGGCGAGACGCCAACGCCGCAGATGGGCCTGTTCGACACCGAGCCACCGGCAATCAGCGAACTGCGCGGCATCGATCCGGACGCCCTGAGCCCGCGCGATGCGCTCGCGCTGCTGTATCGCCTCAAGGCGCTGGTGTAGCTCCCGACCGGAGACTGCAGCACATCCTCAGCGACCTTCGGATGCGAGCTGCTCGATCAGGCCTGCAAACGCCGCATGGGTGGCGCTGGCCTCGAACAGGATCGGCGCTGCAGCGCGCAGCCGTCGCCCCAGCTCGGCCCGCTCGTCGGCCGCGCCGAGCAGCTGCACTGCGCGCGCGACGTACCCCGCTGAATCATCGACTACCAGCCCCTCGACACCCAGCAGATCCAGCATCCCGGCAGTCTGCCGACCGCGCGCCATCGGCGCGCGCAGGCTAAGTACCGGCGCCCCCAGGGCGATCGCATCGAGACTGGTGCTGCCACCGGAAAACCATGGCGTGTCGAGCACCAGATCGGCGCCCTGCAGCGCGCCCAAAAACTCCGCATAAGGTCGGGCGCCGAGCAGCGCAACGCGCGCGGACACGTCGACACCGTGCACTGCCGCCGCGCGACCGAGTCGCTCGAGATAGCGCCGACTCAGCGGCCCTTCGCGATCGAACAGGTACAGACGCGCATTGCTGCGTGCGAGTATCTCCGCCAGCAGCCGGTCGAACGCCGGCGTGCACTTCGAAAGACTCTGAGCGCAGAGCAGGCTGGGTTGCGCGCCGCGCACTGCATCGAACCAGGCGCCCTGCGGCGGCGTGTCCCATCGGCGCGGTGCCGCGCCGATGCCCGGCAGCCGGTGCAGGCGTTCGCGATAATGCGCGTCGCCACCGATCGGCTCGAAGGCCTGCGCCCCGGCGAAAACATCCATGCTGGCGAGGCCACTGGTCACCGGATGCCCGTAGAGCAGCAGCTGGCGTGGTGCGAGCCGCAACGCGGCGAGTACCTGCTGGCGCGGGTCCATGCCGATGTCGGGGAACACCAGCACGTCGAGCTGCGCGGCACGGATCTGCGCGGCCAGTGCGGGCAATGCCGCATCGGTCTGCGCGAAATGTTCGACTTGCGCTGCGAGCGCACTGCTGTGTGCATCGTGCAGCGCGCCGGTGTGCCAGACGTGGCGCTCGTAGCGCTGCGGGTCCAGCGCGACCACCAGATCGCCGAAGTAGCGCGATACCGTGTGGCGCGACCAGTATGCGCTCACGAAGCCGACCCGGATCCGCCCGCCGTGCGCAAGCGCGCGCCATTCGGGTGCTGCGGCCAGGGCCGGCAGCGCTCGCGCGACGGTCGCACCCAGCAGGTCGCCGAAGCGCGACTGCAGTGCCGTCGTATCGTGCGGCAGGTTGTGCAGGTTGAAGCTCACCACGCTGGCCGCTGCGTCCAGCGCTTCGCTGGCGGCCGCGGAACCCAACGCGGGAAGCGCCGCGAGCAGCCGCTCGACACCGCTTCCGAAGCTCGCGAGTGCTGCGTCGATCTCGGACTCGCCATCGGGCAGTGCCGGCAGCGCGAGTGCTTCGGCCCAGCGCAGGCGAGCAGAATCCAGGCGCCGCGTGCGCGACTGTGCGAACGCATCGCGCGCGCCGCGCCAGTCGCCCGCCGAATTGCGCGCAAGTCCGAGCTCGAACCAGGCGCCACCACGCGCGGGGTCGATCGCGACGGCCTGCGAGAGTGCCGCCAGCGACGCGTCGATCTCGTCGCCGAGTCGCGCGGCCGTGCCCTCCAGTTCCAGGGCGTCGGCGGACCCGGGCTCCGCGGCCAGCGCGACCGCCGCCAGCGCACGCGCACGTTGCCACTCGCCGCGGTCGATCATCAACAGGCCGAGGTTGATCGCGGTGTCGGCATCCGGCGCCTCATCGTGCGCGCGTTCGAGCAACAACGCGGCCTGCGCGAGCCGCTGTTGTGCACGCAGCAGATTGCCCAGGTTGGTCAACGTCGGCACATGCCCGGGCTGCCACTGCAAGGCCTGCAGCCACGCGCGTTCCGCAGCCTGCGCATCGCTGGCCTGCGCGTGCAGAAGGCCGAGGTTGTACGCAGCCTCGACGTACTCGGGCCGCACCGCGAGGGCCTGCGCGAATGCATCGGTCGCACCGGCTGCATCACCCTGGGCCTTCAGCGCCAGCGCGAGGTTGTTCCACGCCTGCGCAAAACGCGGCCGCACCGCCAGTGCCTGCCGGTAGTGCTTGATCGCCTTCGACGACAAACCGTCCTGGAATGCGATCACGCCGAGCAGGTGCCAGGCATCGGCGTGCTGCGGATCGAGCTTCACGGCGCGCAGGTAGTGGCTCTGCGCGAGACCAACGCGTCCCTCGCGATGCAGCGACAGGCCGATTTCGAATTGCTGTGCGGCGGCGGCGGGCGACATTGGTCGGGTGCAATCGGGAGCAGCGGGGCGCGCGAGGATAGCGCCTCAGGTTTCGTCCTGCAGGCGCAGGATCAACCTGCGCGCACGCTTGTCCGGGCGCGCGGCCGGTGCGCTGTAGCCGGCGCCCTGCAAGCGACGCTGCTCGCGGAGCGTCTCGCGCGCGAGCCGACTGGTTTCGCTCTCGGCATACAGCGCCTGCGCGACGACGGCCGGGCCGCGCTGCGACGACAGCGCTGTCACGCTGAGCTCGTAACGCTCGTTGGCCCGATCGAGCACGATGCAGTCGCCGACCCGCACGCATCGCGACGGCTTGCACGCCGTATGGTCGATCGCGACCCGGCCCGCGGCGATCGCCGCCATGGCCAGCGAGCGGGTCATGTACAAGCGCGCGGCCCACAGCCAGACATCCAGGCGCACCGTACGGTTGTCCGCGGATTCGCCCATCGCTGCTCAGTCCGTATGCGGGCGACGGCTGACCCACCAGCCGAACACTGCGGCGGTGGCGAACATGATCAGGCTGTAGATCGCCGCCGGTATCGACATCGTCGAATTGCCCAGCACATTGAGCGCGATGTAGATCGCCAGCGTGCCGTTGTGGATGCCGATCTCCATCGCGATCGCGATCGCCTGCCGCCGCGGCAGCCGCAGGGCCAGCGGCACCAGATAACCCGTGCCCATGCTGACCAGGTTGAACGCCAGGCAAGCCAAGCCGACGGCCGCGAAGTATGCGGGCAGGCGATCCAGTTCGCGCGCGAAGGCCGCGCCGATCACCAGCACCAGCACCACGACCGAAAACAGCTTGACCGGCTTGCCGAGACGCTGTGCCAGCGCCGGCAGCCATGCGCGCAGCAGCATGCCGATCACCACCGGCAGCAGGATGATCATGCCCACTTCGATCACCTTGCGGATCGGCGGCGGCACATACTGCTCGGCCGCCATGAAGTGGGCCAGCGACAGATTCACGATCAGCGGCAGGGTGAGCAGGCACAGCACGCTGTTGGTCGCGGTCAGGGTGATGTTCAGCGCCACGTCGCCACGGGCCAGGTGGCTGTAGATGTTCGCCGTCGCGCCGCCCGGCGATGCGGCCAGCAGCATCAGGCCGACCGCCAGTTCCGGCGCGAGCCCGAAGCCGATCGCAATCGCAAACGCCGCCAGCGGCAGCAACAGCGTTTGCACCCCGAGGCCGATCAACACCGCGCGCGGCATCCGCAGCACGCGCAGGAAATCGTCGACCCCGAGGCTCAGGCCGAGGCCGAGCATGATGATGCCGAGCGCGATCGGCAGCAGCAGGTTGGTGATGATGCTCGCTTCCATCGGCAGCGCTGCTCAGTGGGTGCCGGCGGTCGGGTTTTCCAGATAACGCTGGCCGGACGCCATCACCTGCACGAACGCGGCCTCGTCGCCGGCGCGGATCGTCGCGAGCACCTTGTGCAGCGCGTTCTCGAGTGCGGCCAGTGCCTCGCCGCCGTGCGCGTTGAGGTGCTGGATTTCGTAGTACAGGTGCGGGTTCTCGCCGGCCACACCGCGCGCGATCGCGAGCTGCTTGTCGAAGGTGGTGCTGGACGCCTGCGCGAGCCGCTGCGCCATCTCGTGCGATTCGGCGAGCGCGGTGAAGAACGTGATGTTGAGCGCATGCGACAGGCCGAGCACGAAGCCCATCAGGCGATCGTGTTCGTCGAGGCTCATCTCGACCGCGATCGCCATGGTCTGCGCGAACAGTCCGCGCGCGACCGCGGTGGCCTCGGGGTCGCCGAGATCGACGAACACCACGTGGCGTCCGGCCAGCATGTTGGCCGAGGGGCCGAACATCGGGTGGATCGAAGTCGCGCGCACTCCGGCGGCCTTGAGTGCTGCGAAACCGTCGGCCAGCGGCGACTTCAGCGAGCCGACATCGAACACGATGCCGCGCGGACCGCGGGCCGCCAGTTCGCACAGGATGCCGGCGCTCGCGCGCAGCGGGGCGGCGACCACGATGAGGTCGAAGTCGAGCTCGAGTGTGCGCCAGTCGGCCACGCTCGGAAACGCATCCGGGCACCCCGCGGGATCGGCCACCGTGATCGCATAACCCTGCGTGTCGAGGAAGCGCGCGAACCACTGGCCCATGCGGCCACCGCCGCCGATGACCAGCGCGGACTGGCCGCTGCCGCCGGCGTCCGCACGCACCCGCTCCTGCTCCTGCGCGGCCAGCGAGGCTTCGATCAACTGGCGCAGCAGTTCCTGGCCCAGCGCGGGCTCCAGCCCGGCCGCGCTCGCGTTGGCTGCCGCGCGCTCGAGCACTTCGCGCTCGCGCGCGAAGTCGCGCACCTGGCGGCCCTGCGCACGCTTGAAGCGGCCGATCTCGGCCACGATGCGCTGGCGTTGGGCGGCCAGCGCGATGAACTGCGCATCGACGCTGTCGAGCTGGTCGCGAAGTGCCTTCAGGTCCATGGGTAGTTCGGCGCGGATTCGATGGCCGAGGTTAGCAAGTGCGCGCCGCCTGTGGCAGCGTTGGATCGACGATCATCGCGATGCCGCCACCCGGCGGCGTCTACAATCACGGGATCCTGGAGAGCCACCGATGGATTTTGCACTGGTCCTGCAAGCCAAGCCTGAAGCGTCGGGGACCGCCGCGCCGGCATGGTCGTCCGCGCAGCGCGATGAATTCGTGCGCGAACTGCGCGCCTGCGATCCGCAACTCGGCGATCCGATCGTCGGCGACGACGATGCGATCTCGCTGGTGGCGCGCAAGGGCCTGGGGCTGGACTGGCAGATCGAGCCGACCCGCATCGTGGTCGTGCCGCAGGTGGCGGGGGTCAAACCCGCGCGCGCCGAGCAGGCGTTCGCCACCCTGATGCAGTCGGTGGCCCGGCTGGTCGCCACCCACGGCTTGCGCGTTCACGCGTCGGCGCTCGAACGCGAGGTCGATCTGGAGAGCGACCACGAGGCGCTCGCACGTGCCTGGATCGCGCACTGCACCGCTGCCGCACAGGAACACCTGCAGGCGACGCGACAGGGCAGCAACTTCAACCTGGTTGCGGTCGCGGTACTTTTGGCGATGCTGCTGGCTGCCACCCAGCTGCCCGAGGCCTGGCATCCGCTGCTGGCCGTCGCGCTGTCGATCCCGCTCGGATTCCTGGTGCTGCTGTGGTTCCGGCGCCGCCGCGAGCGCGGCTGAGCGCCCCCAGCGTCGATCCGCAGCCGCGGCTCAGGCAACCAGCATGCCGTTGACCCGGCGCACGAACGCGGCGGGATCGTCGAGCTGACCGCCTTCGGCCAGCAGTGCCTGGTCGAGCAGGATCAGCGCAAGGTCGCGTGCACGATCATCCTGCGTTTCCGCCTGCAGGCGCTGCAGCAGCGCGTGCGCGGGATTGATCTCGAGGATCGGCAGCGAGGCGCCGACATCGTGTCCGGCCTGGCGCAGCAGGCGCTGCATGTGGACCGCCATGTCGTGGGCGCCGAGCACCAGGCACGAGGGCGATTCGGTCAGGCGCTGGCTGGCCCGCACGTCCGACACCTTGCCCTCGAGCAGCGCACGCATGCGCACCAGCAATGGCTCGGCATCCCTGGCGGCCTGCTCGCGCGCGGCCTGGTCGGGCGCCGGGCCCAGCTTGTCCAGATCGATCTCGCCCTTGCCGACGTGGCGCAGGCTTTTGCCCGCATAGGTCGACAGATAACCGCTCATCCACTCGTCGACGCGGTCGGACAGCAGCAGCACCTCGACCCCGCGCGCGACCAGCGCCTCGATCTGCGGACTGCCGCGTGCGGCCGTATGGCTGTCGGCGGTGACGAAATAGATCGCGTCCTGCTCGGGCAACATGCGGCCGATATAGTCGTCGAGCGAGACGGTCTGGGTCGCGCCCTCGCCGCGCGTGCTCGCGAAGCGCAACAGCTTGGCGATGCGTTCGCGATTGCCGTGGTCCTCGGCGATGCCTTCCTTGAGCACGTTGCCGAACTCGCTCCAGAACGCCGCATACTTCGGCGCCTCCTCGGCGGCCAGCTTGTCGAGCACATCCAGCGTGCGCTTGGCGCAGGCCGCACGGATCTGGGTGACCAGGCGGTTCTCCTGCAGAATCTCGCGCGAGACGTTCAACGGCAGATCGTCCGAGTCGACCACGCCGCGCACGAAGCGCAGGTACGCCGGCAGCAGCTGCTCGGAGGCGTCCATGACGAACACGCGGCGGATGTACAGCTTCAGCCCGCGGCGTTCCTCGCGACCCGAGAATGCCGCGTCGAACGGCGACTTCGACGGCACGTAGAGCAGCAGCGTGTAACCCTGCGAGCCTTCGACACGGTTGTGGGTCCAGGCCACCGCGTCGTGGTAGTCGTGGGCGAGGTGCTTGTAGAAACCCTGGTAGTCGGCCTCGCCGAGTTCCGACTTGGGCCGCGTCCACAGCGCCGCGGCGTGGTTGACGGTTTCCCACCCGCCGGAGGGATTGCCGTCCTCGTCCTTGCGCATGCGGATCGGAAACCCGATGTGGTCGGAATACTTGCCGATCAGCGAGCGCAGGCGCCAGCCATCGAGGAACTCGCTCTCGTCGGCCTTCAGATGCAGCACGACTTCGGTGCCGCGTTGCGGCAGCGTGGCCTCGCCGATGGTGTACTCGCCGCTGCCGCTGGACTCCCAGCGCACGCCATCGCCTTCCGCACTGCCCGCGCGGCGGGTCGACAGCACGACCCTTTCGGCGACCACGAAGGCGGAGTAGAAACCGACGCCGAACTGGCCGATCAGGCGGCTGTCGGCGCGCGCATCGCCCGACAGCGATTCGATGAAGCGGCGGGTACCGGAACGCGCGATGGTGCCGATGTTCTCGATCACCTCATCGCGACTCATGCCGATGCCGCTGTCGCGCACGGTCAGGGTGCGCGCCTCGCGATCGAACTCGACCTCGATGCGCAGGTCCGGATCGTCGCCGAGCAGTTCGGGCTTGCCGATCGCCTCGAAGCGCAGCTTGTCGCAGGCATCGGCGGCATTGGACGCCAGTTCGCGCAGGAAGATCTCCTTGTGCGAGTACAGCGAATGGGTCACCAGGTGCAGCACCTGGTCGACTTCGGCGGCGAAGCGGCGGGTTTCGGTCTGGCTCATGACGGAGTGCTCGGCTGTGCGAATGAGGCGCGGGCTGTCCGCGCGCAGGCTTCGGCGTGCGGTCGCACGACCCGGATTTCAAGACCCTGAAACACAACGGCCGCCCCGTGGGCGGCCGTTGCTCGACACCGTGCAGCGCGGATCTCAGCTCTTGTCGGTGATCGACTGGCTCAGGTCTTCGCGGATACGCGCGCTCTTGCCCTCGCGATCGCGCAGGTAGTACAGCTTGGCGCGAGCGACCTTGCCGCGGCGCTTGACGGTGACCGAATCGATCGCTGGGCTGTGGGTCTGGAATACGCGCTCGACGCCGGTGCCGTGCGACATCTTGCGCACCGTGAACGAGGAGTTCAGGCCGCGGTTCTTGATCGCGATGACCACGCCTTCATAGGCCTGTACGCGCTCGCGGTTGCCTTCCTTGACCTTGACGTTGACCACGATGGTGTCGCCGGGGCCGAAGCCGGGCAACGTGCGGGTCATCTGCTCTTTCTCGAACTGCTGGAGGATATTCATCAATGCACCTGTGGCTGGATGTTGTAGTCGGTTCGCAGAGGCAACTCCGGGAGCCGGGATCGTGGACCACGATCGCGGCGCCTGCCGGTTGCGATGCGCAACGCTTTGTTTGCCGACGCGATCCAGCGGTTGCCCGCCGGCCCCGCCGGGCCAGTCGCCCCTCGCGGGACGGGTCGATCAAAGCTCCGCGAGGTATTCGCGGCGAAACTCGTCGAGCAGTGCGCGGCTGTCGCGGTCCAGGTCGAGTCGCGCCAGCAGGTCCGGGCGCCGCAACCAGGTCCGTCCCAGCTTCTGCTTCAGGCGCCAGCGCGCGATCGCCGCGTGGTCGCCCGACAGCAGCACTGCCGGTACCGCATCCGCGCCCTCGACCTCTGGTCGCGCATAGTGCGGACAGTCGAGCAGACCGTCCGAGAAACTGTCCTGCGCTGCCGATTGCGGATTGCCCAGCGCGCCTTCGCGCAGCCGGCCCAGCGCATCGATCAGTACCGCGGCGGCCAACTCGCCGCCGGACAGCACGTAATCGCCGATCGACAATTCCTCATCGACTTCGCGCTCGATCAGCCGCTCGTCGATCCCTTCGTAGCGACCACACAGCAACAGCAATCGCGGCTCCCGCGCCAGCGCCTCGACCCGTGCCTGGGTCAGTGGCGCACCCTGTGGCGTGAGGTAGATCACCCGCGCGGGCGCAGTGTCTGCTGCCTTGGCCGCGTGGATCGCCCGGCGCAACGGTTCGACCAGCATCACCATGCCCGGCCCGCCACCGAACGGCCGGCCATCGATGGTGCGGTAATTGTCGGTCGCGAAATCGCGCGGGTTCCAGGTGGCTACCGCCAACAGTCCCCGCTCCTGCGCCCGACCCACCACCCCGACCCGCGCTGCGGTCGCCACGTAGTCCGGAAACACCGTAATGACATCGATGCGCATCGCGATCAGAACGCCGGATCCCAATCCACCTCGATGCGCCTGCCATCGAGATCGACCCGCACCACCTGCTGGCCCGGAATGAACGGAATCAATCGCTCCCGCTCGCCCTTGACCACCAGTACGTCGTTGGCCCCGGTCGCAAACAGATGCGTCACCTGGCCCAGCGAAACACCTTCGACCGTGAACACTTCGAGGCCTTCGAGATCGGCCCAGTAATACTCGCCTTCCGGCGCCTTCGGCAACAGCTCGCGCGGCACCCAGACCTCGGCGCCGACCAGTGCGGCAGCCGCATCGCGGTCGACCACCTCGGGCAGCCTCGCGACGATCCCCTTGCCCTGCGTGCGGCCCTGCGGCCGCTCCACCGTCGACTCGGCACCGGTCGACGCGCGCAGCGTCCACGGCCGATAGCGGAAGATGTTGTCGCGCGGCTCGGTGAACGAATGCAGCTTCACCCAGCCCTCGACCCCGAACACGCCGACAATCCTGCCGAGCAGAACCTGCCGGTGATCCACGGTCAGATCATCACGCTGCGGCTTTCTGCTTCCCGGCCTGCTTGATCAGCTGGCGCACCTTCTCGGTCGGCTGCGCGCCCTTCTGGATCCACGCGGCGGCCTTCTCGGTGTCGAGCTCGAGCCGGACATCCTTGCCGCTGGCGACCGGGTTGTAATAGCCCAGGCGCTCGATGTTGCGGCCATCGCGCGCGCAACGCTCGTCGGCCACGACGATATGGTAGAACGGACGGCCTTTGGCGCCGCCGCGGGACAGACGAATCTTCACCATGATGCTGGTCTCGATGCTCGGCAAGAATCGACCCGTTGGTCGATCCGGGAAAAAGGGCCGCATATTGTAGCCGCAGCCGGGAAAAAATCCAGCGGGGCAGGAACTTGCGCCGGAACACCTGCCCTGGAACCGGGTCCGGACGGCCCCCAGGCAGCCGACGACGGCCTCAGCGCGGGAACATCCCGCCACCGCCACCACCGGGCTTGAGCATCCCGCCCATCTGGCGCATCAGGCCCTTCATGCCGCCCGAGCCGAGCTTGGACATCATCTTTTCCATCTGCATGAACTGCTTCATCAGGCGGTTGACGTCCTGCGGCTGGGTGCCCGAGCCGCGCGCGATGCGTGCCCGGCGGGAGCCGTTGAGCAGGTCGGGATGGCGACGCTCCTTCCTGGTCATCGAGCCGATGATCGCCATCATCCGCCGCACCTCGCGGTCGTTGACCTTGTCCTTGAGGTTCTGCGGAACCTGCGACATGCCCGGCAGCTTGTCGAGCAGCCCGGCCATGCCACCCATGTTGAGCATCTGCTCGAGTTGGTCGCGCATGTCGTTGAGGTCGAAGCGCTTGCCCTTGAGGACCTTCTCGGCGAGCTTCTGCTGCTTGTCGACGTCGGCCTTGCGCTGCATGTCCTCGACCAGCGACAGCACGTCGCCCATGCCGAGGATGCGCTGCGCGGCGCGGTCGGGATGGAACGGCTCGAGCGCATCGGTCTTCTCGCCCGCACCGACGAACTTGATCGGCCGCCCGGTGATGTAGCGCACCGACAGCGCAGCACCTCCGCGTGCGTCGCCGTCGGTCTTGGTCAACACCACGCCGGTCAACGGCACTGCGGCGGCGAAAGCCTTGGCGGTGACCGCGGCGTCCTGGCCGGTCATCGAATCGACCACGAACAGGGTTTCGATCGGATCCAGCGCGGCATGCAGCCGCGCGATCTCGTCCATCATCGGCTGGTCGACCGCCAGGCGGCCCGCAGTGTCGACGATCAGCACGTCGGCATACGAGCGGCGCGCGGCCTCCAGTGCGCCGCGCGCGATCGCGACCGGGTCCTGTTCGCCGCTGCTCGGATGGAACATGCAGCCGACCTGCACGGCGAGCGTTTCGAGCTGGTCGATGGCCGCCGGGCGATACACGTCGGCGCTGACCACCATCACCTTCTTGCGTTTGCGCTCGGCGAGGAAGCGCGCGAGCTTGGCCACGGTGGTGGTCTTGCCCGCGCCCTGCCGGCCGGCCATCAGGATCACCGCCGGCGGTTGGGTGGCGAAATCCAGTTCGGCATTCTGCGAGCCCATCACGGCGGTGAGTTCGTCGCGCACCACCTTCACCAGTGCCTGGCCCGGCGACAGGCTGCGCAACACCTCCTGGCCCACCGCACGCACCTTGATCCGTTCGATCAGCGCCTGCACCACCGGCAGCGCCACGTCGGCCTCGAGCAATGCCACGCGGACTTCGCGGGTCGCCTCGCGGATGTTCTCCTCGGTCAGGCGCGCGCGACCGCGCAGCTTGTCGACGGTGGCGGCCAGGCGCTGGGTGAGCGATTCGAACATGACGATGCGGTCTTCTGGATCCGGAGGCCGCAGATTATAGGCGACTGCGCCGCTACCAGCGACGCGCGGTATGCGACACTGGACGGATGGGTGATTCCTACGCAACCTGGGCCGCTGGACTGATGTACGCGGTCGCCACCGCGATGCTGGCCAGCCGCCTGCGCGCGGATCAGTTCGCACCCAGCGGGCGTCGCACGCCGCTGCTGTTCGCCGCGCTGGCGCTGCTGCTGCACCTGGGCCACCACTGGGCGATCAACCGCGCGATCGGCGGGCCCGATTTGAGCTTCTTTTCCGCGCTGTCGCTGGTCGGACTCGGCATGGCCGGCATGTCCGTGCTGGTCGGCTGGTTCCGACCGGTCGAAACGATCGGCGTGGTGGTGTTCCCGCTGGCCACAGTGCTGCTGATGCTGGATCACTTCATGGGCAGTCCGCACGCGAGTGCCGCCACCGGCACCTGGCAGATCAACCTGCATGTGATCGTCGCGCTGCTGGCTTATGCGGTGCTGTCGATCGCGGCGCTGGTCGCGATCATGCTCGCCGCGCAGGAGACCGCGCTCCGCACGCACCGGATCGGCGCGCGGATGGGCGTGTTTCCACCACTGACGCTGGTCGAGGGCCTGCTGTTCCAGTTGATCGGCGCGGGCTTCGTGCTGCTCAGCCTGACCCTGCTCACCGGCACCCTGTTCGTCGAGGACCTGTTCGACCAGAAGCTCGCGCACAAGACCATCCTCTCGATCGCGGCGTGGGCGATGTTCGGCACCCTGCTGTTCGGGCGCTGGCGCTGGGGCTGGCGCGGCCGCCGCGCGGCGCGGATGACGCTGTACGGCATGGCCCTGCTGCTGCTGGCCTTCATCGGCACCAAGTTCGTTCTGGAAATCATCCTTCAGGGATCCGGCTGAGCCTGCGGTAAACCGTACCGAACGACCTGGTCGAGCGGAACCCCGGCGAGCCGGAAGTCAGCGAGCAGGGAATCGGCGCTCGATTGCGGCTCAAAGCGCCGCGATCGCTTCCGACAACCGATCGACCGCGATGACCTCGATCTCGCCGACCTTGCGCTTGGGCGCATTGCCGCGCGGCAGGATCACCCGCTCGAAACCATGGGTGGCGGCTTCGCGCACGCGCTCCTCGCCGTTGGGAACCGGGCGGATCTCGCCGGACAAGCCGACCTCGCCGAACACCACCAGCTTGCGCGACAGCGCGCGGTCGCGGAACGACGACAGCACCGCGATCAGCACCGCAAGATCCGCCGCGGTCTCCTGCACGCGGATGCCGCCGACCACGTTGACGAACACGTCCTGGTCGTAGACCGCCACGCCGCCGTGCCGATGCAGCACGGCCAGCAGCATCGCCAGCCGATTCTGTTCGAGGCCGAGCGCGACCCGGCGCGGATTGGCCAGCGGCGACTGGTCGACCAGCGCCTGCACTTCGACCAGCAGCGGGCGGGTGCCCTCGCGGGTGACCATGATCGCGCTGCCCGGTGCCGGCTCGCCATGCGCGGACAGGAAGATCGCCGAGGGGTTCGGTACTTCGCGCAGGCCGCGGTCGCCCATCGCGAACACGCCGAGTTCGTTGACCGCGCCGAAGCGGTTCTTGAATGCGCGCAGGATCCGATAGCGGCTGCCGCTCTCGCCCTCGAAATACAGCACTGCATCGACCATGTGCTCGAGCACGCGCGGGCCGGCGATACCGCCTTCCTTGGTCACGTGGCCGACCAGGAACACTGCCGTCGTGCCCTCCTTCGCCATCCGCACCAGGCGCGCTGCGCACTCGCGCACCTGGCTGACCGAGCCGGGTGCCGCGGTCAGCATTTCCGACCACAGGGTCTGGATCGAGTCGATGACCAGCAGGTCGGGCTTGTGGCTGGCGACCTGCTCGACGATGCGCTCGACACAGGTCTCGGCCAGACCCTCGATGCCGTCGAGAGCCAGGCCCAGGCGCTGCGCGCGCGAGGCGACCTGCGCCAGGCTTTCCTCGCCGGTGACGTAGAGGCTGCGCATGCTGCCGCGCACGGCCGCGACCGTCTGCAGCAGCAGCGTCGACTTGCCGATGCCCGGATCGCCGCCGACCAGCACCACCGAACCCTGCACCAGTCCGCCACCGAGCACGCGATCGAACTCGCCGATGCCGATCGGACGGCGAACTTCATCGACACCCACTAACGCAGTCAGCGGCGTGACCCGCGGCGCACCCGATGCGGCGCCGGCAAAACCACCGCGACCGCCGATCGCAGCCGGCCGTGCCGCGTCGAGGCGGACCTCGGCCATCGTGTTCCATACGCCGCAGTCGGGACACTGGCCCTGCCACTTGCTCGAACTGCTGCCGCAGTCGGAGCACACGTACGCGGTTTTCGCCTTGGCCATACGCCTGGTTCCGGGTCGCGCGACGGGATCAATCGAGTTCGAGGTGGAAACGGTGCAGGAAGCGATGCACGACCGGCGCGAACACGATGCCGGCCACGATCAGCAGGGCCAGTCCGCTGTACAGCGCATAGAGGCCAGCGAAGATCTTGGCCGCGTCATGGGTCAGCGGATTGACCGGCCCCATGCCGGACAGGATCATCGCTGCGTTGACGAAGGCGTCGATCCACGACAGCCCCTCGAAGCCGTGGTAGCCCAGCATGCCGACCAGCAGCGACACCGCGATCACTGCGGTACCGAACAGGACCGACTTCACGAGGCGGGCTGCGAAAGCACGGGGGCTGGGCAGGGGCTTGCGGGTTGCACGGCTCATGACTGGCTTCCGTGGGGTTGCGAACGTCCATGATAGGCCCGCCGGCAGCATCCTGCGCCACGCGAACCTGGAACCCGGGCCTGTGCGCCGGCACTCAGCTCGCGCAAACGCCGCGCAGCGATGCGTGATCCTCGATGAAATCGACGCGCCGCGTCATCCCGCACACCAGTTCGTAGCCGATCGTACCCGCCGCCAACGCGACTTCCTCGACCGGCAAGCCGGGTCCCCACAGCAGCACGGCGTCGCCGACCTTCGCATCCGGATGCCCGCGCAAGTCGATGGTGATCAGGTCCATCGATATGCGGCCGATGATCGGCGCACGCGCGCCGCCGATCAGTACCGGCGTGCCCGACGGCGCCGAGCGCGGATAGCCATCGCCGTAGCCGATCGTGGCCACGCCAACCGGCATCTCCTCCGGGCACTCCCAACTGCCGCCGTAGCCGATGCGCTCGCCGCGCGCGATGCGGTTGATCGCGATCAGTCGGGTCGTCAAGCGCATCGCCGGGTGGAAACCGAACTGGTCGGCACTGCGCCCGGCGATCACCGAGATGCCGTACAGCAGTCCACCGACCCGCACCCAGTCGGCGTGCGCGCCGGGCAGTTCGAGTACCGCGGCAGAGTTGGCCAGCGAACGCTCGCCACCGAGTTCGGCCGCCAGCGGCGCGAATCGCGCGATCTGCTCGCCGCTGATCGGATCCTCATGCACATCGGAGTTGGCGAAGTGGGTCATCAACACGATTTCCGGGTCGACGCCGGGCAACCGCCGCAACCGCTCGCGCACTGCCTGCACCTGGTCGAGCCCGAAGCCCAGTCGATGCATCCCGGTGTCGATCTTCAACCACACCCGCAATGGACGATCGCCGGCGACCGCCCGGTCGCGCTCGAGCAACTCCAGCTGCGAGGCGTGGTGGATCACGCTGTCTACGTCCATGCGTCGCATCTGCGCGATGTCGTCGGGCGCATCGATGCCACACAGCACCACCACCCGATTGCGCAGGCCGATCGCGCGGATGCGCTGCGCGTCCGCGATCGATGCCACGCCGAAGGCATCCGCGGCAGCCAGTTCACGCGCCACCCGCTCCAGCCCATGGCCGTAGCCATCGGCCTTGACCACCGCCATCAGGCGCGAGCGCGGCGCCAGTTCGCGGACCCGTTGCAGGTTGTGGCGCAGCGCGGCCAGGTGGATGGTCGCGCGGGTGTCTCGACTCACTCGAACCCTCCAGCGTAGCTGTCGCCGGCGAAATTCTCGAAGCGCGTGTATTGCCCGAGGAAGGCCAGCTTCACCATCCCGGTCGGGCCGTTGCGCTGCTTGCCGATGATGATCTCGGCCAGCCCCTTGTCCGCAGATTCCGGGTTGTAGTACTCGTCGCGATAGATGAACACGATCACGTCGGCGTCCTGCTCGATGGCGCCCGATTCGCGCAGGTCCGCCATCACCGGGCGCTTGTCGGTGCGCTGCTCCAGCGAGCGGTTGAGCTGCGACAGCGCGATCACGGGCACCGCGAGCTCCTTCGCGAGTGCCTTCAGGCTGCGCGAGATTTCCGAAATTTCGGTGGCGCGATTCTCCTTGCTTCCGGGCACCTGCATCAGCTGCAGGTAGTCGATCACGATCAGGCCCAGGTCGTGCTCGCGCTTGAGCCGGCGCGCGCGCGAGCGCAGCTCCAGCGGCGACAGCGACGGCGTGTCGTCGATGAAGATCTTCGACTCGGCGAGCAGGGTGATCGCGGAGGTCACGCGCGGCCACTCCTCGTCGGCCAGATCGCCGGTGCGCAGGTGCTGCTGGTTGATCCGGCCCAACGAGGAGATCAGGCGGAACGCCAGCTGCGAGGCCGACATTTCCATCGAGAACACTGCTGCCGCCTTGCCGGTCTTGAGCGCGGCGTACTCGGCCATGTTCAGCGCGAGTGCGGTCTTGCCCATCGAGGGTCGCGCGGCGACGATGACCAGGTCGCCCGCCTGCCAGCCGGCGGTGCGGTGGTCGAGGTCGGTGAATCCGGTCGGCATGCCGGTGATCGGACTCTTGCTCTCGGCGCGCAGCCGCAACTGCTCGAACGCGTCCTTCACCGCCGAACGCATCGATACGAAACCCTGGCGTCCGCGCGCGCCGGCCTCGGCGATCCGGAACACGCGCTGCTCGGCGACCTCGACGAGCTCCTGCGGACTGCGGCCGTCGGGCTGGAAGCCATCGCTGGTGATCTCGGTGCCGGCATCGATCAGCTGCCGCAGCACCGACTTCTCGCGCACGATGTCGGCATAGGCCACGATGTTTGCCGCGCTCGGCGTCGAGTTGGCCAGTTCGATGATGTAGCGGGTGCCACCCACCTGCTCGGACAGCCGCTGCGATTCGAACCATTCGCCCAGCGTGACTGCATCGCAGGGCCGACCCTTCTCCGCCAGCTCGCCGATCGCACGGAAGATCAGCTGGTGGTCGCGGCGATGGAAGTCGTGCTCGCTGATCTTGTCGGCGACCTTGTCCCAGGCTTCGGATGCGAGCATCAAGCCACCGAGCACGGCCTGCTCGGCCTCGAGCGAATGCGGCGGCACGCGCAGCGGCTGGATGCGCTGAGCGGAGTCGAACGAACTGGGGGTGGCGGACATCTTGACGGACCCTCGCTGCAGGCCGACAAGTCTAGCGGGCGGACCCCGCCGGACGTTGCGCATAACCCTGTGGATATCCGGGGGACATCTCACCGCGTGAGATCGGCGCGATCACCTGCGGGCTGCGCAGGCAAAAAAAAGGCCGCCGGGGTCATCGGCGGCCTCAACATCCCTGGAAGCAGCATCCACCAGCGCACGAAGCCGGCGGAATTTCGGCCACTACTCTTCGGGTACGACGATGACCTTCACGGTGGTCAGCACATCAGCGTGCAGCGCCACCTGAACATCAAACTCGCCCGTTCGACGGAGCGGACCTTCACCGAGCAGCACCTCGCTCTTCGCCAGCGGGAGACCCGCTGCCGTGAAAGCTTCGGCGATGTCCCGGGTATTGACCGACCCGTAGAGCTTGCCTTCCGTACTGGCATTGGCACGAATCGTTACTGCGGCGTTCTCGAAACGCGCGCGACGCGCCTCGGCGTCGCCGAACAGCGCGGCGGCCTTGGCTTCGTATTCCGCGCGACGCTTCTCGAACTCCGCAATGTTGGTCGCCGTGGCACGAACCGCCTTGCCATGGGGAACCAGGTAGTTGCGACCATAGCCAGGCTTGACCTGGACCTTGTCGCCGAGATTGCCAAGGTTCACCACCTTGGTCAGAAGAATGAGTTCCATGATCTGCTGGCTCCGTCGGCTCAGTGGCTGTCGCAATAGGGCAGCAGGGCCAGGAAGCGCGCCCGCTTGATCGCGGTGGCCAACTGGCGCTGGTATCGGGCCTTGGTGCCGGTGATGCGGCTGGGCACGATCTTGCCGGTCTCGGTGACGTACTGGCGAAGCGTGTTGAGATCCTTGTAATCGATCTCGACCACCTTCTCGGCGGTGAAGCGGCAGAACTTCTTGCGGCGGAAAAACTTCGACATGGGAGGATTCCTTGGTCTCGATCAGGCAGCGCGGACTTCGTCGGAAGAATCGCCGCGGCCTTCGCCGTAGCCACCTTCCTCGTCGCGCGGACGGCGCTCGGGCTTCTCGTCCTTCTGCTTCATGATCGGCGACAGCTCGGTCACCGCCTCGTCGCGATGGATTATCAGGTGGCGCAGCACGGCATCGTTGAAGCGGAAGCTGGCGACCAGTTCCGTCAACACCGCCTGCGAGCACTCGATATTCATCATCACGTAATGCGCCTTGGCGAGGTTCTCGATCGGAAACGCCAACTGGCGACGCCCCCAATCTTCCAGCCTGTGGATCGCTCCCTTGTCGCCCTCGATGAGCGTGCGATAACGCTCGACCATCGCGGGCACCTGTTCACTCTGGTCCGGGTGGACCATGAAAACCACTTCGTAATGACGCATGACAACTCCTTGAGGACTATGGCCTCCCGACATTGCGGTGAGGCAAGGGCTGCAACAGCAAACCGGCGTGCTGCAGGGCCGCGAATTCTAGGCGAAATCAGGCCCGCTCTCAACACGGAAATGCTGGGCGAAAACTGTGTATCGCGCAGAAACTAGATAAATATCAGTTTGTTACGGGCGAAAACTAAAAATCGCTCCGGTTCGCTCATCGGCAGGAAACGAAACGAGAGCGTCGCTGCGCAGACACCACAAGCGTTTGATTGAAAGGGGAATTGCTGCTGTCTTCCATTGGTTCTTCCAAGAGCCTGGAGAACCACGGCAGGAAGACCTGACACAGGCGGGAGAACGCACGACGGGGAACCGGGACGGAAACCGGTTGATGCGTTGCGATGGCGGCGCGACCGGGCCGCAGCCGTCTCAGCTGGTGCTGAAGCTCTCGCCGCAGCCGCATTCGCCCTTGACGTTGGGATTGCGGAAGACGAACTCGGCGTTCAGGCCTTTGCGCGCGAAGTCGATTTCGGTTCCCGCCACCAGCGGGAGGCTGCGCTCATCGACCACCACGCGGACCCCGTGCAGGTCGAATACGTGATCGTCGGCAGCGATCGAGTCCGCGAGGTCGACGGTGTAGGCCCACCCCGAACAACCGGTGCGGCGCACGCCGAAGCGCAGCCCGACCGAACCGGGCTTGCTCGATATGAAAGCGGCAACCCGCGCCGCGGCCGCTTCGGTCAGGTGGATGGCTGCGGTTTCGGTCGTCATCGAAAGTACCTCGGGGTGTCCTTCGATATGGTGGCACAGCGCGGCATCGCAAGCGCGGCGCCACCGGGTGGGCTCGGTTATCATCGCCGGCTGTGGCGATACTCCCACACCCGCAGCCGATCCGCAGGAGCATGCAGTAGATGAGAACGGTCAGCGTCGCCGAGGCGCTCTCGGGCCGCATCACGGCCGGCACCCCCGTGGTGGTGCGCGGCTGGGTTCGCACCCGCCGCGATTCCAAAGCCGGCATGTCGTTCGTCAATCTCAGCGACGGATCGTGCCAGGCGGTGATCCAGATCGTGGCACCCGCGACGCTGGGCAATTACGAATCCGAGGTCAGGCACCTGACCGCCGGCTGCGCGGTGATCGCCAGTGGCGAATTGGTGCCATCGCAGGGCAAGGGGCAGTCGTTCGAGATCCAGGCCAGCTCGGTCGAGATCGTCGGCATGGTCGACGATCCGGAGACCTACCCGATCCAGCCCAAGGCGCACACCATGGAGTTCCTGCGCGAGGTGGCCCACCTGCGCCCGCGCACCAATACCTTCGGCGCGATCGCGCGCGTGCGCCACTGCATCGCGCAGGCGATCCACCGCTACTTCCACGAGCGCGGCTTCTTCTGGGTCAACACGCCGATCATCACCGCCTCGGACGCCGAAGGCGCGGGCCAGATGTTCCGCGTCTCGACCCTCGATGCGGCCAACCTGCCGCGCACCGCGGCCGGCGCGATCGACTGGTCGCAGGACTTCTTCGGCAAGGAGGCCTACCTGACGGTGTCCGGCCAACTCAACGTCGAGGCGTATTGCCTGGCGCTGTCGAAGGTCTACACCTTTGGCCCGACCTTCCGCGCCGAGAACTCCAACACCACACGGCATCTGGCCGAGTTCTGGATGATCGAGCCGGAGATCGCGTTCGCCGATCTGAACGACGACGCCAGCCTCGCCGAGGATTTCCTCAAGTACATCTTCCGCGCCGTGCTCGATGAGCGCGCCGACGACATGGCGTTCTTCGCCGAGCGCGGCGACAAGAGCGTGATCTCGCGTCTGGAATCGTTCGTCGATGCACCGTTCGTGCGCCTCGACTATGGCGACGCGGTCGAGATCCTGCGCAAGTCCGGCCGCAAGTTCGAGTACCCGGTCGAGTGGGGACTCGACCTGCAGACCGAACACGAGCGCTTCCTGACCGAAGAACACGTCAAGCACCCTGTGGTGGTGATGAACTATCCCGAGCGCATCAAGGCCTTCTACATGCGCCTCAACGACGACGGCCGCACGGTGGCCGCGATGGACGTGCTGGCACCCGGGATCGGCGAGATCATCGGCGGCAGCCAGCGCGAGGAGCGCCTCGACGTGCTCGACGCGCGGATGCGCCAGTTCGGCCTGGATCCTGCGCACTACCAGTGGTACCGCGACCTGCGCCGCTACGGCAGCGTGCCGCATGCGGGCTTCGGGCTCGGCTTCGAGCGGCTGGTGGTCTATGCCTGCGGGCTGGGCAACATCCGCGACGCGATCCCCTACCCGCGCGCGCCGGGCAGCGCGGAGTTCTGAGCATGTTCTGGCCCGACCTGGTGCTGATGACCGGCCTCGGCATCCTCACGGCCGGTGCGACCGGCTACCTGATCTTCGGGCCGCTGTCGTACCGGCACCTGATGGATCGCGAAGCCGAGGCCGGGCTCGGCAGTCACGCCTTTGCGCCGGCGTTCTGCCTGTTCCTGCTCAGTGGCCGCTACCGCGCGATGCGCGATCGCGCACTCGATCCGCTGGCGACCCCCGCGCGGGTGATGCTGTGGGTCATCGCGCTCGGGATCGTCGGCACCGCGGTCGGCTTCGGTTTGCGGGCCTGACGCATGAACGATACCCAGTGGTGGCTGCTGCTGCCCGAACCCGAGCTGCTGCTGTGGGCGCGCCTGCGCCTGCGCGAGGATGGCGGCACCGAACTGCTGGAGGCGACCGGCGAGGTGCTGCGTTTCGACGATACCGATGCCGCGCGGCACTATCTGCTGAGCGCCGGGTACCGGGCATGGGACGGCCTCGATGCCGAGGACGCGGTCGAGCTCGGCTTCGCCCTCGACGCGGTGGGTCCGCCCACGATCGCCGACGAACGCATGCTCGCGGGTGCCATGGCCGTGCGGCTGCGGTGAGCCCATGAACCTCGACCTGATCGGCAAGCACGCACTGGTCTGCGGCGCCTCGCAGGGCATCGGCCGCGCGGCCGCGATCGAACTTGCCGCGCTCGGCGCCGACGTGACCGTGCTCGCCCGCCGCGAAGACGTGCTGCGCGCGCTGGTGGCCGAGCTTCCGCGCACCCACGCCGCGCAGTCGCACGCGTGGATCAGCGCCGACATGTCCAGCCCTGCGGCCGCCGCGCAGGTCGCCGCCGCGGCGACCCAGCGCCCGGTACAGATCCTGGTCAACAATTCGGGAGGCCCGCCGCCGGGTACGGTGCAGGCTGCCAGCGCGGCACAGTTCCTGGCGGCGTTCGAGCAGCATCTGCTCGGCGGCCACGCGCTGCTGCAGGCCGTGCTGCCCGGCATGAAGACCAGCGGCTACGGGCGTGTGATCAACGTGATCTCGACCTCGGTCAAGGAGCCGATTCCCGGCATCGGCGTCTCCAACACGATTCGTGGGGCAGTGGCCGCATGGGCCAAGACGCTCGCGCACGAACTCGGGCCGCATGGCATCACGGTCAACAATGTACTGCCCGGGTCGACCGAGACGCCACGCATCCGGCAGATCGTTTCCGCGCGCGCTGCCGCCGGCAGCCGCGATGAATCGGCGGTGCGCGCGGAGATGATCTCGCATGTGCCGCTGGGGCGCTTCGCGGATCCGTCCGAGATCGCCGCCGCGATCGCCTTCCTCGCCAGCCCCGCGGCGGCGTACATCAATGGCATCAACCTGCCGGTCGACGGCGGGCGCACGCAGTCGCTCTGACCCGTGGATGCCGGCGCGCTGCAGTTCGGCAACCTGATCGACGGCCGGATTGTCGCGGCGCGCTCGCAGCGCTGGCTTGATGTCCACGAACCGGCCACCGGCGAGGTTTATGCGCACGCCGCAGCCAGCGCTGGCGACGACGTCGCTGATGCGGTTGCAGCGGCGGCCCGCGCGGCAGCAGGTTGGGCGCACACACCCGCCGCAGAGCGTGCGGGCCATCTCGAGCGACTCGCACGGATCATCGAAGCCGCATTGCCGCAGTTCGCCGCCGCCGAATCGCGCGACAGCGGCAAACCGGTCGCGCTGGCGACCCGCATGGACATCCCGCGCGCGATCGCCAACCTGCGCTTCTTCGCTGCAGCCGCGACCCAGTTCGCCAGCGAGTCGCATCCGATGGAAGGCGCGGGGCTCAACTACACCCTGCGCCAGCCGCTTGGCGTGGTGGCCTGCATCTCGCCCTGGAACCTGCCGCTGTACCTGCTGACCTGGAAAATCGCGCCGGCGCTGGCTGCGGGCAACTGCGTAGTCGCCAAGCCATCGGAGATCACGCCGTACACCGCGTGGCTGCTGTCGCGCGCCTCGATCGAGGCAGGCTTGCCGCCGGGCGTGCTCAACATCGTGCACGGCACCGGCCCCGATGCCGGGGCGGCGCTGGTCGCGCATCCGCAGATCAAGGCGGTGTCGTTCACCGGCAGCACGCGCACCGGGGCGGCGATCGCGGCGCATGCCGCGCCGCAGTTCAAGAAACTCTCGCTGGAGATGGGTGGCAAGAACCCGTTCATCGTGTTCGCCGATACGGACTTCGATGCAGCCCTCGATACCGCGCTGCGCGCGGCATTCACCAACCAGGGCCAGATCTGCCTGTGCGGCTCGCGACTGCTGGTGCAACGCCCGCTGTATGCGCGCTTTCGCGACGCGTTCGTCGCGCGCGCCCGTGCAATGCGGGCCGCCGATCCGGCGCTCGAGGACACCGAATTCGGCGCGATGGTGTCGGCCGAACACCACCACAAGGTGCTTGCCTGCATCGCACTCGCGCGCGAGGAGGGCGGCAGCGTGCTCACCGGTGGGGTGGCAGCGCAGGTCGATGGCCGCTGCGGCAATGGCTGGTTCATCGAGCCTACCGTGATCGAAGGCCTCGACGCGCACTGCCGCACCAACACCGAAGAGATCTTCGGGCCGGTCGTCACGCTGCAACCATTCGACGATGAAGCGCACGCACTGCAACTGGCGAACGCGTCGCCGTATGGACTTGCGGCATCGATATTCACCCGCGACCTGGGCGTCGCCCATCGGATGGCGGCCCGCATCGATGCCGGGGTCGTGTGGATCAACTGCTGGATGCTGCGCGACCTGCGCACGCCGTTCGGCGGCATGAAGGACTCCGGCCTCGGGCGCGAGGGCGGCCTCGAGGCGATGCGCTTCTTCACCGAAGCGCGCAATGTCTGCGTGGTTTTTTGAGCGAGGCCAGCATCCGATGAGCGACAGCATCCGCACCAGCGCCGCGCCACAGCCGGTCGGTGCCTATCCGCACGCGCGGCGGGTCGGCAACCTGCTGTTCCTGTCCGGGGTCGGGCCGCGCCTGCCGGGCAGCAACGCGATTCCCGGCAACGTACATGCACACGATGGCACGCTGCAGGCCTACGACATCGAGGCACAGTGCCGCTCGGTGTTCGCCAACGTGCGCAGCATCCTCGAAGCCAGCGGCGCCCAGTGGCACGACCTGGTCGACGTCACGGTCTACCTGACCGACATGCAGCGCGATTTCAGCACCTACAATCGTCTGTGGGCTGAGTTTTTCGGCGAACACCCGCCGTGCCGGACCACGCTCGGAATCAGCGCGCTGCCGACCCCAATCGCGATCGAGCTCAAGTGCGTGGCGGCACTGCGCGACGCCGGCCCGACCGCCTGAGACACCATCCGATCGCGCGACGCGATCAGCGCAACGGATGCAGCCGGGTCAGCAGCCGCGGACCTGCGGCTGCCCACAAGGCTGGCCAGTGTTCCAGTGCGACCGCCATCTGCAGCAGTGCGGCGCGCCGGCGCCCGCGGGTCGGGCGGGGGCCGCAACCCCCCCCGCCCCCCCCCGCCGGGGGGGGGCGATTGGGGCGC
>JANOEA010000376.1:0-2091 GCA_031412975.1 Pseudomonadota bacterium | reverse complement strand
ACACGGGCGCGTTGACGCTCGCTCGCATTGCCGAGATCACCGACAGCCGCATTGCAAGCGCCAGCAGGCGCTTGCCCTCGGCATAGCCGCGCGCCGCTTCGGCATAGATCTCCACCTGCTGCTGCAGGTCGGCCGGCAGGTTGTCGAAGCGCAGCACGGTCTCGAACTCGATCTTCGCGCTGGCGTAGTCGCCGACCGCCAGGTAGGCGCGGCCGAGGCCCAGATGGGCATCGACCGAACCGGGTGCCGCCACCAGCGCGCGCGCGAACAGGTTGCGCGCTGCGTCGGCGCGGTTCGTCTTCAGCGCGGCCTGGCCGAGCAGCACGTTGAATACCGCATCGTTCTCCGACGCGGCTTCGAACGGCAGCAGCAGTGCATACGCGTCCTGGAACTTGCCGTCGCGCACGAGTTGCGCGGCTCGGTCGAGGTCGGGCGCGGCGGCGAAAGCCGAAGCTGCGGATGCCAGCAGTGTCGCGATGGCCAGACCCTGCCAGGTCGTCCAGCGGCGGACCACGGGCCGGGATGACCGTTTGCAGTGGCTCGGGTGGGATGGACGCAATGTCTTCATTCGGCGGGATGTATCGATCGGCACCACTACGCGTGCTGGTTCACGGCAACCGCGAACTTTAGGGGCACCTTGTGCACTTCGGCCGAGCCTACCGACGCAGCTTTGTTATCGGGCGATTCTTTTTGGTAGAAGCGCGCTGCGGCATTGGCCGGCCTGTGTCGGGCGCCACGCATGTCAGTGCCGCGCAGGTCGCTCGAATACACTCGCGGCGTTCAGAAGTTTCGGAGGCCGCTTTGCTGCACATTGATACGAATCGCAAAGACTTCATCAAGGATGCCGGCGATTCGGCCGTGGCGTTCACATGGGCAACCAGCATCGGCAGCGCCGCGAACGCGCAGGCACCGGCTGCCGCCTTCGACATCGCCACCACGTTCACCGGCTTCATGAAGGACATCGGCGGCACGCCGGCCGATGGCGGGGGCAAGGTGAGCTTCAATGGCGAAGACCCGATCCTGCGCAGCCATTTCCGCATCGGCGCCGCGATGGCGCTGCCGGCGATGCGCGCCAACTTGGGCGCACCTTCCATACGGCGCGCGCAGTAGCGGCGGCGGCGAGCGCACGGTCGTCAATGGTGGCGCAGGCAAGGAGGACATTTTCATTGTCCTCAACGCTCGGCTGATCCTGCAACTTGACCCTATCCAGCACTCGCTGACGCAGATTTCGGTGCTCGTGATCGAAGCGTCGGGCAGCGCCGCCGCCATCGGTGCCCTGTATCGCATCAACAGTTGCGTGCGGGACGGATGGAGCAGCTAGCGCTCGATCACCATGCCTGAGAACGTCGCGATGGGCGGCGACGAAGTCTTCGACCCTGCGCAGCTACGCGAGCTGTACGACGTGCGTTGCCGCAGGGCCACTGCCAGGCCCATGCTCTTCACGCAGCCGCCCGGCAGCCGCCGCGAGCCGTAGCGCGAGGCGGTGGCCGTGCGTATGGAGTGCAGAGGTTTCGAACGCCTGATAGGATTCGAAATGTATTGCCGTGCTGAAGGGCCAACGCTCATGATGAATCGCTTGGTCATCGACACTGACGAAGTGCCGCAGCGAGACCGCTTTGACGTTTGGCGCGATGCGTTTGCGAGCGTTCACGATGTTGTGGTCGAGCCCTCAAGCCGAACGAACTTCAGCGCTGCCTGCATGAATCTCGCCGTGCGAGGGACTGTGTTCGGGGTGTACAAGACGCCGGCGAGGCGACTAGTGCGCACGCCTAAGCACCTGTCACGCGACGATCTCGGCCACTTGTCCGTTCGGGTTTCGCTGAGCGGCGAAATCAGAGGAAGACAACGCGACCAGGATTACCACTCGGGCCGCGGCGCAATCGGAATCTGCACATTTGCCTACGGGTACGAGGAAGTGCATACAGCCGGACACTGGGTAACAGTCGTTGTGCCGCGATCGTCGCTGCCCCACTTCGCGGACGACCGAATGCCGCGCGTAGTCAGCGGCGTTCGGGCGTCCCTTCTTCGCGACATTCTGATGTCCTTCGCCAGTTCCTCGACCGAGACGTCGCACGAAGATATGCTGGTATT
>JANOEA010000375.1:0-2589 GCA_031412975.1 Pseudomonadota bacterium | reverse complement strand
CTTGGCGAAAACCGTGATCTTTAATCGATCACCATCCGCAAAAAGCAAATTGCTCCTCACGAGAAAGCCTTGATATGACTCCAAAGCAGTGTGCTCGTGAAAGACAGGATCGCTCTTTTTGACCTCCTGAAATCGCTGAGCGACTACATTGAAATCGATACCTGAAGGACGCGAGCTGGCTTCAACCAACAGCTCCAACTGAGAGCCATAAATCAGCGTGCTGACTCGATCATACTGCGCGTAAACTTGGGAGCGGGCCAACGCTCGGGTAAGAAGCTCTTCCTTCCCAGCGGCGTTTTCAAAACGAATCTTGGAAAGCTGGTCCCGAATGACACGGCTCAACACGCCAAGGCCGGTTAAGGCAGGTCCGGCGAAGTCGATACCGATTTTTCTGGCCAATTACCCCGCGGCGTGCCATGCGAGGATGGGATGAACTTCGAATCACTGAACGAAACGCTGCCCGAATGGGCTTTGCGGGAGGTGACGCTGCGCGTCGCGCAGCCCGCCGAGATCGCCGCCGCGTGCGCGGCGTTGGACCGTGACCACTGCCTGGGCGCGCCGCGGCCCTGCAATCGGGAGGTCGTGCAACTGGCCGTGCGCGGCGCGCAAGTGCTGGCCGGGGTGGTGTGGACGCGCGCCGCGCGCAAGCTCGCCCCGCGCGAAGCGTGGGTGGGCTGGGATCCGCGCACGCGGACCCGGCGGCTGGCGCTGGTCGTGCAGAACAACCGCTTTCTGGTGCTCTCCCGGGTGCGCCAGCCCAATCTCGCCAGCCGGGTGCTCGGTCTGAGCGTGGCCGCCTTGCCCGAGCACTGGGAAAAGCGCACCGGCGTGCGGCCGCTCCTGGCCGAGACCTTCGTCGATCCCGAGCGATATCAGGGCACCTGTTACAAGGCGGCCGGCTGGATCGAACTGGCCGCGACCGCCGGCTTTGGCCGCCACGGCGACGACTGGTATGTCGCGCACGCGCAGCCCAAACGCCTCTGGCTGCGCCCGCTGGTGTCCGACGCGCGCGCGCGCCTGCGCGAGCCGCTCGAGGTGCTCGCCGGCGAGAAAAACCGCGCCTTCGGTGAGCTGCCCGTGCCGGCGAAAACCGCCGCCAGCCTGGCCGAGGCGCTGCGCACCGCGGTCGATCCGCGGCGGGCCGCCGGCCGGCAGTTCCCCCTCCACGCCATGCTCGCCTCCGCCGTGCTCGCCTTCGCCACCGGGGCCCGCACCGTCAGCGACCTGTTTCGCTTCGTCCAGGATCTCACGGTGGCGCAGCGGCGCGCGCTCGGCTTTCGCTCGGCGCCCGACAACGCCTGGCGCGTGCCCCCGCCCGGCGAAGGCTGCTGGCGCAAGGTGCTCGCCGCGCTCCCGCCCGGCGAATTGACCCGTGCCCTCGTCCAATGGCAGCTCGCGCAAACCACCCTGCCGCCGCTCCTCGCGATCGACGGCAAGACCCTGCACCGCGGCCTGGCCACGCTGGTCACGCTCTGCGATGCGATGAGCGGCGAGCCGATCGCGCAGGTCGCCAAGTGCGGCCAGGGCCACGAAAAAACTCTCGCCCACGAACTGGTCGACGCCCTGCCGCCCGGCACCCTCGACGGCGCGATCGTCGGCGGCGACGCGCTCTACGCCGACACCGCGCTGGTGCGCCAACTGGTCCAGGAGCAAGGCGCCCTCACCCTCGTGCAGCTCAAGGACAATCAGCCCAAGGCCGCCGCCGCGGCGGAAAAAGCCCTGGCGGAAAATCCCGCCTTTTTTTTCGCACCGAGCCGCAGCCAGGCCACGGCCGCATCGACCAGTATCAAGTCCGCGGCGCCAGCGTGACGCCGGAGCAACTCGGCTTCGTCCACGCGGCCCAGGTGCTCGAAATCCAGCGCGAGAGCACCGTCAAGTGCACCGGCCAGACCACCACGGGCACGCGCCGCTTCGTGCTGAGCGAACCCCTCAGCCCCCGGGACGCCTTTCGGGCGGCCCGCGGCCGCTGGGGCATTGAAAACAAAAATCACCATCCCCGCGACGCCACGTGGCTCGAGGACAAAACCCGCGCGCGCACCGGCCACACCGCCGCGAACCTGGCGCTACTGCGTGGCGTGGTGCTCATCTGGTGGCGCCGCAAGCACCCCCAACTCTGCGCTCCCGCCTTCATCGCGCAAAGCAACCGCCGGCTCCCCGCCCGCATCCGAGAGCTTCTTCAACCACTTAACTCCTAGCAGTGAGGTGCCCTGCATTTTGCATGCTAAGGCGGAGACGAGGCGTTGCAGTTGGGCCATTTCGGATTTCGTCAGGTAGTTTTTCGCGACGCTGACATCGAACTTCTGGATTTTTCCCTTGGGCGCGTCCTTCCAGGTGGTGAGGCCCATGCGGTCTTTGCCGGCATCGGCGCGGGTGACGATGACCTCAGCTGCCGTCTGGCCGTGGATCGCCCAATGCAGTTTGTTTTGCACGGTGGCAAAGAAACGTTTGGTGGACTGGGCGGTCACGTCGTAGTCAACGGCGGTGACGTAGATGTCCGTAATTTTTTGGTAGAACTTGCGCTCGCTCAGGCGGATTTCGCGGATGCGCTGGAGTTGTTCCTCGAAGTATTTCTTGCCGAGAATTGAGCCG
>JANOEA010000374.1:0-15790 GCA_031412975.1 Pseudomonadota bacterium | reverse complement strand
TTCCCGAACTCGGCAGTGAAACGCACCAGCGCCAATGGTAGTGTGGCTTAAGCCATGCAAGAGTAGGTCACCGCCAGGGGCCTTACTCCAACACCCAAACCCCCGCACTCATCCTGCGGGGGTTTGGCTTTGGGGGGGGCGAAAACTCGACACTCGCAGCACCACGGTGCAGCGCAGCGCCGAACCGCCGGGCTGGTCGTCGATGCGCGAAGCGGAAAGTTGCCTGACCCGCGCGGGCGCCACCCGGAGGCGTTCGGGAAACGCTGCTACAACGAGTATCCAAACTGCTGCCGGAACTGCTCGGCGAACTCGTCGTAGGTGAAGCGCTGGTTCTGGGTCCCGGGGTGCTCGATCTTCAGGGCGCCCATCAGCGATGCAATCCTGCCGCTGGTTGCGAGGTCCATGCTGCGCATGAAGCCGAAGATGAGCCCGGCACGATAGGCGTCGCCGCAGCCGGTGGGATCGGTGATGCGGCGCTCGGCAGCTGGCGGGATATCGAGCGTTCCCTTGCGGGTGTGGATCTGCGAACCCTTGGGTCCGCGGGTGATGATGTATGCGGTAACCCGCTCGGCGATCTCCTGTTCGCTCCAACCGGTCCGCTGTTGCAGCAGGTTCGACTCGTAGTCGTTGACCGTCACGTAGTCGGCCTGCTCGATGAATGCGCGGAACTCTGCGCCGTCGAATAGCGGCAGCGCCTGCCCGGGATCGAAAATGAATGGAATCTCCTGTTCGGC
This sequence comes from Pseudomonadota bacterium, assembly GCA_031412975.1. Classification (GTDB taxonomy): domain Bacteria; phylum Pseudomonadota; class Gammaproteobacteria; order Xanthomonadales; family Ahniellaceae; genus UBA4656. Next base: position 15,056 of record JANOEA010000374.1, on the reverse strand, counting down.
GAACTCGCGGGCATGCTTGAGCATCGCCTCGCGGGTGTTCGGCGACACGATGCCGAAACTTGCGTCCGGAATCGCGCGCACATCGATATCGACCGAGCGCACCATCGCGCCCGGATGGAAGGCGGTGATCTGGTTGTCGTCGAGATCGGTGGTGATATAGGCCTGCGCGGTGTACAGCTCCGGGATCTGATTGACGAAACCCAGGTTGATCCCGCAGCGCTGGAAATGGTCGCGATAAGGACCGAAGTCCTGGCCTACCGCGGCCAGCGGCACCGGATCGTCGCCGAGCAAGCGCAGGTTGTAGGCGATGTTGCCCGCGCAACCGCCGAACTCCCGCCGCATGCGCGGCACCAGGAACGCCACGTTGAGGATATGCACCTTGTCCGGCAGGATGTGGTTCTTGAACTGATCCTGGAACACCATGATGGTGTCGTAGGCGAGCGAACCGGAAATCACGGCAGCCATGGCATTACTCGTGGGGATGACTTGTTAGCCTAGCGCCATCGGATCGGGGATGCACAGGGGCAGGCGCGCATGCATGTCCCCGCGGCCGATGATCGACGGGCCCGAGCCTTCCGGGGTCGGATCAAGCGCCTTGCAGTCGCTCGCGCAGCAGCAGATTGAGGCGTGATGGGTTCGCCTTGCCGCGCGTGGCGCGCATGACTTGCCCGACCAGCCAGGTGAAGATCTTCTCATCGCCCGCACGGAACTGTGCGGCCTGCGCGGGATTGGCCGCCAGCACCGCATCGATCGCCTCGATCAATGCGCCATCGTCGCTGATCTGACCCAGCCCGCGTGCGGCGATCAGCGCATCGGCGCTGCCCTCGCCCGCCCATATCGCGGCGAACACATCCTTCGCGATCTTGCCCGAGATGCTGCCGTCGACGATGCGGCTGAGCAGGCTGGCAAGCTGCGTGGGCGCGATGGGACTGCCCGCGATCTCGATCTGCGCGGCGTTGAGCGCGGCCGACAATTCGCCGAGCACCCAGTTCGCGCACAGTTTGGCGTGCCCCGGGACACCCGCCAGCAGCGCTTCGAAATAATCCGCCATATCCCGATCCGCGGTCAGCAACTCGGCGTCGTAGCCACTGAGTTCAAGCACATCGCGATAGCGCGTTTGCCGCGCATCGGGCAGTTCCGGCAGCTGCGTACGTTCCGCTTCGACCAGATCAGCGGCCACCACCACCGGCGGTAGATCGGGATCCGGAAAATAGCGATAGTCGTGCGCCGATTCCTTGCCCCGCATCGGACGCGTCTGGTGCCGGGCCTCGTCGTAGAGGCGGGTTTCCTGCACGATGCTGCGCCCTGCCTCCAACTCGCGGATCTGCCGCTCGATCTCGTACTCGATCGCCTTTTCGACGAAGCGGAACGAGTTCACGTTCTTGATTTCGGTCCGCGTGCCCAGCGTGCCGTCGCCCTCTTTACGCACCGACACGTTTGCGTCGCAGCGGAACGACCCTTCCTGCAGGTTGCCGTCGCAGATCCGCAGCCAGCACACCAGGCGGTGCAGGGTTTTCATGTAGGCCGCAGCCTCCGCGGCGCTGTGCATCACCGGCTCGGAGACGATCTCGAGCAGCGGCGTGCCGGCGCGGTTCAGATCGATCCCGGTGGCGCCATGGAAGGCGTCGTGCACGCTCTTGCCGGCGTCTTCCTCCAGATGCGCGCGGGTCAGGGCCACCGTGGTGGCGCGACCCTCGCCTACGGCCACGCGCAGACTGCCGCCCTCGACGATCGGCTCTTCGTACTGCGAGATCTGGTACCCCTTGGGCAGGTCGGGATAGAAATAGTTCTTGCGCGCGAACACCGACACCGGTCGAATCCGCGCGCCGACCGCGAGCCCGAAGCGCACCGCGAGCCGGATCGCCTCGGCGTTGGGCACCGGCAGCGTGCCAGGCAGTGCCACGTCGACCGCGCAGGCGTGGGTGTTCGGCTCCGCACCGTAGGCGGTCGATGCGCCGGAGAACATCTTGCTGCGGGTGAGCAGCTGGACATGGCACTCGAGTCCGATCACCGCCTGCCATCGGGTCTGGCTCATGCGGCCGCTCCGGGCGCCTGCAGGTGCCAGTCGCTGGCCAGTTGCAGCGCATGTGCGGCGCAAAGCAAGCGCGCCTCGCCGAACGCGGGTCCAACCAGCTGCAGGCCGACCGGCAGGCCTTGCACAAAGCCCGCCGGCACCGAGATCGCCGGCAGGCCGGCGAGATTGACGGCCACCGTGTTCACATCCGCGGCATACATTGCGAGGGGGTCGGAAGCCTTTTCACCCAGCGCAAAAGCGACCTCGGGTGCGGTCGGACCGGCCAACAGGTCGACCTCGCCGAACGCGCGGCTGAAGTCGTCGGCGATCAGGCGTCGTACCCTCTGGGCCCGGCGGTAATAGGCGTCGTAGTAGCCCGCCGACAGCACATAGGTGCCCGCGAGGATGCGTCGCTTGACCTCGGTGCCGAAACCCTCCGCGCGCGAGCGCGAGTACAGGTCGGCGAGATCGACCGGCGCATCGCAGCGGTGCCCGAAGCGCACTCCGTCGTAGCGGGCCAGATTGCTCGACGCTTCCGCCGGCGCGAGTACGTAATAGGCGGGAATCGACAGCGGCAAGCTGGGCAGGCGCACGTCGATCAGCACCGCGCCGCGCCGCTCGAGCACCTGCAAGGCAGTCCGCACTGCCTGCGCGACCGCAGGATCCACACCCGCCCCGAAGTATTCGGCGACAACCCCGATCCGCAAGCCCCGCACGCCCGCGTCGAGGCTACCCACATAGTCATCGAGCGCTCGCGTGCTGCAGGTCGCATCCCGTGGATCCGCGCCCGCGATCACGGCCAGCACGCGCGCGCAGTCCTCGGCGGTATGTGCGAGTACCCCGGCCTGATCGAGGCTGGAGGCATAGGCCACCATCCCGTAGCGCGACACCCGGCCATAGGTCGGTTTGAGCCCCACCACGCCGCACAGTGCTGCCGGTTGGCGCACCGAACCGCCGGTGTCGCTGCCGGTGGCGAACGGCACCACGCCGGCGGCCACCAGTGCGGCCGAGCCCCCGGAGGAGCCGCCGGGTACGCGTTGCCGGTCCCAGGGGTTGCGGACCGGCCCGAAGTGCGAATTTTCGTTCGACGAGCCCATTGCGAACTCGTCCATGTTCGCCTTGCCGATCGACACCGCGCCGGCTGCGTCCAGCCGCGCGGCCACCGTTGCGTCGTATGGCGCGACGAACTCGGCCAGCATGCGCGAACCGCAGGTGGTGCGAACGCCCCGGGTGCAGAACAGGTCCTTTTGCGCAAACGGCACGCCGGCGAGCGGGCCGCCGCCTGGCGCCAGCGCCGCGGCGCCCGCGCGCGCAGCCTCGGCCGTGGTGGTGATCAGCGCATTGAGTTCCACCTGGGCCGCTGCGCGCCCGAGGCAACGTTCGACCAGTGCGCGGGGGTCGATCGATCCGGCCGCCATCGCCGCCAACTGGCCGGTCACCGTGTCCAGCGCCTCGATGCGGCTCACTCGATCACCTTCGGAACGAGGAAATAGCCGCCTTCGGCTGCGGGCGACAGACCCAGCAACTGCTCGCTCTGGTCCTGCTCGCTCACCCAATCGACCCGGTTTGCGGTGTGCGATGGCTGCGACTGGGCCAAAGGCTCGAGTCCTTCCACACTGATCGCTTGCAACTGATCGATCATCGCCAGCGTGCGATCGAGGTCGGCGCCGAGCTGTTCACGTTCGGCAGCGCCCAGCGAGAGTCGCGCCAGGCGGGCCAGATGCACCAGAGTCGCGGAGTCGAGGGCCATGGGCGGTGGATGACGAGGGGCTGAACCGGGGAGCCGATGGATCGCCAACTCTATCACTGGCCACGGTTTCTCTCCTTGCCGCCCTAACATGCCGGGCGCTACATTAACCGTCTTGTTTTGCGGCCTGTTCGGCGCCTCCGGCGCCCGCCGCCAGCAATCCGGACGTTGTCCGGATTCCCACCCCTCTTGCGAAGGTCTGCCGACCCCCATCATGTTCAAAAGTCTGCGCGGCATGTTCTCCAACGACCTGTCGATCGATCTCGGCACGGCGAACACCCTGATCTACGCCCGTGGCCAGGGCATCGTGCTCAACGAACCTTCGGTCGTAGCGATCCAGCAGGACCGCGGTCCCGGTGGTCCGCGCTCGGTGCGTGCGGTCGGCGCGGACGCCAAGCGCATGCTCGGCCGCACGCCCGGCAACATCGTCACCATCCGGCCGATGAAAGACGGCGTGATTGCCGACTTCACGATGGCCGAGGAAATGCTGCAGGCGTTCATCCGCAAGGTGCACAAGGCCAAACTGCTGCGGCCGAGCCCGCGGGTGCTGATCTGCGTGCCCTACGGCTCGACCCAGGTCGAGCGTCGTGCGATCAAGGAATCGGCCGAAGGCGCCGGTGCGCGCGATGTGTTCCTGATCGAAGAACCGATGGCCGCCGCGATCGGCGCGGGCATCCCGGTCCACGAAGCGCGCGGCTCGATGGTGCTCGACATCGGTGGCGGCACTTCGGAAGTCGCGGTCATCTCGCTCAACGGCATCGTGTATGCGCAGAGCGTGCGCATCGGCGGCGATCGCTTCGATGAGTCGATCATCAACTACGTGCGCCGCAACCACGGCACCCTGATCGGCGAAACCACCGCCGAGCGGATCAAGATGGAAATCGGCTGCGCCTACCCGCAGGCCGAGGTCAGGGAAATCGAAGTCAGCGGGCGCAACCTGGCCGAAGGCGTGCCGCGCATGTTCACGATCAACTCCAACGAGATCCTCGAAGCGCTGCACGAGCCGCTGGCCGGCATCGTCAGCGCGGTCAAGGCCGCGCTCGAGCAAACGCCACCGGAGCTGTGCTCGGACGTGGCCGAGCGCGGCATCGTGCTCACCGGCGGCGGTGCGCTGCTGCGCGACCTGGATCGGCTGCTCAGCGAAGAGACCGGGCTGCACGTGCAGGTCGCCGACGATCCGCTGACCTGCGTGGCGCGCGGCGGTGGCCGCGCGCTGGAGCTGATCGACCTGCATGGCAGCGAGTTCTTCGCACCCGAGTGATGTCCTGTCCGCAGCCGCTCGCGCGGTGCCGAGTCGCCCTACGTGCCCAGTCCCGGTAACGACACCAGCCCGCTGTTCGCCGAAGCCGACTCCAGCACGCTCGGTCTGGTCGGATTCGTGCTGCTGGCAGTCGTGCTGATGGTGGCCGATCATCGTGGCCACTTCCTCGATGCGATACGGCGCGAGGCTACGGTGCTCGCAGGCCCGGTGTACTGGATCGCGTCGGCACCCGCACGCGCCGGGCGCGCCGTGCATGGCATGGTGGTCGATCGCGGTCGGCTGACCGACGAGAACGCGCAGCTGCGCCAGGACTTGCTGCTCGCGCAAGCGCGCCTTGCGCGCCTGACCGCGGTGGCCGACCAGAACACGCGACTGCGCGAGTTGCTCGATGCGCGCACGCGCCTGGGCCTGCAGGCGCAGCTGGGTGAGCTGATCGACGTCGACCTCGAACCGTTCCGCCATCGAGTGTTGATCGGGCTCGGCGAAGGTGACGGGCTGGCGCCCGGCCAGGCGGTGATGGACTCACGCGGTGTGCTCGGCCAGGTCGTCGAGGTGCGCCGCGACCACTCGGTGCTGATCCTGATCACCGACCCCGGCCACGCGATCCCTGTTCGTGTGGCGCGCACAGGGCTGCGCAGCATCGCCTACGGCAGCGGCAGCCTCGACAGTCTGAGCCTGCCGCACATTCCGTTCAGCGCCGGTGTGCGGGTCGGCGACACCCTGGTCACCTCCGGCATCGGCGGGCTGTTTCCGGCCGGCTTGCCGGTAGGCACCATCCGCCAGGTCGAGCCGGACGACTCGGCGACCTTCGTGCTGGCGATCGCGACCCCGGCCGCGGCGATGGCGCGCAGCGGCGAAGTGCTGGTGTTGCACGACGAGCGCCTGCAAATGATCGATGGCGACGGCATGGCGCTCGAATTCGTCGGCCCGCCCGAGGAACTGGCCACCACGCCGACCGCGATCAGCGCGACTCCCGATGTCGAAGCCGACGAGCGTCCGGCGCCATGAGCCTGCGCACCCGCAGCGACAGCAACGTGTATTGGGCGACCCTCGCAGTCGGCGTGCTGTTGGCAGTAGTGGCAGTGCCTGCCCCGCTGCTGCCGTTCAAGCCATTCTGGCTCGGCCTGCTGGTGATCTACTGGGCACTCGAAGCGCCTGAGCGGATGGGTTTGCGCAATGCGTTCCTGCTCGGGCTGCTCGGCGACCTGCTTGCCGGCAACCTGATCGGGGAACAGGCGCTGCGACTGACCATCATCGCCTTCATCGTGCTGCGCCTGCGCTCGCGGATGCGCTTCTTCCCGATGCTGCAGCAGGCGCTGGTGGTGTTCGCGCTGCTGCTCAACGATCGGGTGGTGATGCTGATGGTGCGCGCGTTCCAGGGCACCGCGCCGCCCGACTGGACGTTCTGGGTGGCGCCGTTCACCGGCGTGTTCCTGTGGCCATGGCTGTTCCTGCTGCTCGACATCGCACGCGCCCGCGTGCGCCCGCGCGAGAGCTGAGCGATGCCGCGACTCGACGGCAACCGCTCGCGCCGGATCAAGGAAGCCGCGCACGAGGTCGCGCTGTTCCGCCGCCGCGCCCTGGTCGGGTTCGCGATCGTGATGGTGTGCCTGCTGGTGTTGAGCGGACGTTTCGTGCTGTTGCAGGTATTCCGCCACGCGGAGTTCCACGGACGCTCGGAAGACAATCGCATCAAGCCGCGCGCATTGCCGCCATCGCGCGGTCTGATCTACGACCGGCAGGGCCGACTGCTGGCCGAAAACGTGCCGCAGTACCGGCTGCAGGTCGTTCCCGAGCAGGCGGGCGATGTCGATGCCACCGTCGCCGGCCTGCGCGCGGTGATTTCGATCAGCGACGACGAGGTGGAACGCTTCGATGAGGAGCGCAAGCTGCGCCGGCGTTTCAACTCGATTCCGCTCAAGCTGCAGATGAGCGAGCAGGATGTAGCGCGCTTCGCGGTCCACCGGTTCCGTTTTCCGGGCGTCGAGGTGGTGCCGTACCTGACCCGCTACTATCCGGAGGGCGAACTGCTCGCGCACCTGGTGGGGTATGTCGGTCGCATCGATACCGCCGATCGTGCGCGTCTCGAGGACAGCCGCTATGCGGGCACCAGCCACGTGGGCAAGTCCGGCATCGAACGCCACTACGAGGACCTGCTGCTCGGCCAGGTGGGCTACGAGCGGGTCGAGACCGATGTGCTCGGCCGGGCGCTGTCGACGTTGTCGCGGGTACCGCCGCGGCAGGGTCGCAATCTGTACCTGAGCATCGATCTCGAACTGCAGCGTGCCGCAGCTGCCGCATTCGAGGGCCAGCCGGGTGCGGCGGTCGCGATCGATCCGCGCACCGGCGAAGTGCTCGCGATGGTCAGCTTGCCGAGCTTCGATCCCAATCTGTTCGTCAACGGCATTTCGCGCGCGGCGTATGCCGCGCTGCTTGAAGCGCCCCACCGGCCACTGTTCCACCGCGCAGTACAAGGCGGCTACGAACCGGGCTCGACGATGAAGCCGTTCATCGCGCTGGCGGGGCTCGAGCTGGGATTGCGCCGCCCGGGCGACACCGTGTTCTCCAGCGGCGAGTTCAAGCTGCCCGGATTGCCGCAGGTGTGGCGCGACTGGAAAGCTGGCGGCCACGGGCGCGTCGACCTCACCGAGGCGATGGCGCAATCGGTCAACACCTACTTCTACCAACTCGCGTTCGATATCGGCGTGGATCGGCTCGGAAGCTATCTGTCGCAGTTCGGATTCGGCGCGCCGACCGGCATCGACCTCAGCGGCGAGATCGTCGGCGTGCTGCCGTCGCGGGCATGGAAGCGCGCCAATCTCGCCACCGAGTGGTATCCCGGCGAGACCGTGATCGCCGGAATCGGGCAGGGCTACTGGGTGGTCTCGCCGCTGCAGTTGGCCAGCGCGCTGGCCACCCTCGCACAAGGTGGCGAGCGGCATTCGCCGCACCTGCTGATGGCGAGCCAGGATGGCATCGACGCGGCACGCGAGACCGTGACGCTGCCGCCGGCCACGCCCAGTTTCGTGCGCGACCCCGCGAATCTGGCCGCGGTTCGCGATTCGATGGTGGCGGTGATGCACGGACCCACCGGTACGGCGCGTGCCTACGGCGTCGATGCGCCATGGCTGATCGCCGGCAAGAGTGGTACCGCGCAACGTTATACGCGCCGCGAGGGCGAGGCCTACGACGAGACCCGGGTCGCCGAACATTTGCGGCACCGCGCGTTGTTCGTGGCCTTTGCGCCAGCGGAAGCGCCGCAGATCGCGGTGGCGGTGGTCGTCGAACACGGCTCCAGCGGCACCCGCGCGGCAGCGCCCGTTGCCCGCCGCATCATCGATGCCTGGCTGGGTCAGCCCGCACCGTGAATGCGATCGCGATCAAGGTGTACGTGCGTCGCTGGATGGCGCGCCTGCTGTCACGACCGACGCTCGACCTGCCGCTGCTCGCCGCACTGGTCCTGCTGTGCGGAGTCGGGCTCGTCGTGCTCTACAGCGCCAGCGGTGGCAATCTGAACCTGGTGTTCAACCAGGCGGCGCGGCTGGGATTGGGCTTCGCCCTGCTGCTGCTCGCCACGCGGATTCCGCCGGCGATACTGCGCAGCTGGACCCCATGGCTGTTCGCGGTTTCGGTCGGTGTGCTGCTGCTGGTGCCGCTGATCGGCAGTGGACGCAGCGCGCGTTCGTGGATCGACGTGGGGCCTTTCTTCGTGCAGCCGGCCGAGCTGCTCAAGCTCAGCCTGCCGATGATGGTGGCGTGGTTCCTGCACGATCGCGTGCTGCCGCCCGGCTGGGGGGCGCTGCTGGTGTGCGCGGCCCTGATCGGCGTGCCGACTGCGTTGATCGTGATGCAGCCGGACCTCGGCACCGGCATGCTGGTGGCGGCATCCGGTGTGTTCGCGGTGTTCCTTGCCGGCCTGTCGTGGTCGCGGATCGTGCTCATTGGTGGTGTCGGTTCGACTGCGGCTGCAGTGATCGGCTGGCAGTTCCTGCACGAGTACCAGCGCAATCGCCTGCGCATGTTCCTCGATCCGGAGTCCGATCCACTCGGTGCGGGCTGGAACATCATCCAGGCCGAGATCGCGGTGGGTTCGGGCGGTGCGTTCGGCAAGGGCTTCGGCATGAGCACGCAGGCCAAGCTCGATTTCCTGCCCGAACACACCACCGACTTCATCTTCGCGGTGTTCGCCGAAGAATTCGGCCTGCTCGGCGTGGTGCTGGTGCTCGCGCTGTACGCGTTCATCATCGGCCGCGGGCTGTGGATCGCGGCCAACGCGCGCGACACCTGGTCGCGCCTGCTCGGCGGCTCGCTGGCCCTGACCTTCTTCGTCTACGTCGCGGTCAACGGCGGCATGATCAGTGGCCTGCTGCCGGTGGTGGGCGTGCCGATGCCGCTGATCTCCTACGGCGGCACTTCGGCGGTCACCCTGCTGGCCGGCTTCGGGATCCTGCAGTCGATCCACGCGCACCGGCGTCTCGTTGCGCATTGATTCGGCGGGATTGCGCGTCCGGCGACGCGCTGCGGGGGCTGCATCTGCGGCCCCCGCCTGGCTCACGCCCGCAGGCGCGTGGCCCGCCAGCCGAAGTGCCGGATCGCGCTCACTCCTCGCTCTTTGCCAGCGGCAGGAAGTAGCGCTGCGCGCCCAGCTCGCCGATCGCCGTGCCCATCGCGATGCCGACATCGACCGAGAAGCGGTAGTGCACGCCAAGGTAGATGCGCGACAGCGAAACATCGTCGACGTACTGCTTGGGCGTGTCGAAGCGCCGCAGCAGCGCGTCTTCGGCCTGCAGCACCAGCGGCGGCGCGCTGGCGCCGAACTCACCGGCGATGACCGCACCGCCGGCTGCCGCACTCAGGCAGTGGCCGCACGGGTATTCCGGGTGGTAGGGCGTCTCGTCGAGACCTTCCCAGGTCGGATCGGCGGTGGTGCCGTCATTGCCGTCGGTTTGCGCGTGGCGGATCGCGGTGATCGGGCGCCACAAATCGTAGTGGTACTTGCCATCCATCATCGCGACGTAGGCATCGCTGTGCGCCATTTCGGCCAGCGCGAGGAAGCGCGCGTCGTCGACCAGGCTGCGGCCGGGTCGATTGATCAGCTGGTCGAGCACGATGCGGGTGTCGCGCGGCGCCCAGAAGTTCGCGCTGTCGGTCTGCGCCTTGCTGCGCGTCTTGGACTTCTTCGCGCCCAGCGATTTCACCTCCTCGAGGTCGCGGGCCCAGGTCGCGCTGTCGAGCGCCGGTGGCGGCGCGGGCCGCACCTCGTCGGCACTGCGCAGGATCCATGGCTGCTGCTTCGCCATCGCGAAACCGGCGCGGCGGATCGTCGGCACGTAGCGACCGGCGGCCGGCGGGTCGAACACCGGGTCGCGCACGTCGGCGCGCGAGCCGGCGCGCGCGGCGAGCACCGCGGCTGCGGCGGCTCGACCGACATTCGCGCCGCCGTCGCGGGCGGCTGCATCGGGGATCGCTTCCAGCGCGCCCTTCAGGGCCTTGGCAAAGGCTTCCGCCTGGTCAGGACACAGCACTACCAGCACGTCGTGCGCCGCGGTAGCAGCCGCTGCGTCGACGGAACTGCCTGTTGCGGCTTCCAACGGCTGGAGATAGGGCGTGTACTTGGGCGTGATCGCGTTGATGGCCTCGAACATCGCAACGTGCATCGGCGCTTCCGGGAAACGCACCTTGGCGTCCTCGCAGGTGTCCGCATGGGCGCGCCACTGGGTCAGCACGTTGTCGATCACGCCGCCCGCGGAAGCGGGCGGCGTCAGCAGCAGCGCGGTGAGCGCCGCGGAAAGGAACAGGGTTCGACTCACTGCGCGCATGGCACGGCCTTTCCGCAGACGGCGGTGGTTGGGGTGGATGGACGGATGGGCATGAGGTGGGTAGTCATTCGTCGCGGCGGCACGAATCAGCGATCGCGTTCGGCGTCGATACGCCGCTTGAGCTCGACGCTGGCCTTGCGCAGCTGTTGCATGATGGCCACCATCTGGTGCGCCGAATCGACCCAGAAAGCCAGTTCGACGATCAAGCCTGGCGCGTCGCGATAGCGCGCAAGCACCGCAGCCGCCGTGGCCTCGTCGACCGGCGACTCGCACGGTAGCGTCGCCACCGTGCGAATGTCGGTCATCTTGAAGCAGTCGGTGAAGATGTAGCGCGCCATGCGGTAAGGGGTGAGCCCGCGCACGTGAGGGCGGTACTCGGGATTGAGCCGCAGGATGTAGTCGGCGCGCGTGAGCGCGCCGCTGACGAAGTATTCGGTCAGCGATGCACGCAGGCCCGCGTCGCGCACCAGCCCCAACCGGCCGGCCGAGCTCATCTCCTGGTAGGTCGTGTCGACCGGCGTATACGGCAGGATCCGACTGGCCTGGAAGAACGCCAGCACGGTCTGCCACGCGGAGCCCTGCGCCAGCGTGCCGTCCTCGGCCCAGGCCAGCGCGGCCTCGCCGTATTCGATCGAGCGCCCGACGTAGGCGATCCTGCGGTCGATCTCGATCAGCTCCTGGTCGAGATCCCCCGACAGTCGCTGCAGGAAACCTTGCGCACGCTGCGTCTCCAGCCGCGCCTCGTTCCAGTTCGCCACCTGGATGCCGACGAACACGCCGACCACCACGATCACGAAGTCGATCGCGATGGCGGTCCAGTTCTGTTCTCGGACATGTTCGATGACGCGGCGCAGGATCATGGTGGTGCCGCCCCCCGAGGCAGGCCAAGGACTTCCATCAGGACCCCGTTCAGTTCAAGCAGGCTGGCGTCGACCCTGGCGTTGTCGCGGGTGTGCAGCGCGAAGTTGGTTTGATTGAGGTCGTAGTCGTTGAGAAACTGCGGCGAGGCCCTCATGCCGTCGAGATCGCAGCGGAAGCTGCCGTAAGCAAACGAGCTCGTCGCGATGTCCATGGGCGCGGTGACCAACATGAGATTTGGATGACGCAGTTGTAGATTCAACTGGCTGCGGTTGATCCCGGCATGGGAATCCCGCGATCTCGCCCGCACCAGCAGGAACGCGCCCAGCGCCTCCGACACCCGAGGATTGCTCAATACCGAAAGCTGGCCGGTGGACTGCAGCTCGATCAGCGCGGCCAACTCGTCGGTCGGATTCGAGACCACATAGGAATACGCGATGCTTTGGCACTCGAAGTCGCTCAGCGCCTCCATTTCTCCGCCGAACAGCGCCTGTGTCGTCGCGGCGAGGCCAGCATTGAAGCGATTTCGAGCCTCGACCAGCGGCGCGCCGGTAGCCATCAGACCGCGCACCTCAGCCTGCAGCCGTTCGGTGTAGGTCCGCTCCAGCCGACCTTGCCGCTGCGCATCCGCCCACTGCTGAACCTGAAGGCCGACGAACACGCCGACCACCACGATCACGAAGTCGATGCCGACGGCGGTCCAGTTCTGCTCGCGGACGTGCTCGATGACGCGGCGCAGGATCACCTCTGGCTCTCCTTCTCGATCAGGACCAGGATCCTCTCGATCAGGTCGAGCTGGCGCTGACGCAGGCTGCGCGAGTTGACGGCATTGCGTTGCAGCACGCTTACCGCCACGGTGAAGTCGCGGTCACCACGCATGCCGGCGAGATCGAACGCCAGCACCTCAATGCGGAAACCCGAAAGCGCGGCGTCGTCGTTGACGTTCCGGCTGACGAAGTGCCGCTGCACGACCGGGGCCTGCTGAACGATGGTGTCGCCGACCGTCCGTGCAACCTCCTGAAGCACGCCGAGCAGCCGATCGTAATCGGCCAACACGTCGCGCAGTTCGGGGTTCCGGATGTGACTGAGTTGACCCTCCGAGCGCATTTCGACGTAGGTGGCCGGCAGTGGCGGTGGGATCCGGTTCTGCACCAGGCCGTTGAAAGCGCGCGCCATCTGCGCGCGGTCGAACGCCATGTCGTTCAATGCCTGCTCGTCAGCGCGCAGCAGCGACAGGATGAGATCACTGCCCTCGACGGCATCGCGGTACACCACGAAGTGCTCGCCGATCCGATCGCGGATGCCGACGAAGTCCACCCGCAGCCGTTCAAGATAGTTGGCTTGACGCGCCGCCTGCTGGCGATCTTCATTCCAGTTGGCGACCTGGATGCCGACGACCACGCCCACCACCACGATCACGAAATCGATCGCGATGGCGGTCCAGTTCTGCTCGCGGACGTGTTGGGTAATCCGTCGCAGGATCATGGCTGTGCCGCCAGTTCGGCGTCGAGAACGGTCAGTGCCCGCCGCGCGGCTGCGTCCTGCCGTTCGAGCGCGTCCGAAACGAGGAAGGTATAGCCGACCCACTCGGTGAGAGTGCGGTGGATGTCCGGGTGCGCCTTGATGGCCTCAATCCCGGTCGCTGAAACGGCAGGGTCGACGGCCTGGGGGCAGTCTTCGAGGTAGGACTCTCCCGCGCTACCGGCCTGGTAGCAGTTCGCCCAGTAGGGTCGATGGATCGCCAACGGAATCAGCCCGCGAACCAAGGTCCGATAGGCGGGAGCCACCGTCGACGTCGCCAGCGCCAGCGTATTCAACTCGTAGAATTCCGTGGCTTCCGTGATCGCCCGATTGCTCGGCCATCCGCTGCGACGCAGCTCCTGGAAACTGGTCAGCCCGTGCAACGGCGCCCGCCATTGCGATGCATGGAAAAAATCGACGATGACCGGCCAGCAGGCGTCACCACAGGCCTGCCCCGAGTCCAGGAAGGCAATGGCGCGCTGGCCCGATCTCGCTACCTGCGCGTAGCCCTTGCGAATCACATCCTTGACCCGCAGCGCCTCGGCGATCTCCGCCCGCAGCTCGCCCAGCAGTAGGCGCTCGCGCGCTCGCTCGGCACGCGCCCCGTTCCAGTTCGACACCTGGATGCCGACGAACACGCCGACCACCACGATCACGAAGTCGATGCCCACCGCAGTCCAGTTCTGCTCGCGGACATGTTCGATGACGCGGCGCAGGATCATGGCGCGGCGAGCTCCTGCTCGATCGCTGCGAGCAGCGTCCTGGTTTCGATGGTCACGTTGCGCACCAGGTTGTAGTGCACGATCGCCCACTCGCGCTGGCTGCGCAGGTAGGCGGCGAAACCGGGGTTGACGCGCGCCAGCGCGGCAAGCTCCGGCGCCGGCCGCTGGTCGAACACCGATACGCCGAGTGGGTACTGATCGCGCGCACCATCGTTGCGGAACATGCGGAACACCGCATTGGTGTCGAGCAGGTCGTCGTAGTTGCCGTAGTAGGTCTGGATTTCGCGTGCGAGTTGGCGGTTCTTCAGGAGCCCCAGGCGGCCCGAGCTGATCAGCGACTCGTAGCCATTGCGCGATCGCACCGAGATCCGCACCAGGTTCACCGCACCCATCAGGTTGTCGAGCTGGCCCGGCGGAAAGGGTTCGGCCGGCGGCGCTTCCCACCGCTCCGTCGCCAGCACGAGGGTCCTGGGAAGACTGTTCCCGAAAGCTTCGCGGTGGATGTGGTCGACCGCGGCGATACGCAGCCTTGCCGAGCCTTCCAACGCCGCATCCAAAGCGAGGTGGGTGCGTAGGTCGTCGGCGATCTCGGACAGATGGCCGCGGACCAGTTCACGCTCGGCGCGCCCCGCATTCCAGTTCGACACCTGGATGCCGACGAACACGCCGATCACCACGATCACGAAGTCGATGCCCACCGCGGTCCAGTTCTGCTCGCGGACGTGCTCGATGACGCGGCGTAGCAGCATGCGTCAGTTCCCCAGTTCCGCGTCGATCGAGGCGATGACCGCCTGTGCGCCAAGCACCTGCTCGTCCAGCGCAGGCTGGGTCAGGGCAATCGTGCTCATCCAGTACGCGAGTGCCGGTCGCAGCGTGAGGTGTGTGCGGAGCTGTTCCATGACTTCGCTGCTCTGACCGTCGTCGAGGGCCGCGGGGCAGTCGGGCGCGAGCGACTCCGTCAGGCCCTCGATCCGGTGGCACTCCCGCCACAGGTGCAGTTGCGTCTGCGGCGGGATCAGGGAGCGCACCACGGTGCGAACCTCCGGCAGTTCCGACGTGACGGTCACCATGGATTCGTAGAGACCGAAGTAGCTGGTCAATGCGAGCTTCAACC
>JANOEA010000373.1:0-3702 GCA_031412975.1 Pseudomonadota bacterium | reverse complement strand
CCGGCCGAAACGCCAGCATGCGCAGCAGCGTCATCTCGAAGCCGGCGCGCGGGTTCGGCGCCATCCCGAGGTCGCGGCGTCCGGTGATCGCCAACTGGTAGAGCAACTGGACCTCGTCGGCGCCGAGCGATTCCGCCAGCGCGGTTATCCCAGGCTCCAGTGGCGCCGCACCCTCGCCGAGGAACTGGCGCAACTGGATGCGGTGCAGCAGCGCGGCCACTTCGTCGAGCACGGTGGCGAAATCGGGCACGAACTCGGCGAGCTCGGCGATCCGCGCGTACAGCGCGACCGCGTCGTCGGCTGCGACCGCCTCGAGCAAACCGGCGACCCGCGTGCGGTCGATGGTGCCCAGCATGGTGCGCACCTCTTCGCCGACCAGCTTGCCGCCGCCGAACGCGATCGCCTGGTCGAGCAGCGACAGCGCATCGCGCATCGAGCCGTTGCCGCCGCGTGCGATCTCGGCCACCGCATCGGCATCGTGCGCGATCTGTTCGGCCTGCAGGATGCGCTCGACCTGGCCGCCGATCTGTTCTTCGGAAAGACGCTTCAGATTGAATTGCAGGCAGCGCGACAGCACGGTGACCGGCAATTTCTGCGGGTCGGTGGTCGCGAGCAGGAACTTCGCATGCTCGGGCGGCTCTTCGAGGGTCTTGAGCAGCGCGTTGAACGCATGCTTGGACAGCATGTGCACCTCGTCGATCAGGTACACCTTGAAACCACCGCGCACCGGGCGGTATTGCGCGTTCTCGATCACCTCGCGCACATCGTCGACACCGGTGTTGCTGGCCGCATCGATCTCCAGCAGGTCGAGGAAGCGACCGCCATCGATGTCGCGGCAGATCGCGCACACGCCGCAGGGCTCTGCACTGACTCCGGCCTCGCAGTTGAGCGACTTGGCGAAAATCCGCGCGATGGTGGTCTTGCCGACCCCGCGGGTGCCGGTGAACAGGAACGCATGGTGGATGCGCCCGCTGACCAGCGCATGGGTCAGCGCACGCACCACGTGCTCCTGACCGACCAGTTCGGCGAACCGTTTGGGACGCCACTTGCGGGCGAGTACTTGATAGGACATCGCGATTCCCGTGCCGGACCCCGATTGTGCCAACCATCGACCGGTGTGGCTATCTCGGCGATGCCGCAGGGCGCGCAACCCACTGGCAGCGGGACTGCGCGTCGATAATGGGTGGCGGCCCCCGCCGGCCGACCCCCGGCACCCGAATCAGCGACTACCGTTGCTCCCTTCCGGGCCTGGCGGAATTTGCCACCTATCGTCGCGGGGAACCGACGGGGACCACCATGGAAGTCATGCTGGCGCTACCGGCGCGCAGTCGAACCACAGGGTTCGATGCCGCCCTACACACCGCGCGGGACCACCGCGCGTTACTTCGAAAACCTGCGTGCACAAAACCGGCGGAGACGGCGGGATGGCGGCGCCCATCCAGGGCGCCGTCGGCGAAAAAGCCGCCGACCGTCCTGCGGACGTCCGCGCGCGCTCCCGGCGCGCGCAGTCGAACCACAGGGTTCTCACCCGCCCTCAACACCGCGCTGAACCACCGCGCGTTACTTCGAAAACTTGCGTGCACAAAACTGGCGGAGAGGGCGGGATTCGAACCCGCGATACGGGGATAAGCCGTATACACACTTTCCAGGCGTGCTCCTTAAGCCACTCGGACACCTCTCCACGACACACGCGGGCGGCTGGTACTGCGCGGGCGGCGCCGTCGAAGCTCGCCAGTCCCGTTTCCGCGCAGAACCGGATCACCAGCGGGGCGCAAGATGCTACTGGAAGCACCCGATGCAGACAAGCAAGATCAGATCGCTGGTGCGATGGCAACAGCCCGACCAGCGACCGGGATTACGCCCGGCTGGCGCTGGAGATCGCGGCGCAGGGCCATCGCGACGCCGCCATCGGCGCGTCCATCGCGGCAAGCGACCGCGACCTGCGCCGCTGGTTTACGCGGAAAATCGAGGCGGCGGCGGCGCGGGGCGTACGCATGACCTGAAACGCCGGGAGCAAGATCGTCATTCCGCAGGCATGTCAGCGCGGATTTTTTCGAGGAACGCGTATTTCTTGTCGAGGCGCTTCAGCGTTTCCGCGTTTTCCTTGCTGATCCGTCCGACATAAGCGGCGAAACGCGGATCGTCGAAAATCGGCTGGAAAAATCCGTTGCGGTCGAAGAAGGCGGGATCGACGCACGTATTGCAGCGATAGCTGTACAGAAAGCGGAACCCACCCTTATAGGCAGCATCAAGTTCTGCGAACGCTTTGGCCGCGTCACCGAGGTTTGCATGAATGATCCCGCGCGCCATATGTAGCGCCCAACCTTCTCCTTCGGTTTCGCCCTCGGTTGCGGCGAGCGCGCGCTTCCAGATCTCAGCGGCTTCGTCTTTGCGCCCCATTCGGGCGAGTGCGATCGCAGCGATGAACGCCGCGTGATCGACAACGCCAACCCCGCCAACAAGCCTGACGACAGCGCCAACATCAGGGTCGTGGTCGAGAAGAACCTGATAGGCCGCATCATTCTCGCCGAGAAGGAGATGAGAATAGGCGCTGACCGCGGCAGACCAAACTGGCGGATCTGGCAGCGCGTGAATTTCCGCGGCGATTGGCAGGGAATTGCGATAATCGCCACGCAAGAGCGCCGCCTGCACTGCGCCAAACAGGCCTAAATCTTTACGGCCCTCGATCCGATCGTACAGAAACGCCGCCTCCTGGACCGCGCCGAGATCTGCCAGACGTGCGGCGCGCTGTAAAAGCTCGACCGGCGAAAGCCCTGGCCCGTCGAAATCGCGCAGCAGTACTTCGGCGCTCTTTTCGAGATCGCCGAATTTTTGATACGTCCTCGCCGCGTAGATGCGCGGCGTCCCGGGAGCGACGGCGAAAAGGGCATCGAATGCCCCCTTGGCGGCGCCGGAATCGCCCTCGGAAAGGTAGTGGTCCGCGAGGAGATTGACTGCGCGCGCATGGCCGGGGTCAATCTCGACGATGCGCCGTAGATACGCGGTACTTTCGGCCGGGTCGACAATAAAACGCATGCGGGCGTAAAGCGCCTCGCTATTGCGCGGATTGGCGCGCACGGCGCGCTCGTAGTGCTCGCGGGCCTCAACCCACGCGGCGCCCTTCTCGTCGAGCTCGAAACCGCTTCTCGATTCGAGCATCCAGCCTTGCGCGTAGTGGACATCGGAGGCTTGTGGACGAAGCGCGACCGCCTTGCGCAAGGCCGTCTCGGCGATTTCGGAACGGTTCGTCCCCGGGGGAAGACCGGAAATGATCAGGCCATTGTGTTCCCCCGACGCGACGACCGCGAGATAGGCGTGCGCCAGCGCGTGGTCGGGATCGGCCTGCGTCGCTGCTTGGAATTTCCAGAACGCTCCATTGGCGTCGCGCGCCGCCCACAGCGCGCGCCCCTCGAGGTAGAGCTCATGCGACTTCGGATCGACGTCACCGACAGCGCCGGGATTCTCGACCCCGCTCCCGGGGATCGCGCCCAAGAGCTCGGTGGTCACGAGCCGCGCGATTTCGTCCTGGATCGCGAAAATGTCGGTGATGTTCCTGTCATAGGTCTTTGACCAGACGTGAAAGCCGGACGAGACTTCGATCAGCTGAGCGGTGACGCGCAATGCCTCGCCGGAGCGGCGAACGCTCCCTTCAAGGATGTACGCAACGCCGAGCTGCGCCCCGACCTTGCGCAGGTCGTGGGC
>JANOEA010000372.1:0-3969 GCA_031412975.1 Pseudomonadota bacterium | reverse complement strand
CTGCTTGCCCTGGGTCAACACCGGCACCCGGCCGATCGAAACGTACTTCACGGTGTCGCCTTCCATGACTTGTGCATCGACCGCGTAATTGCGGTCCGACCTCACCAGCTTGTCGTCGTAGGAGAGCGCGAATTCCGCCGGCAGCGTGGTGACCGGCTGGCTGCCGGAGGTCACCTCGACCGGGTCTGCATCGACGCGCGTGACGTCCAGCAGGCGGGTGACCAGCGTGGTGCCGGCACCCAGCAGCGCCGGTGCATCGGCCACCACGGTACCGGTGATCTGGTCGCCGACTGCAGCCGCAGGCTGCGCGGGAGCGCTGCCGGCCGGCGCCGTCGGTGGCGGCGCATCGCCACTGCATGCAGCCAAGGCAACGGTCAGGGCGAGAACGGCGGGAAAACGCATGGCGAGTCTCCGGGCAAGGGCAAAGGGCAAGGGCGATAGTGCTGGGCTGTGGGCGCGAACGCGGGGCGAAGCCGCACGCGATGACGCGTGCGTGCGCGAACCCCGCAGGATACCGTAGGACTGTACCTTCCGCACGTTAAGGGAGCGCAAAGCGCCGGTGTTGACCAGTTTCTTTTCCGCCCTGCGCAGCGCGGGGCTCAAGCCGGGCGTGGGCGAATTCCTGCAGTTGCTGGCAGGATTGCGCGCGGGCATCGCGCGCGGCTCCATCGATGAGTTCCATGCGTTCGCGCGCACGGTGCTGGTCAAGGACGAAACCCGCTTCGATTTGTTCGACCGCGTGTTCGGCGCATGGATCGGCGGCATCGAAACGGCCAGCGGCGAGGCCTTCGCGACGTTGCCCGAGGACTGGCTGCGGCAACAGGCGCAACTGCTGCTCAGCGACGCGGAGAAGGCGCGCATCGAGTCGCTCGGCGGGTGGGAGGAGTTGATGCGTACGCTCGATGAACGCCTCGCCGAGCAGACCGAGCGCCACGCAGGCGGAAATCGCTGGATCGGAACCGCCGGCACCTCGCCGTTCGGCAATGCCGGCTACCACCCCGAGGGCGTGCGCATCGGTGGCCAGGGGCGCCAGAAGCGCGCGGTCAAGGTGTGGGAACGCCGCGAGTATCGCAACCTCGACGACCAGGTGCAGTTGGGCACGCGCAACATCGCGCTGGCGCTGCGCAAGCTGCGGCGCTTCGCGCGCGAGGGTGCCGCCGAGTCGCTCGACCTGCCATCGACCATCGAGGGCACTGCACGCGCGGGCGGCATGCTGGATCTGAAGTTCCAGCCGGAGCGCCGCAACGCGGTCAAGATCCTGCTGCTGCTCGACATCGGCGGGTCGATGGACGAGCACGTGCGGACCTGCGAGGAGCTGTTTTCCGCAGCGCGCTCGGAGTTCCGTCATCTGCAGCACTTCTATTTCCACAACTGCCTGTACGAACGCGTCTGGAGCGACAACCGGCGACGCTGGAACGAATGGCTGCCGCTGCCGGACCTGCTGCACAAGTATCCCGCCGACTGGCGGGTGGTGATCGTCGGCGATGCGAGCATGAGTCCGCACGAGATCCTGGTCGCCGGCGGCAGCGTCGAGCACATGAACGCCGAGCCTGGCGCGGTGTGGCTCGCGCGGCTGCTCGATGTCTACCATCGCGCCGTGTGGCTCAATCCGGTGCCGCAGGCGCAGTGGGAGTGGACGCCATCGATCGGCATCCTGCGCGAGCTGATGGGCGAGCGCATGTTTCCGCTCAGCCTCGACGGGCTGCAGCGCGCGATCGGCAAGCTCAGGCACTGAGCTTCAAGCGCGGAGCCGCTATGCTCCGTACTCGATCCGCAGCAGGAGGCGCGCATGTCGCACCAATCCGTCGAAGCCTCACGCGGCCATGCGTGGTTCCGGGGCGCGATCGATCTGATCGCGCACAATCCGGTGCCGCTGCTGGTGATCGCGCTGCTGTTCGTGATCGGCACTTCGGTGGTGTCGCTGGTACCGGTGCTCGGCACGCTGGCCGTGATCGCGCTCACCCCGGTGCTCGGCGGCGGCTTCATGTACGCGCTGCGCGAGGAACACGAGGGCCGTGGCGCCCAGATCGAGCATCTGTTGCGCGGCTTCCAGGAACCCGGGCGACTGCTGCCGCTGATGCTGCTCGGCGTGCCGGCGCTTATCGCGGGCATCCTGGTGGCGATCGCCCTGATCGTGTTCGTCGGCGCAGCGGCCCTGCAGATGATCGCCAGCGGTGCGTCCTCATCGGTCGATCCGGCAAGCCTGGCATCGCTCGGGATCGGCGTGCTGGTCGCGCTGATGTTCGGACTGCTGCTGGTGCTGGCGGCCGCGGCGATCGTGGTGTTCGCGGTGCCGCGGGTGATGCTCGATGGCATCGAGCCGTTCACCGCGATGAAGGAAAGTCTTGCGGCGAGCCTGTCCAACGTCGGCGCGCTGCTGGTGTTCACCCTGATGTTCGTCGCCGCGCTGCTGGTGCTGCTGGTCGCCACCGCGCTGGTCGGCTGGATTCCGCTGCTCGGCCAGCTGGTGGCGCTGCTGGCCTGGTTCGCGTTCGGCGTGGGCTGGATCGCGGTGTCGAATGGCGGCGTGTTCCTCGCCTACCGCGACCTGTGGCCTGCGTCGGCCGCGACCGACATCGTGCTGCCCTATGGTCCGCCGCCGCCGGCACCGCCGGTCGGTTAGCGAGCCCCTGGACAAGTCCCGCACAGCGCCTCGGGAGCTTGCCTAACTGGAAGCGGCCGCGTCTTCCTTGGCCTTGCGCTGCGCGACGCTGCGCGCGGCGATCAGGCCGATCTCGAACAGGATGCACATCGGCACCGCGAGCAGGATCTGCGACAGCGCATCCGGCGGGGTGACGATCGCGGCAATCACGAAGGCACCCACGATCACGTAACTGCGACTGGCCTTGAGCTGCTCGGGAGTGGTCACGCCGAGCACGACCAGGATCACGGTGGCGACCGGGATCTCGAAGCACAGACCGAACACCAGGAACATCAGCAGCACGAAATCGAGATACTTGGCGATGTCGGTCATCATCGACACGCCGTCGGGCACGGTCGCGGTGAGGAATCCGAACACCAGCGGCATCACCACGAAGTACGCGAACGCGCAGCCGACGTAGAACAGCACGATGGCCGAGACCAGCAGCGGCGTGGCCATGCGCCTTTCGTGTCGGTACAGGCCCGGCGCCACGAACGCCCATGCCTGGTAGATCAGGTACGGCATGGCCACGAAGATGGCCACGAAGAACGCCAGCTTGAGCGGGGTCAGGAACGGCGTGACCACGTCGATCGCCACCATCTGGGTGCCTTCCGGCAAGCGCGATACCAGTGGCAGGGCCAACCACGAGTACAGCCTGTTGGCGAACGAAAACAGGCCGGCGAAGATCACCACGACCACCACCACCGAGCGCAGCAGGCGACCACGCAGTTCGACCAGATGCGACAGCAGAGTCTGGCCTGGTTCTTCCGGGGCCGCCGATTCGCCAGGCTGCGGCCCGCGCAGACGCTCAGTCATGCGGCGCTTGCTCGGCCACCGGTGCGGCGCCGGGTGCCGCGACCGCTGCCGGCGGTGCGGGATCGCCCGCAGTGCTCGCGGGCGCGGGTTTGCGCGGCGCAGCTTCGGACTCGAGCGATTCGCGCACCGCACGCACTGATCGCTTGACGTCCTCGACCGCGATCTGGCGCTCGAACTCGGTGCGCACGCTATCCCAGCTCTGGCGCGCCTTGCGCACGAAACTGCCCAGCGTGCGAGCGGCCCCCGGCAGGCGCTCGGGGCCGAGCACCAGCAGTGCGACCACGCCGATCACCACCAGCTCGGAAAAGCCGATGTCGAACATCGTCGACTCCCGTCCGCGCGATCAGTCGGCGCGGTCTTTGCTGGTCGACTTCTCGGCCGTGGTGGTCTTCTCGTCGGCCTCGAGGCGCGGCGCCTCTTCATCGCTGACCGATTTCTTGAAGCCACGAATGGCCTTGCCCAGGTCCTGACCCAGGCCCGGCAGTTTCTTGGTTCCGAATAGCAGGATCACG
>JANOEA010000371.1:0-2149 GCA_031412975.1 Pseudomonadota bacterium | reverse complement strand
CGGATGCATCGCGCATATCACGATGGCCCACGCTGTGCGGAGGATCTGCGCGGCTTCGTCTGGCGCGCGATCGCCAGCGATGGCAGCTGGGCGCTCGAGGTCAGTCGGCGTTATGTCAGCCTTCGGCCAACCGGCAAGCGCCCGCAGTTCTTCCGCTACCGGCCATTCGCCCGCGGTGAGGACGGCCACTTGCGGTTCAGCGGAAAGGCCGAGGGGCAGACGCTGGAACTCGTGTTGCGCGGCTTGCGCTGCACCGATGGTGCGGCGCGCCGGACTACCCCGTGGCAGATCGAGGTCAGCCTTGGCGGCAATCCATCGTCGGGCTGTGCATGGACGGGCATGCCGCCGCGATGAGCGCAACCGGTGAGGCGCGCCAAGGCGCCGACGGTCCGTCCGTGGAGCGTCGGATACGCAGTGCGGAGTTATTCTTCCGGGGTGCTGGCGTAGGCGAGACGGGCGTCTGCGCCCGACAGGGTCAACGTCTGCCCTTCAATGATCGCGCGATCGATCTGACCCAGTGCCGCCAGATAAGCCTCTTCGAGCGCAGCGGCATCGGCGCAGTACATCTTCGATCTGGAAATCGGCCCGAAGCGCAGGCCATCGCCCTCCCGGGTGTAGCTCGCGGAAACCGAGTTGCACGGTGCGCTGCCGCTGACCGTGCCGGCATCGAAGCGCAGGGTGACTGGCCGGGCGGATCGCGGGTTGCCGGCGAAATCGCGCAGGGTCCACAGCGTGCCTTCCAGCGTGGCTGCTGGTGCCGCAGGGGTCGGCGCCGAGCCCGCGCAGGCGCTCAACAGCAACAACACAAAAAAGACGCAACTGTATGGGGTGCGCATGCTGCGTCCCGGCTGGCAACGATCATTCGTGCACAGTAGCCGGGCGGGACGCAGGAACCAAGCCATTCGCGCCACGCGGCGGTTGCGGCACAATGGGGCGCCACCGTGCGTTGCCTTGTTCTGGCCGCCGTGCAGCCAACAATCCAGCCCGACGGCCGACGATCGGGTCGCGCCGTGCAACCACCCGAGGAATCACCGGCATGCTCAGCACCCTGTTCCAGGCCATCGATCGCCAGGATGTCGCGCAGTTCGGCAGCATGCTGGCGCCGGATTGCGAGTTCTGCTTCGGCAACCTGCCCGCGGTGCATGGCCGCGCAGCGATCGAAACGTTCGTCGGCGGTTTTTTCGCATCGATCGCGGCGCTGTCGCATGCGATCGAGAACAGTTGGGAGGTTCCTGGCGGGTTGGTCTGCCACGGCACGGTCAGCTATACGCGCCACGACGGATCGGTACTCACGGTGCCATTCGCCAATGTGTTCGCGATCGACGCTGCAGGCATCACGGCCTACCGCATCTACATCGACAACTCGGCGCTGTACGCGAGCTGAGGTAGTCGCATGCGATCAGGGCTGGAGCGCCTCATTTCTGAAGCTTTGCAGTCATCGACTTGACATCTGAAGTTTCTACGGTGCCGGGTTCCCGTTGCCCATAGAGCCCGATCATGCAAAAGAAGCCGCTTTGTCTCGCCCTCGCGCGCGCCCTCGCTACCGCCGCGTTGGTAGTCGGTGGCAGCGCCGCGCTGGCAAGCCCCGCGCCGGATCCGCAATCGACCGCCACTGAGGCGACCGCAAGCGAGGCCAAGCGACTCGAAGAGATCGAAGTCAACGCGATCGTCTATCGCGATCGCACCGAGGCGATCGCACCGACGCTCAGTTACGACCTCGAGTTCTTCCAGAAATTCGAGCCGCTGACGGTTGGAGACATGCTCAAGCGCGTGCCCAGCGTGGCGTTCCTGTCCGACGTGCTCGAATACGATGGCGTGCGGCTGCGCGGACTGGATCCGGGCTACACCCAGATCCTGATCAACGGCGAGCGGGTCCCCGGCGCGGGCGTCGACCGTTCCTTCTTCGTCGATCGCATTCCGGCCGAACTGGTCGAGCGGATCGAGATCGTGCGTTCGTCGTCGGCCGATCGCAGCGGTGACGCGATTGCCGGATCCCTCAATATCGTGCTGCGCGACGGCTACTCGATCGATGGTGGTTACCTGCGTGCGGGATTGCTGCACTACGACGACAGCGTCAATCGCGGCACCGGCGGTGCGGTGTGGGGCGGCGAGGTGGGTCCGGGGCAGCTGCTGCTCGGTGCCAACGTGC
>JANOEA010000370.1:0-1970 GCA_031412975.1 Pseudomonadota bacterium | reverse complement strand
CTGCGCGCCGTTGGCAGCGATGCGGTCGCCGATGCGGAAGGCCGCGCGCAGCAGCGGCGCGCTGGCGATCGCATACACGCGCATGGTGCCGGTGGCCGCATACAGCATCTGCACCTGCCGCGCGTCGGCGCGCAGCACGGTACCCAAACCGAGTTCCGGTTCGGCGGTGGACAGCCAACGCTGGCCGGGGACGAAAGGCTGCATGGATTGGATCGTGAAAGAGGGGCCGACGATTATCCGCCAATCGCGCGGGTTTCGCGCGTTTCGATCGCGATCGCCCTGTATCCACTGCCTGACCGGCGGCCGCCCGGCTACACTCCGCGCACCCTCTGGCACCGCCCGATGCGCCTGATCCCGACGCTTGCCGCCCTGCTGCTGCCGATCGCCGCGACCGCCGCCGACTGGCGCACGGATGCCGAGATCTCCGGCTATCAGCGCACGCCTGCGTATGCGGATTCGCTGGCGTGGCTGCGCCGACTGGCCGATGCCAGCCCGCAGCTGCGGGTCGAAGCCTTCGGTACCAGCCCCGAGGGTCGCGAGCTGGCGGTGGTGATCGCCAGTGCCGACGGCAGCTTCACGCCGGAACTGGCGCGTGCGCGCGGCAAGCACGTACTGCTGGTGCAGGCGGGCATCCACTCGGGCGAGATCGAGGGCAAGGACGCCGGCATGGCCCTGCTGCGCGACCTTACCGTGGCCGGCAAGCACGCCGGGCTGCTCGAGCGGACCGTGCTGGTGTTCATTCCGATCTTCAACGTCGACGGCCACGAGCGCAGCAGCCGCTACAACCGCATCAACCAGAACGGCCCGCAGGCAATGGGCTGGCGCGCCACCGCGCAGAACCTCAACCTCAATCGCGACCACATCAAGGCCGATGCGCCCGAGATGCGGGCGTGGCTCGCGCTGTGGACGCGCTGGTCGCCGGATCTGTTCATCGATGTGCACACCACCAACGGTGCCGACTACCAGTACGCGCTCACCTGGTACCTCGAAGAGTGGGGCAACCAGGCACAGTCGGTTCGCGCGTGGCAGCGCGAGGCGCTGATCGGACGCGTATTCCCGGCCACCGAGCGCCGTGGCCATCTGCTCGGCCCGTACATCAACCTGATCGACGATAACGACATCCGCAAGGGCCTGGTCAACTTCGGCTCGGGCCCGCGCTTCTCGACCGGCTACGCGGCATTGCGCAATCGTCCGGGCATCCTGGTCGAGACGCACATGCTCAAGCCGTATGCGCAACGGGTGAAGGCGACCTACTCCCTGTTGCTGGAAGTGCTGCGTGAGCTGGATCGCCACGGCGATGCGCTGCGCACTGCGCTCACTGCCGCCGATGCCGCGCAGCTCGCGCGCAGCAAGCTCGATGACCCCGAGTATGCGCTGGCCTACGTGCCCACCGATCAGCCGCAGGACATCCGCCTGCGCGGCGTGGCGTTCACGCAGACCCGCAGCGAAATCTCCGGCGCTACCTGGACCCGCTACGAGCCCGGCAAGCGACTCGATCTCGTGGTGCCGTTCCAACGCGACATGGTGGTCGCGACCAGCGTGCGCCTGCCGGCCGCCTACGTGATCAAGCCCGCCGCGCTCGAGACCATCGATCGCATCCGTGCGCATGGGCTGCAGCACTTTCGCCTGGCCATGCCGCAAGCGGTCAGCGCCAGCGGCTGGCGGATCGATCAGCCGCAGTGGAATGCAGCGCCCTACGAGGGCCGCATCGGGCTGCGCGAGTTCAAGACCACGGCGCTGGTGCGCGAGTTCGAACTGCCGGCCGGCAGCGTGGTGGTGCCGATGGATCAGGCCGGCGCCCAGGTTGCCGCGCACCTGCTCGAGCCGCAGGCGCCCGACTCGCTGTTGCGCTGGGGCTTCTTCAACGCATATCTCGAGCGCAAGGAATACGCCGATCCGCGCAAGCTGGAGGAACTCGCGCGCGAGATGCTTGCGCGTGAGCCGGCGCTGCGCGAGGAATTCGAGCAGCG
>JANOEA010000369.1:0-2026 GCA_031412975.1 Pseudomonadota bacterium | reverse complement strand
GGTCCATGCCGCAGTACTGGCCGAGCGCGGTTCTCGCGTTGGCGGCTGCGGTAAAAAAATAGAAATGCTTGCACAACACCCAGCCGCAATATGAAAGTCACGATCATCGGTAGCGGTTACGTCGGCCTCGTCAGCGGCGCGTGTCTGGCGGAAATGGGCAACCATGTGGTCTGCGTTGATGTCGATGCCGCCAAGATCAAGTTGTTGCAGGACGGCGGCATCCCGATCCATGAGCCGGGTCTGGAGGAAGTCGTGCGCCGCAACGTCGCTGCCGGCAGGCTGCAGTTCACCACCGACGTGGCACAGGCGGTAGGTCACGGTACGCTGCAGTTCATCGGCGTAGGCACGCCACCCGACGAAGACGGGTCGGCCGACCTGCAGTACGTGTTGGCTGCGGCGCGCAGCATCGGCCAGCACATGACCGACTACAAGGTCATCATCGACAAGAGCACGGTCCCGGTCGGCACTGCCGACAAGGTGCGCGCCGTCGTTGCCCAGGAATTGGCCGCACGCGGTGTCGGCGTCGACTTCGCCGTCGTCTCCAACCCTGAGTTCCTCAAGGAAGGCGCGGCAGTCGAGGATTTCATGCGCCCGGACCGCATTGTCGTCGGTGCCGAGGACGAGCGCGCCGTGCTGCTGATGCGTGCCCTCTACTCACCCTTCGTCCGCAATCGCGACCGCCTGATGGTGATGGACGTTCGCAGTGCGGAGTTCACCAAGTACGCCGCCAACGCCATGCTGGCCACGCGCATAAGCTTCATGAATGAGCTGGCTTTGCTGGCCGACCGAGTCGGCGCCGATATCGAGAGTGTGCGCAAGGGCATCGGCGGCGACCCCCGCATCGGCTACCAGTTTCTTTACGCCGGCACCGGCTACGGCGGATCGTGCTTTCCCAAGGACGTGAAGGCCCTGATCCGGACCGGCGCCGAGTACGACGTCGAACTCAAGGTGCTGGCCGCCGTCGAAGCGGCTAACGAGCGGCAGAAGCTGATCCTTGTCGATCGCGTCGTGGAGCGCTTTGGCCCCGAACTGGCCGGGCGCACGTTTGCGCTCTGGGGCCTGGCCTTCAAGCCCGACACCGACGACTTGCGTGAGGCCCCGAGCCGCGTCGTCGTATCGCATCTGCTGGAGCGCGGCGCCCGACTGCGGGCCTACGATCCGGTGGCGGCGCGCGAAGCGCGGCGCGTGTTTGCCGGCGCTGAGGGACTTGAGATCGTCGATGACGCGGTGAGTGCCCTGAGCGGTGCCGACGCGCTACTGATCGTCACCGAGTGGAGAGAGTTCAAGAGCCCCGACTTCGACCAGATCAAGGCCCTGTTGAAGCAGCCGATCATCTTCGATGGCCGCAATCTCTACGATCCGGCCCTGATGCGCGCGCTGGGTATCGAGTACCGCGGCATCGGCCGATCGACCGCTGCCAGCACTGGAGTCGATCACGGGGCGTGATCGCCCCCCGACCGGTACGCAAGTCTGCACCTACGCTTTCCCCCGCCGTGCCGGACACTGCACGGCCTTCCAGCACATTGAACTGCAATCCAGAGGACGCCATGCTCAAACAGACCAAGTCAACCGCGATTCAGGACAAGACGACGCCAGGACTGGCCGCAAGCAACATGACCGGCACCGGCCCCGGCGGCCTCGGCGTGCGGCAGTTCGCACAGTGGTACCGCGACCGCGAGCTTGAGCAATGGCAGGTACTCGATCTGACCACCATCGAAGAGATCGCCAAAGTCCTCGAGGCCGCCGAGAAGAACGGCAAGCAGGTCTTCGTGATGGGTAACGGCGGGTCGGCGGCCACCGCCTCGCACCTGGCCACAGACTGGTCCAAGACAGCCGAACGCAAGGGCAAGCGCCTCATCCGCTGCATGTCGCTCAACGACAACCTGCCCTTCATGACCGCCATCGCCAACGACCTCGGCTACGACGAAGTCTTCGTGCGACAACTCCAGAACCTACTCAACCAGGATGACGCAGTCGTAATCATTTCCGGCTCTGGCAATTCGCCAAACGTGATCAAAGCCGCGAG
>JANOEA010000368.1:0-6294 GCA_031412975.1 Pseudomonadota bacterium | reverse complement strand
CATCACCTGGCTGACCGCGCACGAAGAATCGCTGGTCGACGACAACCTGTTGTCGGTGGGGCGGCGCAGCGCGGAAGAGCGCATCGCGATGCTGCTGATCCTGATGTTCAAGCGCGCCGCCGCACTGCAGGCAGACGCCGGCGCGGGCGGCGTACCGTTTCCGCTGACCCAGCAACACCTGGCCGATGGCCTCGGCCTGTCGCTGGTGCACACCAACAAGACCTTGCGCAAACTCGAGCGCCGCGGCCTGCATCGGATCGCCGATGGCCGGCTGCACATGCGCGACGTCAAGGCGCTCGGCCGACTGGCCGATCTCTACGGCGACGGCCGGCCACCGCCGCGTCCGCTGGTGTAGGGCGGGCCTTTGGCCCGCCGCGCCGCACCGGCTCGCCGCGTCGCACAATCGCGGGTTTTTCGCCGTTGTCGGGTGCGGTGCGCTTGATGGCGGGCCGAAGGCCCGCCCTACGACGCACATTGAAGCTGCCGCTGCGGAAGCTGAACCCACAGCAACTGCATCCCCAGGCTACGTCATTCGACATAAGCCCATCGTGGGGGGCGACCTACCTTTGCGTGCTGCTGAAGCGTCCGCTGCAGCCGCCGCACGAGGAACCGTCCATGTACGAGGGTGCCATCAACAATCGGCTGCTCGCCGAGCTGTCTGCCGCCGACCTGTCTGTGTTGCGCCCGCGCCTGCTCGCCGTGGAGTTGCGCGCAGGCGCGCAGCTGCAGGACGCAGGTTCAGTGCTCGCGAACGCGTACTTCCCGACCACGGCGACCGTGTCGCTGACGATCGGTCTGGCGGACGGCGCGATGGCCGAGGTCGCACCGATCGGCAATGAAGGCGTGGTCGGAGTCTGCGCCTTCCTCAGTGGCGGCCCCGCGCTCGGCAACGCGGTCGTGCAAGGCACCGGCTTCGCGCTGCGGCTGCCGGCTGCCGCACTGCGCGACGCAGCGCGCGCATCGCCGACGCTGACCCATTCGCTGATGGTCTACACACAGACCCTGTTGACGCATATTGCGCAGACTTCGGCCTGCATGCGCCACCACCGGCTCGACCAGCAGCTGTGCCGCTGGTTGCTGCTGCACCTGGACCGCCTGCCCGGCAACGTGGTCGCCGCGACCCACGACGGCATCGCGCAGTTGCTCGGCGTGCGTCGCGAGGGCGTGACTGCCGGCGCGTTGCGCCTGCAGCGTGCCGGCCTGATTCGCTACAGCCGGGGACGCATCGAGCTGTGCGATCGCGCGGGGCTCGAGGCGCAATGTTGCGAGTGTTATACGGCGCTACGCCATGCGCCGGTCCGCGACGCGGTGATGGCCGGTGTCATGGTCCACGATGCGCCAGGGCGTGCGCCGGCAGTTCGCGCCGGCCGCGACCGCGTGAAAGGCTCCGACTGGGAGCAACGCGCGTAGCGCGACGCGCCGCAGCCGATCGCTTCAGGGCATCGGCTGGCTCGGCCGTGGCATCGCCGTATCGCCCCGTGCAGCCTCGGCCGAGGTCGCCATCGGCAATTCGAGGATGAAGGCCGCACCGCCACCCGGCCGGTCTTCGTACCACAGCTCGCCCTGCATCTGCTCGACATCCTGCTTGGCCAGTGCGAGTCCCAGGCCGCTCGATTCGGCGCGGTTGTCGACCGCGTCGGGATCGAGACGTACGTAGCGCTGGAACAACTGCCGGCGCTTTGCGGCCGAAATGCCCGGACCGCTGTCGAGCACCGCATTGCGCGCCCGGTCGGGTCCGCCATCGCCCATCACCAGGGCGACGCTGCTGCCTGCGGGCGAGTAACGCAGTGCGTTGGACACCAGGTTGTCGAGCGCATGGGCCAGCGCGTTCGAATCGGCCACTACGCTTTTGTCGACGAAGGAGCATCGACGGTGCGGGCTTCGGCCGTTGTGCGATCGTTCGAAAGCAGGGACTTCATCGCGCGGCCGTGAGGATGGTAGCCAGCCTGCCGTCGCTATGCAGGCGCTCGCTGATCACGCGCACGCAAGTCAGCAGCGGAACCGCGATCAACAGCCCTGCGATGCCCCACAACCAGCCCAGCAGTACCAGCGCCAGGATGATCACCAGCGGATCCAGCCGAAGGTGGCGACCGACCAGTAGCGGCGAGACCACCTGCCCTTCGATCGTGGTCAGGATCAGGAAGCTCACCGGCACCAACAGCGCGGCACCAAGCTGGGCGTGCTGCCCGAAGCCGACCAGGGCGAGCAGCAGGGTGACCAGCGCAGGGCCCACATACGGTGCAAAGTTGGCGAGCGCGGCGACGCCGCCCCAGAGGATCGCGTTGTCGACGCCCAGCAGGCCCAGCAGCAGGGTCGTGGCCACGCCCAGACCCAGGTTGATGCAGGTGATCACCAGCATGTAGCGCGACAGCTCGTGCTGCGCCTGGCGGGTGCCGCCGATCAGGTCCTTGGCCTGCGACAGGCTCGGCAACAGGCCGACCAGCTTGCGCAGCGAGGCATCGCTGTGCACCAGCATCATGAATGCGAGGAAGAAAGTGGCGAAGATGGACGCGACGAACAGCGGCGCCTGCACCAGTACGCCCACCACCGCATCGAACAATCCGCTGCCGATGTTGGCTCCATTGGCGCTGCCCTGCGCCGGCGAGCCGGTCAGCCGCTGGGCGGCATCGCTGGCAGCTTCCAGCGGCTGTCGCCACTGCGCCGCATGGCGCTCCAGTCGCTTGAGTGCGGCTGGAACATCGCGCGCGAATTCCTGCGCAGGCTCGGCAAGCAGCGACAGGATGCCGATCGAGCCGGCCACCGTCAGCAACATCAGCAGCGCCGCGCCGAGCATGCGCGGGATACGCCAGCCCACCAGCATGCGCAGCGCGGGCGCCAGCGTGAGTGCCAGCAGCAGCGCGATCAATATCGGCACCAGCACATGCCGCAGCCAGCTCGCCAGCACCAGTACTGCGCCGACCGCCAGCAGGCCGAGCCACGGATGGGCGCGCAGCAGCAGCATCTCGATGACCGATGGCGCGGTGCTTGCGGGTAGCAGCACCGGCGGGGCGGCCGCGGCGGGTCCCGTCGAGTCCGCAGGCGCGATATCGATCAGCGCGGCGGGCGCTGCAGGCAACTCCGCAGGGACTGCAGCGGGAGGCGAAACGACGGACGACATGCGGGCAGTTCCTCAAACAAAGCACCGCGGACCCTTGCGGATCCGCGGTGGCGAGTGCCGGCGCCGATCACGGCGCCGGGTGTGCAGGGCTGCTTGTCAGTGGACGCTACGTTCGAAATCACGTACCTGCTTGGTGGCTTCGTCCTTGGCCACTCCGTAACGCTCCTGGATCTTGCCGGCAAGGTATTCGCCGTTGCCTTCGACCACGTCGAGGTCGTCGTTGGTCAACTTGCCCCACTGGGTCTGGATGCGGCCCTTGAGCTGCTTCCATTTGCCGCCGATGATGTCTTCGTTCATGGTAATGCTCCTTCGGGTGGTGTTTGGTTGGGGTGGCTCAGGCTGCCGCGAGCATCTGCTTGACGCGGCGCATTTCGTCGTGGGTGGCGCGTACCGCCGGCAGATGCGCGGTCAGCTGGGCGCGAAGCTCGACGCTCTCGGCATC
Source organism: Pseudomonadota bacterium (assembly GCA_031412975.1). Lineage (GTDB taxonomy): Bacteria > Pseudomonadota > Gammaproteobacteria > Xanthomonadales > Ahniellaceae > UBA4656. The sequence goes on along the minus strand of JANOEA010000368.1, from coordinate 2,734 downwards.
GGCGATCGCGTCCTCGAAATGCTCGAGCAGGCGATCCTCGCCGTCCTCGAGCTGGTCGACGTAGACCTTGCCGTCGTTCGACGACAGCTTGGCCAGTACTTCCGTGTAGGTCTTGCGCAGCGCGCCGCCGACGGTGCCAGTGGCGGGGACTTCCGCGCCGCTGCGTTCGAGCTGCCCGCCCAGTGCGGAGATCAATTCGCGCTTGGCCGTGGCCATGCGGTTGAACAGCGGCACCAGGGTCGGGTCTTTCACCTCGCGCGCGGCAGCGGTGTAGAACACCACGCCGTCGCGGGCGAGCTGGATGAGATCGTGCAGTACGTCTGCATTGCGATTCATGGGCGTATCTCCGTGGAAAGCAGGACCGCGCGAGCGCGGGCATGGATCCAGTCCAGGTGCGTTGGCGGGCGGTGCGAGTCCTGCGCACTGCGCAGGGCCTCACCGCCCGCCGGCGGACTGGCGGCCGGGCAGCGGCGCGCAACGCGGTCGACGAAGCGACACCGCATGACCACGCGACGTGCCCGGGCACTCATCCGGCGACCGTCAGGCCGCTCGCATCGACCTTGTGTACGCCGCGCACGTTCTGGGCGAGTTCGGCGGCGAGATCCTTCTCGGTGCCGGATTCCACTTCACCCTTGAGCACGACCACGCCGTCGTTGGTGGTCACCTCGATGTCGCTGGCATCGACCCAGCGCGAGTATGCGAAGGTCGATTTCACCTTGGCGGTGATCCAGCTATCGGTCACGGCCTCTTCGGCGTCGACCACAGCGGCATCGGCCCCGGTCGCAGGTTTGCTCGCGTCCACGGTCAGGCGATTGTCGACCGCGCGCACGCCGTTGGTGTTGCGGGCCATGCGACCCGCGAGGTCCTTCGACGCGGCCGACTGCGCAGTGCCGTTGAGGGTCACCTTGCCGTTGAGCGTGTCGACATCGATCTCCAGGCCGTTGGTGTTGGCGCTCCACAGCAGCTTGGACTTCACCGACGCGGTGATGGTCGCGTCCTCGACCGTGGTGGTGAAGTCGCGCTTGCCGTCGGCGCTTGCCGTGCGGGTCTTCGGCGTGTAGTTGCCGTCGACCTGCAGGCGGTTGTCGACCTTGTCGATGCCCTCGATGCCCAGCGCGATCTGTTCGGCGAGCTCCTTCTCGACCCCGTCGGAGACGGTGCCGGTGAGGACCGCGTTGGCGCCGTTCACATCGACCGAGATGTCGAGCGCGCGCAGGTGCGGGTTGAAGCCGTAGGTCGTCCAGATCTGCGCTTCGCGCCGCGCATCGCTGAGGTCTTGTGCGGTGGACGATTCGGCAGCGGAAGCGGTGGCGCCGAGGCTCGCGATCGCGAGCCCGAGGGCGAGGACGAGGGGACGCAGGTTGCGGGTGCTGTTCATGAGGGTTCTCCTGTTGAGCGACGGCTCATCCGTCGGATCATCGGCTTGCATTACACGCGGCATGCCAACGACTGCAGCGTCCCAGAGCCAGGCGCCTGCGTCTGCGCGGTGGCACACCGATGGGCACATTGCACGATCGAACCGCCGCACACCGTGCGGCTTGCAACCAACGGGCGTGCCAGCGCCTGCCGTCGATCCCGGTCCGTTTGCCGTGCAGTTCGCCCCCAGGACCGATCGTGATCGTGCGCATTGCGGCGCACAGCGCGTCGAACCACACGCAATTCATTGATTCGTCAGGCCTGCGCGCCTGGCACGCGGCGTGGATTGCCTTCGAGGTCCAGCGAGTCGACGCGCAGCCCGTCCAGCAGCGCGCGTCGATTCAGCGCCGGGCGGCACGAGCGACCGAACGGCTGCAGTTCCCGTCTATTACGCTTGACGTAATATGCCGCGCAGCATACGCTTGCAGCGTGATCAGATCGTTTGCCGACAAGGACACGCGACGGCTATTCGAGGACGAGGACGTGCGCCGTTTCCGGGCAATCGCCGACGCCGCTCGGCGCAAGCTTTACTTGTTGCATGCGGTCGTCCGGATGGACGACCTGAAGGTTCCGCCGGGCAACCGGCTGGAAGCACTGCAGGGCGATCGCCGCGGCCAGCACAGCATCCGCATCAACCAGCAATTCCGCATCTGCTTTCGCTGGATCGCCGGGCACGCGTACGACGTCGAAATCGTGGACTACCACTGACCCATGGCTACCAAAAAGCTCACTCCCATCGCACCAGGCAGCATCCTGCTCGAGGACTTCATGAAGCCCCTCGGCGTATCGATCAACGCGCTCGCCCGTGCGGTCCAGGTTCCCCCGAACCGGATCAGCGCGATCGTCAACGGTCGGCGCGCGATCACGGCCGATACCGCGTTGCGCCTGGGCAAGTTCTTCGGCGTCGCACCTGAAACGTGGCTCAACCTGCAGGCCGACTACGACCTGCGCATGGCGCGCAATACCACCTGGCAGGTGGCGGAGCCGCAGGTAGCGACGTATCGGGTCGGGCGGTAGGTCGAAGCGATACGCTATCGATGGAGAGGGTCGCGCTCGGCTGCTTGCGCGTCTGGGTCGGAGAGTCTCGACATCCCGCCCGTCAATGCGCCTTGAAATGCTGAGTCCTGAGGCTCCCATGCCCAAGCAGAAAAACATCATCCGCAGCGCCGGAAACGTGTTCTCCGACCTGGGCTTCGATGCGGCCGAAGCGCAGCTGATGCTGATGCGCACGGATCTGATGATCGAGCTTGAAAAAACCATCGCACAGCGTGGCCTCACCCAGGCCGCTGCCGGAAAGCTGCTCGGCGTAAGCCAGGCG
>JANOEA010000367.1:0-2282 GCA_031412975.1 Pseudomonadota bacterium | reverse complement strand
GCGACCCAGGTGCCGTCGTGGCCCGCGCGCGCCTCGCGCTCCTTGTCGGCGCGCACGCGCGCCATCGCTTTCTCGTTCGCCTCCGGGTCGCCGCTGATCGGAATCTGCGCGGCCATGCCGCCCATCGCGAACGCACCGCGCTGGTGGCAGGTCTGGATCAGCAGTTCCGAATAGGCCTTCAGGAAGCCCTGCGCCATCGTGATCTGGCCGCGCTCGGGCAGTACCCGATCGGGGTGCGCGCGAAAGGTCTTGATGTAGGAAAAGATGTAGTCCCAGCGACCGCAGTTGAGTCCGGCGATGCGGCCCTTCAGCGCGTGCAGGATCTCGTCCATCTCGAACACCGCGGGCAGGGTTTCGATCAGCACCGTGACCTTCATGGTGCCGATCGGCAGCACGAGCTGTACTTCGGCGAACGCCATCACCTCGTCCCACAGCAACGCTTCGGTATGGCTCTCGAGCTTGGGCAGGTACCAGAACGGGCCGCGGCCTTGTGCTGCGAGCGCCTGCGCGTTGTGGAAAGCGAACAGGCCGAAATCGAACAGCGCGCCGGAGATCGGCACGCCGTCGACCAGCAAATGCTTCTCGGGCAAATGCCAGCCGCGCGGGCGCACCATCAAGGTCGCGGGATTTGGCTTGAGCGCGTAGTGCTTGCCCTCGGGCGAGGTGAACGCGATCGATCCGGCCACCGCATCGCGCAGGTTGAGCTGGCCTTCGAGCTGTCCATCCCAGGTCGGACTGCTGGAATCCTCGAAGTCGGCCATGAACACCTTCGCGCCGGAGTTCAGCGCGTTGATGATCATCTTGCGATCGACCGGACCTGTGATCTCGACGCGACGATCCTGCAACGCATCCGGAACCGGCGCCACGCGCCAGTCGCCCTCGCGGATCTCGCGGGTGTGGGGCAGGAAGTCCGGCAGCGCACCGGCGTCGAATTGCGCCTGACGCACGCGGCGCGCAGCCAGCCGCGCCTGCCGCTCCGGCTCGAAGCGCTGGTGCAGCGCGCGCAGGAAAGCGAGCGCTGCCGGCGTGAGGATCGCGCCGAATTCCGGGCGCAGCGCGCCGGCAACCGTGATGCCGCTGGAAGACGGAGTGTCGCTGCCGCTGACTGCTGACATGAAAGCCTCTGTAGCGCGGGATGCTGGAGCCAGCACCCAAGGTCGTCGACTGTGGCCCGGAACCGTTGAATTGACAAACCAAATGTTTCAATGCGTCATATTGACCATGTCAATGATCTGGTAACCCTCTGATGCAGCGCAACATCGACGGCAAACGTTTGAAGATTTCAGGCAGCAAACCGGCCTCGAAAGCACGCAGCCTGCAGCGCCTCGCGACTGCCGGCGCGCTGCCGCAGATTCCGGACAAAGCCCCGCGCTTCTACTACAAGGGCAACCGGATCAAGCAGTTGCGCGCGTTCTGCTACGCGGCGAAGCTGGGCACGCTGTCGCGTGCGGCGGAGGCGCTGTTCCTGTCGCAACCCTCGATCAGCCTGCAATTGGCAGCGCTGGAGGCCGAGCTCGGCGCACGCCTGCTCGAACGCAGCGGACGCCGGGTACAGCTCACCCGCGAAGGCGAGGCGCTGTATGCACTCGCGCTGCCGCTGGTCGAGGGAATCGACGGCCTCGACGCGGAATTCCGCAATCGTGTGCAGGGTCTGGATGCGGGCGAGCTCAACATCGCGGCCGGCTCGTCGACCATCCACTACTTGCTACCCGCGCTGGTCAAGACCTATCGCGAACGCTATCCGCAGGTGCGCCTGAAGCTGTCCAACGTGACCGGCATCGACGGACTCGCGCTGCTGCGCCAGGACGCGGTGGACTTCGCGGTGGGCTCGATGATCGATGTGCCCAACGATTTGCGCTACGAGCCGGTGTACCACTTCGATCCGATGCTGATCACGCCGCTCGACCATCCGCTCGCGGCGCGCCGCGATGTGCGCCTGGAGGATCTCTCGCCCTACGGATTGATCCTGCCACCGCGACGCCTGACCACCTATCGACTGGTCGATCTGATCTTCCAGCAGCGCCAGGTGCCCTACCACGTGGCGATCGAGGTCGGTGGCTGGGACGTGATCAAGCAGTACGTCGCGATGGGACTCGGCTGAGCCGAGTTAGCTCAGTGGTAGAGCGCAGCCCTGAAGAGGCTGGCGTCGTCAGTTCAATTCTGACACTCGGCACCAGAGGGATGATCTGAAAAGACATCATGTGGTTTCACGTCGAGGAGATGAGGCTGGCGTCGTCAGTTTCCGCGACGTCACCGTAAGGCGGTGCGCGCGGGCCCGCTCG
>JANOEA010000366.1:0-1985 GCA_031412975.1 Pseudomonadota bacterium | reverse complement strand
GGCGCGGCGATGCCGCTGATCGAATCCTTCGGCGAGCACCGCGAGATCCATGTGGTCGGCGGCCATGGGCTGGCGCCATAGATCTCAGGCTGGCCAGCAAGGCCTTCACTCCTGGCCACGAAAGGCAAACCCCTGTAGGAGCGCACCTGTCGCGCACAGGGTGCGCTCCTACAAGCCCGAAGTCTTCGCACCTTCGGTTGCCAGCCCGGCTGCGATCCAGCCCTGGATGCCTGCGGACATCACCCGGGTGTTGGTATAGCCCAGCGCCTTTGCGCGCCGCGCAGCGTAAGGCGCTTTGCGGCACATCGGATTCGAGCAATAAAAGACGAGGGTGGCTTCGCGATCGGGCGGCAGCTGGTCGGCGCTGAATCGCTCGTGGTCGAGGTGGATAGCTCCTGGGACGCGCGCTTGCGACCAACGCTGGGCTGCATTGACGTCGTACACATGCAAGCCGGCGCGCCCGCGCTCAGCGTTCAGGGTGGCAGGAGAAATCGATTTCAATCCGAACAGGAAAGCGAGCATCGAACGTGGCTCCGCGCGGCCCGCGGCCGCGTTGCGGGTCGAGCTCCCGCGATGGGGTCTGGTGTCGCGGCTCGCCGCGGCAGGCGCCGATCAGCGCAGGATGCGCATGCGCCAGTAGGTCAGGCCGAAGATCGCGCTGACTGCGAGGCCGGCGATCCAGGCCAGCGACCAGCCGCTGTCGGCAGCGCGATCGAGCACCACGATGTAGCCGCCGAGCACCGCCGCGTAGACCATGCCGTGCATGACCAGCCGGCGCCGCTTCAGTGGGTCGCGGGTGCGGGCGAGTGCGATCCGGGTATCGATCAGCACCGCACCGACGACCACGCCCACTGCCGCGACCGCCGCGCCGAGCCCCGACCACGCCGCTGCTGTCCACGATTGCAGGGTCGACTTGCCGACCGAAGCACCCACCGCCGAGGCGGTACCGATCGGGCTCAGGCTCGCGATCACGGTTGCAGCAAGGCCCGCTCCGGGCGCGGTGGCGATCGCGACGGTCTTGATTTGCGCCTGCACCTCGAAGCGCAGCCGGTCGCGCGCGCGCTGCAGGCGCTTGCGCACCACCGCGTCGCTGACGCCCAGCAGCGTGGCCACGCGCTGCGTGCGCTCGCCTTCGCGGTAGAACAGCAGCACGACCTCGCGCGCGGGCTCCGACAGTTTGGCCAGCGCGCGCAGCACCGTCGACAGCTGCTGCTCGGCCTGCAGCGCATCCTGAGGTTGCGTTTGTGGGCATTCGACCTGGGCCTGCTGCGCATCACTGGGCGCCGGACCCACCCGCTTGCGACGCCGCAGCACGTCGATCGATTTGTTGCGCACGATCTCGCGCAGCCACGGCAGTGCGCTCGCGTCGGTGCGCAACGTTGCCAGGCGCTTCCAGGTCTCGAGATAGGTTTCCTGCGCGATGTCCTCGCTGAGCGCTGGATCGGCCGTGATCGACAGCGCCAGCCCGGTCAGCATGCCCTGGGTCAGCCCGACGAACCGCCCAAACGCCGCGCGGTCGCCATGCTTGGCAGCGACCAGTGCTTCGCCCAGACTGTATTCCAGCTCGCTCGCAATCATCGACGGTCTCCTTGTTCAAGTACAGACAACACGTCGCGGGGCGGACAATGTGACTATGCAAAAGCGGGGTTGCTGCGGCCGAGGGTACAGTCTCGGGCATGCCGCGTCCCACGCGGCAGTTAAATTCGGACCGCGTGGCCGCCATACTCGGCGCCTCGCCATTGCCGATAGCGCCCATGACGTTCCGTGTGATTGCGTATTGCGATCGCTGGCCGGTCCACTTCGGCGCGATCCGTGGCGAACTGATGCGGGCCTTCGATGGCGCCTCGATCGACATCGAGCACATCGGCAGCACCGCGGTTCCGGGCCTGTGTGCGAAGCCGGTCATCGATGTGCTGGTCGGTGCGGCGTCGCTCGCAGTCATCGAAGCGGCGATCCCGCGGCTCGACGGGGCAGGGTTCCGCTAC
>JANOEA010000365.1:0-4860 GCA_031412975.1 Pseudomonadota bacterium | reverse complement strand
TGCGGCGGATCAAGGAGCAGTTCGGCGCGCCGACCTTCGTCTACCAGGTCAGCGGCGAGTACGCGATGCTCAAGGCCGCGGGCATGCAGGGCTGGATCGACGAGCGCGCCTGCGTGCTGGAGGCCCTGCTCAGCATCAAGCGCGCGGGCGCCGACGGGATCCTGACCTACTTCGCGGTCGACGCGGCGCGCTGGTTGCGCGAGTGACACCCCGGACAACCCCTCCGCACCGAGCGCAGGGCCGCAGGCGCGACCCCATACACCGTTCACACTGAGCGCAGGGCCGCAGGCCCGGAGTCGAAGTGCCCGCGGCCCCGCGAAAACAGATGATCGGCAGCGCCGGACGCGGCTTCGTCCAGCGCCCACCTACAGCTTGAACGCGACGCGGCGTATGCTCTTGGTCCGTACCGCCCGTTGAGCCGCACATGTTTGAAACGCCACAGACCATCGCCGAAGCGCCGATCGAAATCGCCCGCTATGCGGTGTTCGGACAGCCGATCGCGCATTCGCGCTCGCCGGCGATCCATCGGCAGTTCGCGCAGCAGGCGCATATCGCACTGCGTTACGATCCGATCGAAGCGGGCAGCGCGACGTTCCCGCGCGCGCTCGCGCATTTCGCCGCCGACGGCGGCCGCGGCGCCAACATCACGCTGCCGCTGAAGGCCGACGCTTACGCACAATGCCGCAGCCACGGCGCCCACGCGCAGCGCAGCGGCGTGGTCAATACCCTGACCCGGCGCGATGACGGCAGCTGGCACGGCGACAACACCGACGGCACCGGGCTGGTGGTCGACATCACCGAGCGCCATCGCTGCGATTTGCGCGGCCGCCGCACCCTGGTGCTCGGAGCCGGTGGCGCGGCACAGGGCGTGCTCGCGGCCCTGCTCGATGCCGGCGTGGAGCAGATCGTGATCGCCAACCGCAGTCCCGAACGCGCCGATGTGCTGGCCGACCGGATCGGCGAGCCGCTGCGCGTGCACACCGCGTACTGGGAGGCGCTCGGCGAGGCGGGCGCCTTCGACTTCGTGCTCAACTGCACCTCGGCCGGGCACCAGGGTGCGCCGCTTGCGTTGCCGTTCGCGCTGCTGGCACCGCGCGCGCTGGTCTACGACATGAACTACGGTGCGGCCGCGATCGGCTTCACCGCGTGGGCCCGGGCGGCCGGCAGCGCACACGTATTCGACGGGCTAGGCATGCTGGTCGAGCAGGCTGCGGCCGCATTCCATCTGTGGCACGGTGTGCGCCCGGACACCACGCCGGTTTACGAGTCCCTGCGTTGCGAGGTGGTCGCATGAACGATGCCCTGTTCCACTTCGCCGAGCCCTGCGACTGGGAATCGGCGCGCGCCCGCGGCGAGTACTCCCCGCCAGGCCTGACCACGGAGGGCTTCATCCACGCCGCGACCGCCGAGCAGATACCCGGCGTGGTCGAACGCCACCTGCGCGGACGGGGACCGCGCGTGCGGCTCACGCTCGATGCGGAAGCCTTGCGTCCACTGCTGGTGTTCGAGTGGAGCACCGTCAGCAACGATCTGTATCCGCACCTGTTCGGACCGATCCCGCTCGCGGCCGTGGTGGCCGCCGAACCCTTCGATCCCGACACCAGCGCGTGAACGCGAATGCGCGCGCGCCGCTGCGCGCGTTGGGCGAGGGCCGCTTCGAATGCCGCAGCGGCTGCGGTGCCTGCTGCATCGCGCTGTCGATCTCCTCGCCGATCCCGGGCATGCCGCACGGCAAGCCGGCCGGCGTGCGCTGCATACAGCTGACCGCGAGCAATGCCTGCGCGATTTTCGGCGACCCCGCCCGGCCGCGCGTCTGCGCGAGCCTGCGACCGCAGCCTGCGATGTGCGGAGAGTCGACAGCGCAGGCGCTGGCGAACATCGCCGCGCTGGAGGCCGCGACCGCGCCGCTGTCGAACCTGCGTTAGCCGTTGCCGGTGCGGTTGCCGGTGAACGCTTCGCCGCGCAGATATTCGTCCTTGAGCTTGACGTAGTGCGCCGCCGAGTAATACAGCTGCTCGACCTCGCGATCGCTGAGCGTACGCACCAGCCGCGCGGGATTGCCGAGCCACAGCTCGCGCTCGCCGATGACCTTGCCCGGCGCCACCACCGCACCCGCGCCGACGAATGCGTGCTGGCGCAGCACCGCGCCATCGAGCACGGTCGCGTGCATGCCGATCAGCACCGCATCCGCGATGGTGCAGGCATGCAGCACCACCGCATGGCCGACCGTGACATCCGCGCCGATCACGGTCGGATAACCGCCTGGCCGCGTGTACGGTCCATCGTGGGTCACGTGCACGATCGTGCCGTCCTGGATGTTGGTGCGCGCGCCGATCCGGATGTAGTTGACGTCGCCGCGCACCACGCAGCCCGGCCAGATCGACACGTCGTCGGCGAGTTCGACGTCGCCGATCACGGTCGCTGCCGAATCGACATAGACGTTTTGGCCGAGCTTTGGATGGTGCTGGCGGTACGGACGGATGTTCATCGGCTGGCCGAGGGTCGAATGCGGATCGGCCGTAGTGTACGGGCCGCGGGTTCGACCGCGGTGGGGCGGCACACGCCGCGCCCACGCCGAGCGCGTAAACTGGAGTCCTGCTGCGGAGTACCGTCCATGAATGCCCAGATCAAACCGATCGTCGCCAGTGCCGGATTCGATCCGCTGACTGCGCTGCTGGTCAAGCAGCGCGCCGCACACCAGCGGCAGGCGCCGGGCTACCGCCAGCGCATCGACGACCTCGAACGCCTGCGCGATCGCTTCAAGGCGCGACTCGACGAATTCGTGGCCGCGATGAGCGCCGACTTCGGCCGTCGCTCGCGGCATGAATCGTTGCTCAGCGACGGCATGACGGTGCTCGCCGAGATCGACCATGTGCGCAGCCGCCTGCGCGGCTGGATGCGCAGCAAGCGCGGCCTGGCGGACTGGCTGTTCTGGCCGGCGACCACCGAGGTGCGCTACCAGCCGCTGGGCGTGGTCGGCATCATCGCCCCGTGGAACTACCCGGTGAACCTCGCGCTGATGCCGCTGGCCGCCGCGATCGGCGCGGGCAACCACGTGATGCTCAAGCCATCGGAACACACGCCGCGCACCAGCGAGCTGCTCAAGGCGCTGCTGGCCGAGGTGTTTCCCGAAGATCGCGTGGCCACGGTTCTCGGCGGGCCCGAGATCGCCGCGATGTTCAGCGAACTGCCGTTCGACCACTTGTTCTTCACCGGCTCGACCGAAGTCGGCAAGAAGGTGATGGCGGCCGCGGCGAACAACCTGGTGCCGGTCACGCTGGAACTCGGCGGCAAGTCGCCGGCGATCATCGCACCGGACTATCCGCTCAAGACCGCGGTCGAGCGCATCGCCGCGGGCAAGTGGCTCAACGCGGGCCAGACCTGCATCGCCACCGACTACGTGCTGCTCGATCCCGCACAGATCCCGATGTTCGTCGAACACATGCGCGACTACGTGGTCAAGCGCTACCCGGACCTTGCGAACAATCCCGACTACAGCAGCCTGGTCAACGAGCGCCAGTACCAGCGCCTGAGCGGCTGGATCGAAGAAGCGCGCAGCCGCGGCGCGACCGTCATCGAGTTGGCCGCCGGCGACGCGGGCAAGCGCGTACTGGCCCCCACCCTGGTGCTCGATGCACCCGACGATTGCCAGCTGATGCAGGAAGAACTGTTCGGCCCGGTACTGCCGCTGGTCGGTGTGCCTTCGGTGGCGGCCGCGATCGACTACATCAACGCGCGACCGCGGCCGCTGGCGCTGTATCACTTCGACCACGATGCGGTACGCACCGAGACGGTGCTCACGCGCACCATCGCCGGCAGCGTGGCGGTCAACGATACCGTGCTGCAGTTCGCGCAGAGCAAGCTGCCGTTCGGCGGTGTCGGCCCATCGGGCATGGGTCACTACCATGCGCGAGAGAGTTTCCTGACTTTCAGCAAGCAGAAACCCGTGCTGTATCAGGCGCGGCTGTCGTCGATGGCGCTGATGCGGCCGCCGTATCGGACGTTGGCGAATTTTCTGGTGAAGTTTTTGACTCGCTGACGCGAGGGGTTGGGTCGCTTTGCTTCTGCTCTCGAGAGCCGAGCGCTTGTTTTCTGAGGCAAGCGACAAAGCGGTTTCGTGCCGCTGCCGTAGGTCGGTTTGCTTCTGCTCTTCAGAGCCTAGCTTTTGTTTCTTTCGGCCAGGAACAAAGCGGTTTCGTGCCGCTGCCGCGGCCCGCCTTACTTCTCTTTGCTTGTGCAAAGAGAAGTAAGCAAGAGAAACACACCCCGGGAAGCCGCCGTCCGCACATCCTGTGCGGCCGGTCCCCTGCGCTTCTCGCCGTCTCAGGGGTCCGGCTTGACGGCGCATCCTGCGCCGAGGCCGGACTCGCGCACGTCCCTGTGCGCGACCCCCTGCGGGGGCCGGGAACCTGAGCCGACTGCGATGCTCGGCGGCTTCCAGGGGCCCCGTTTGGAGTAACACGCCATCCATGGCTGGTTGGTGCGGCAGGTTCTTGGCCCCGCTTCGCGCGGAGTCCGCGGTGAAAGAGCGGAGAGCAGAGCACAGAGCGGTCAGCAGTGAGCAGTGCAGCGGGCGGAGGCTTCCGCAAAACTCCGCTGTGCTCGCGCCTCGTGCGCCTCGACGACAGGCCAAAGCCGACCAGCCGGCACCACGCGGCAACCAGCCATGGATGGCGTGTTGGTAAACATGGGGCCCCTGAGAGCCGCCGAGCATCGCAGGGCGGCCAGGGTTCTTGCCCCCGAAGGGGGTCGCGCACAGGGATGTGCGCGAGTTCGCGCCGGGCACGATCACGGTGCGGCTGCGCGTCTGGGACAATGGAACTCCGTCGCCTCTCTTCGGGACCGACGACCTACAGGTCC
>JANOEA010000364.1:0-2312 GCA_031412975.1 Pseudomonadota bacterium | reverse complement strand
CGCGCGCCATCCGCACGCCCTCGATCAGCACTTTGAGGTCGAAGCCGTCGGGATCGCTGAGGTAGTTCGCGTGGATGCGCACCTTGCTGGACGGATCGGCCGAAGCCAGCGCGAGGTGCCCGCGCGAACGTGGCCGCAGCGCGCATGCGTGCAGGGTGAAGCCGTATCCCGGCAGGCGATTGCGACCGTGGTCGTCGAGCATCGCCGGCACGAAGTGGAACTGGATGTCGGGTCGCTCGTCGGGCGCCAGTCGCGAGCGCAGGAAACCGCCGGACTCGGCCACATTGCTGGTGCCGATGCCGCGACGATGCAGGTAGTAGTTCCACGCCACCAGCAGATCGTTGGTCTTGTCGTAGGTGACCGGCTGCGTGCACTGGTGCACGGTGCAGGCGTCGAGGTGGTCGTGCAGGTTGCGGCCGACCTCGGGCGCGTCGTGCTGCACGCGAATGCCGTGCGCGCGCAACGCATCGGCCGCGCCGATGCCCGACAGCATCAGCAGCTGCGGCGAGTTGAGCGCGCCGCCGGCGAGGATCACCTCGCGCGCGGCCTCCGCGCGCTGAACCTCGCCGCGATGGCGGAACTCCACGCCCACCGCGCGGCCATTGTCGAGCAGCACGCGGCGGGTCAGCGCGCCGGTCTTGACCGTCAGGTTGTCGCGCGACTTCGCCGCGTTGAGATAGCCGGCGGCAGTGCTCCAGCGCGCACCGTTCTTCTGCGTGACCTGGTAGTAACCGAAGCCGTCCTGCTGGGCACCGTTGAAGTCGCTGGTCTGCGCGAAGCCGCGCTCGCGGGTCGCGGCGAGGAACACATCGCTGAGCGGGTTGTGATGGCGCAAATCGTCGACATTCAGATGCCCGCCGATTCCGTGGAACTCATCCGCACCGCGCTCGTTGTGCTCGGCGCGCTTGAACCACGGCAGCACGCTGTCCCAGTCCCAGCCGCTCGCACCCATCGCCGACCACTCGTCGTAGTCGCGCCAATGACCGCGGATGTAGCACATCGCGTTGATCGAACTCGAGCCGCCCAGCACCTTTCCGCGCGGCCACCACAGGCTGCGACCATCGAGCTGCGCTTCGGGCTCGGTGTTGTAATCCCAGTTGACGCGCTTTTTGCCGATCAGCTTGGCCAGCCCCGCGGGCATGTGGATGAATGGATGCCAGTCGGTGGGGCCCGCTTCGAGCAGCAGCACGCGGCATGCAGGATCCGCCGACAGCCGGTTGGCCAGCACGCAGCCGGCCGAGCCGGCACCCACGATGATGTAGTCGTACACGGATTCAGTGTCTGCCTGGGATATCGAAGGCTAGTCCCCGCCGCTTAGAGCATGTGCTCCATCGCAGTGCAGCGTGACGCGCCGACGGTCCCGTGCCTGGTTTCAGACAGCCGCCTCGACCACGACCGGATCGCCCTCACGCAGCCTGCCACGCGCGCGTGCGATCAGGTTCATCCCGAAGGTGACACCCTTGGGGCTGCGGCGGTAGGTCAGCAGGGTGTTCAGCGGCTCGCGTGCCGGATCGAAAATGCCGGTATCCGTGTCGACGGTGGTGAAGATGCAGCGCACGCAGGCCTTGACCACATCGAAGGCAACCGCACCGATGCGTACCCGGCGCCAGCTGTCCTCGGCATGCGCGTCGACGCCAGCGATGACCAGGTTGGGCCGGAAGCGCGCCATCGGGACTGTGTTCTGCAACCGCTGGTTCAATCCGTCGAGGCTGGCCTGGCCGATCAGCAACAGCGGATAGCCATCGGCGAAGCTGACTTCGTCACCGGGCTGCGCGTGGGTCGGAGCGATCGCGCGCTGCGCCACCGCATCCATCCATACCAGGTGCGCCGCGACGCCGAGCGCCTCGCTGATCCAGCGATCGGCCGCAGGATCGGCGCAGGCGGCATCGACCGTATCGTCCCAGACCCGCACCGCGCGGCGCGGCGCATCTGCAGATGGCGCAGTGACCGCGATCTCCGACATGCCCGGCGCACTCAGGTGCAGGCCATCGCCAAGCGGGACCGCGCGCACCAGCACCAGTCGTGGTTGGGCCCGGCCGGTGATGAAGCGCCCCTGTGCATCGACCGCCAGCCAGCGCCGATCGTGCTGCAGGCCGCGCGGCTCGACCGCGCACTGCGGCAGCGGCAAGCCGCGGCATGATTTCAGTGGGTAGATGTTGATGGCTGCGAGGTGCGTCGGCATGGAGCGATCCGTGGCGGGATGACGGCAAGATTACAGACTGCCGGTCGCGGGGGGGGGGGGGGGGCCCCCCGCGCGAGTCATTGGGGGGGGGGGGGGGGGGTGGGGGGGGGCCCGCCGCGGGGCGCCCCCC
>JANOEA010000363.1:0-2600 GCA_031412975.1 Pseudomonadota bacterium | reverse complement strand
ATCGTGCGCGCGGCCAGCGCGGGATCGATCTCGAGCGCGTTGATCGCCACGATCGATGCGATGCCTACGATGATCAGCCCGGGTCCGAGCGCGCCCGCGCGCATCGCGACCGGACGATCGCGGGCCGAACCAACGCTGTGCTGGATCACGATACCGACCGTCATCAGCAGCTGCACGCCGAGACCGATCGCCAGAACGCTCGCCCACGCCTGCTCGGACCGCACGCTGGCCCACACATCGATGCCGGCATGCCGCAGGTACAGCAGCAGTGCGGCGCTGCAGACCGCTGTCAGCAGCCAGTCGAAGAACACGCCGACCGCCGGCGCGTAGCGCGCATCGTTGCGTGATACGCGACCGAAGCCGAGCTTCATCCCGGTCACGATCGACCACACCTCCTGGTCGCGGTTGAAGATCGCGCTCCAGTGCTCGACCTGCACGCGTGCGAGCAGCAGCTTGATCAGCTCACCGAGGTTGCGCACCCAATATCCGGCGAGCAGCAACAGCAGGCTGCTGACCGGCTCCCAGCCCGCGACCAGCAGGCCCCATAGCCCGCATGCTGCGACCCAGGCCAATTCGAGCCCACCAACATACTGTTCGAAGAAGAATCCGCGATCGCGACGCGCCAGCGCGGCGGCCCCGTGCTCGGCGAGCAGCCGGTGATGCGCGGGCGTGATCGGGCCGTGGCGCTCGTGTGCGTCGGTAGCGGATGGCACGGAGCCCGAGCGCATGAGCACAGACGCCTGAGGGATGGGGTGGGATGACGTCGACCCGGAACCAGCCCGGGCGGCGGCTGCCCACGATCATAATCCGTCGCACGCCCGACGGCATCGCGCTATAGCACCGTGATCACCACTTTGCCGCGCGCACGCCCTTCTTCCAGATAGCGGATCGCTTCGGCCGCCTCGGCCAGCGGGTATCGACGGTCGATGACGGGCTTGAGCTTGCCCGACGCGAGCCACTCGCGCAGCGTCAGCAGGTCGGCCTCGTTGAGCGACGCCATCATCGGCTCGATCGTCTGCTCGACGAACGGGGCGACAGCGACGGCCTTCAGAAAACCCATGATCGGGCCCAGGAATGGGTCGCTGTCCTGCCCCCCGACCACCACCAGCGTGCCCTGCGGCGCGAGTGCGCGGCGCAGGTCCAGTGGCCCATGGTTGCCGACCATGTCGACGATCAGATCGTAGCGCACCGCGCCGCGGGTGAAGTCCTGCTGGGTGTAGTCGATCACGTGATCGGCACCCAGCGAGCGCACCAGTTCGACATTGCGGGTACTGGATACAGCGGTGACTTCCGCACCGAGCGCCTTGGCGATCTGCACCGCGAAGGTGCCCACGCCGCCGGACGCGCCGTTGATCAGCACGCTCTGGCCGGGCAACAATTTTCCCTTGTCGCGCAGCGCCTGCAGCGCGGTAGTCGCGGCAATGCCGACCGTCGCGGCTTGTTCGAAGTCGATGTTGTCCGGCTTGAGCGCGAGCGCGCGCCCTTCAGTGACCGCCACGTAATCGGCAAACGCGCCGCCTGCCCCGCCGAAAACCGCATCGCCGGGTTTGAACCGCGTGACGTTGGTGCCGACCGCCTCCACCGTGCCGGCGAAGTCGACGCCGAGTCGCAGCTCGTGCGGGGTGCCGATACCGGACGACAACCGCATCAGGTACGGCTTGCCGCGCATCTCGTGCCAGTCCAGCGGGTTCGCCGACGCCGCATGCACCTTGACCAGCACCTGGTCGTCGCCGGGTTGCGGCTTGGCAACGTCTTCGACCCGCAGGACGTCCGGCGAGCCATAGCAGCGCGCAACCACCGCGCGCATCGGCAGTGCATCCGCAGCGAGCGTCGGCGCGGGCTCGCAGTCCGACTCGTAGCTGAGCACCACGGCCCCCACCGCGATGGCAAGGCCCAGCAGCCCCGCGATCGATCCAAGCACCTTGTAGCGTCGCTTCATGTGCTGCCCCGATGGTTTCCGATCGCTGACTGTAGCGCTGCCGCGCGATTGCGCACGGCCCGGAAGTCACCCGCGCTGCATGCTGCCCGTCCGGCACGAATCGGGTTAGCATCCCGCGCAGTCGCAACCCTGACGGAGGCTGCCGTGTACGACGCCAAGACCAAACCGACGAAGGTCGGCGTTGCGGCGCACATTGCCGCGATCGACGACGAGGCACGTCGCAAGGATTGCCGCGCGCTGGTGGCGTTGATGAAGCGCATCACCGGTTGTACGCCGAAAATGTGGGGCCCGAGCATCATCGGCTTCGACCAGTACCACTACCGCTACGCCAGCGGACATGAGGGCGACTCATGCGTTGTCGGATTCGCATCGGGCAAGGCGCAGCTGAGCATCTACCTGCTGGCCGGTTACGAGACGAACCAGACCAGGGCGCTGCTCGCGCAACTGGGAAAGCACAAGATCGGCAAGGCGTGCCTGTACATCAAGCGCCTGTCCGACATCCAGATGCCGATCCTCGAAATCCTGGTGGCGCAGTCGGTCGCCGAGACCCGCCGGCGCTATCCCGCGCCGGCGGGTTGAGGGGCGCGGCTTTGCTCCCTTCCCCCTTTCCGGGGGAAGGTTTGGGTATGGGGGTTCGTTCTTGCGGCAAGCCTTGCGCCCC
>JANOEA010000362.1:0-3220 GCA_031412975.1 Pseudomonadota bacterium | reverse complement strand
GCGCTGGTCCCAGAATCCTCGGGGATCTGGGCGATCGCCACGAGGCGGACCGTCCGGGTCGGGGCATTGCATCCCAGCCAACCCCATGAGCTCTTTGCCTTTTCCGGAATCGATGGCTATAATCGGCGGCTCGTTTTTTTGCCACCCCCAGCCAAAGGTCGCGTCATGAAAGTCCTCTCCTCATTGAAGTCGGCGAAGAGCCGTCACCGCGACTGCAAGGTGGTTCGCCGTCGTGGCAAGCTGTTCGTGATCTGCAAGTCGAATCCGCGCTTCAAGGCGCGTCAGCGCTGAGTTGCCTTGCGCTGCGGTCTTTCGACTGCGGCGCCTGCGGGTTTCACCAGGCAAAAGGGTCGGCGAGAGCCGGCCCTTTTGCGTGCGTGGCGTTTGCTGTCTGAGATCAGCTTCGCGGCAGGAACAGACCGGTGGATCATGCAGCGGAGTTCCGCCGGGCATCGACCCGCGGTGCGCATGATGGGGTCTGGGCTGAGGGTGCATAATGACTGCCTTGGACCCGACAACGCAGGTGTCCGCGGTCGGGTGACAGGGCCGCGAGCGCCGATCCGGCGACCGGTTCGTGGAACGCTCAGCCGCATTCTGCTAATAATCGCGCTGAATCAGGGGCGCAGTCGCCAACGGAGACCAGCCATGCACACCCTTACCCGAGCCATCCTGACGTCCGCAGTCCTGGCCCTCGGCGCGCTCGCCGCGCCGGCCAGCGCCGACCAACTTGGCATGCAGGGCTCGACCTACACCAGCAGCATGCCGGCCCGCGGCACTCACATGAATACGGTGCTGCGCCAGTTCGGCGAGCCCAACCAGCGCCTGTCGCCGGTCGGTGGTGGCCTGCCGCAGCACCCGCCGATCACGCGCTGGGTGTATCCGGGGTTCACGGTGTATTTCGAGCGCGAGTCGGTGATCTCGGCGGTAGCCAACCGCAGCGTGGCGCAGCCGTCCGCTTCCGCGCCGCCGCAGTAAGGCTGCGCACCGATGTCGACCTGGCGCCTGCCGGCCGAATGGGAGCCGCAGGACGGGGTCCTGCTGGCTTGGCCCCACGAGGGCACTGACTGGGCGCCGACGCTGGCCGCGGTCGAGGGCAGCTATGTCGCGCTGCTGTCGGCGATCGCGCGATATTCCACGGTTCTGCTGGTGGTGGCCGATGCGACGCTCGAGCGCCGCGCGCGCGGCTTGTTGGAGCAGGCTGGCGCACGGGTTGATCGCGTGCGTTTCCTGCGCGCGGAGTACGACGACACCTGGCTGCGCGATTCGGGGCCGATCACGCTGACCGATGGCGAGCGCTTCCGACTGCTGGATTTCCGCTTCACCGGCTGGGGCGGCAAGTTCGAGGCCTCGCGCGATGATCTGCTGGTGGAATCGCTGGCCGCGGGCGGACTGTTCGGCAATCAGGAGCGGCAGCGCATCGACTGGGCGCTGGAAGGCGGCGCGATCGACAGCGATGGCGCGGGCACGATACTCACCACGTGGCGCTGCCTGCATCAGCGGCACCCGACGCTGCACCGCGTGGAGATGGCCGAGCGCCTCGCGCAGGACCTAGCCGCGCAGCGCGTGCTGATCCTCGAGCGCGGCTGGCTGCAGGGCGACGATACCGATGCGCATATCGACACGCTGGCGCGTTTTGCGCCGGGCGAACGCATCGTCTGGCAAGGCTGCGACGACCGCAGCGATGTGCACCATGACGAGTTGCACGCGATGGGCGTGGAGTTGGCCGCGCTGCGCACGCTTGACGGCGCGCCGTATCGGCTCAGTGCCCTGCCCTGGGCGCAGCCGATCCGCGATGCGGAGGGGCGGCGACTGGCCGCCTCGTATGCGAACTTCCTGGTCATCGATGGCGCGGTGCTGATGCCGGCCTACGATGATCCGGCCGACGTGCCGGCACTGGCGGTGCTCGCCGCGGCGTTTCCGGGTCGCGCGGCGATTGCGGTACCCTGCCGGCCCCTGATCGAACAGAACGGCAGCCTGCATTGTCTGACCATGCAGCTGCCGCGCGGAGTGTTGAATGACGTCCAGGACCCTGCGCGTCGCGCTGCTGCAGGAGCGTGATCGCGGCAGCATCGAAGCAAACCTCGCGGCCATCGACGTGGCCACCGCGCGGGCAGCCGTGGCAGGCGCGCAACTGGTGCTGCTGCAGGAACTGCACAACGGGCCGTACTTCTGCCAGCACGAGAGCGTCGACGAGTTCGATCGTGCCGAGGCGATTCCGGGCGACAGCACCGAGCGGCTATCCGCCCTCGCCCGCCGCCATGGCGTGGTGCTGGTCGCCTCGTTGTTCGAACGCCGCGCGGCGGGGCTGTATCACAACACCGCGGTGGTGTTCGACTCGGATGGCACCCTCGTCGGCAAATATCGCAAGATGCATATCCCGGACGATCCGGGATTCCTCGAGAAGTTCTACTTCACGCCGGGCGATCTGGGTTTCGCGCCGATCGACACCAGCGTGGGACGGCTCGGTGTGCTGGTGTGCTGGGACCAGTGGTACCCGGAGGCCGCGCGCCTGATGGCGCTGGCTGGTGCCGAGCTGCTGCTGTATCCGACCGCGATCGGTTGGGATCCGAACGATGTCGACGCCGAGAAGGCGCGCCAGCGCGACGCGTGGATCACCGTGCAGCGCGGTCATGCAGTGGCCAACGGCTTGCCGCTGCTGGCGGTGAATCGCACCGGCTTCGAGGCTGCGCCGGATGGAACGGGGCGCGGGATCCAGTTCTGGGGCTCGAGCTTTGTTGCTGGACCGCAGGGTGAGTTTCTCGCACAGGCCGGAGAAGCCGAGCCGGAGTTGCTGGTCTGCGATATCGATCTTGCGCGCAGCGAGGCGGTGCGACGCATCTGGCCGTTCTTGCGCGATCGCCGCATCGATGCGTATGGGGATTTGCTGCGGCGGTATCGGGATTGAGAGCGTGCATTGGCCTGGTTGCGGTGGCGTCGCCGGCGAAGCGTACGACACTCCCTTCCCCCGCAGGGGGGAAGGGAGCAAAAGCCGCAGCATCGTTCGCGGAGCGCGTCACACTCCCTTCCCCCCTCGCGGGGGAAGGGTCGGGGATGGGGGGCTCGGGGCTCGCACAAACAATGCATCCGCGAGTGTGCAACCCCCCATCCCCAGCCCATCCCCCGCAGGGGGGGAAGGGAGCAAAGCAACAGCCGCACGACGCGACGAAGAGCGACTGACTATTCGCAAAGCCCTCTAGACCCATGACCCTCACTTCCAGCG
>JANOEA010000361.1:0-3057 GCA_031412975.1 Pseudomonadota bacterium | reverse complement strand
CTTTCGCAGGGCTTCATCGAACCGCTGGAAGCCACCGCGCTGCATCTGGTGCAGGAAACCGTCGAGCGCTTCATCGACGCTTTCGGCGGCGGCGGCTTCACCGCGACGCGGCGCGACGATTTCAATGCCGAGATCAACGGCCGCTTCGAGGGCGTGCGCGACTACATCGTGTGCCGCTACAAGATGAGCTCGCGCAGCGATACGGCGTATTGGCGCGATGCGGCAGCCAACCAGCGCGTGTCGGACTCGCTGCAGGGCATGATCCGCTGCTGGGTGGACGGCGGCGATCTGGTCGCCGAAATCGAGCGCCAGCGCATCGGGCTGTACTTCGGTCCGATGTCGTGGCACTGCATGTTCGGCGGCTACGGCATCTACCCGGATGCAGCGCAGCTGCGCGCACCGGAGCCCCGCGAGCAGCCCTTCGATCCGGCGCGGATCGCCGATTTCATCCAGCGCTGCTGCCTGAACTTCCCGCCGCATGCAGCGGCGCTCGCGGCGCTCGAGCAGCGCGTCGCGTAGTATCGATACGGTCGAGCCACCCGCACCCGATCGAGGTCCACCGATGATCACCGTCCACCATCTGGAAAACTCGCGCTCGCAGCGCGTGCTGTGGCTGCTCGAGGAGCTGGGCCTCGCCTATGAGGTCAAGCGCTACGCGCGCGACCCGCAGACCATGCTCGCACCGCCCGAACTGCGCGCGGTGCACCCGCTGGGAAAGTCGCCGGTGGTGACCGATGGCGAGGATGTGTTCGCCGAATCCGGCGCGATCATCGAGTCGCTGCTCGCGCGCTACGACCTCGGCGGCGCGCTGGCGCCGGCGACGGGCACGCCCGAGCGGCACCGCTTTGCCTACTGGCTGCACTACGCCGAAGGCTCGGCGATGAATCCGCTGCTGCTGAGCCTGGTGTTCAAGCGCGTGCGCGATGCACCGATGCCGTTTTTCGTGCGACCGGTCGCGCGCGGCATCGCCGACAAGGTGATGGGCAGTTTCGTCACACCGCAGGTGAAGCTGCACTTCGAGTGGATCGAATCGCAACTGGCGCAGTTCGAGTGGTTTTCTGGTGCTGCATTCGGCGCGGCCGATATCCAGATGAGCTTTCCGCTGGAAGCCGGCAGCGCGGGCGGGGCCTGCGACGCAAAGCGCCATCCGATGATCGCGCGCTGGCTGTCGCGCATCCATCGGCGCCCCGCGTATCAGGCCGCACTTGCCAGGGGTGGGCCGTACAGCTACGCCGGTGACTGACGGCGCACGCAGGTAGCCGTCAGGTCGCCATGGTGCGGCGAAGTTCCTGCTGAGCTGCCATGGCAGCGCAGGCCGATGGTTGCTGGCGCACACAGCCCATTCTCCCTGTGGGAGCTTCCATGGCAGCGCAGGCCAATGGTTGCTGGCGCAGACAGCCCATTTTCCTTGTGGGAGCTGCCATGGCAGCGACTGGTGCGACTGAGGTCACGCCGACCATCGCGGTGCCGTGAGCGGTGCCTGTCGCTGGCATGCCAGCTCCCACATGGCATCCCGACCATTCGGTGCAGGCCGATGGCTGCTGGCGCACGCGCACTCGATCCTGAACGAGAGCCCGGCGGCGGCAGCTCAACGCCCCTGCCTTGATGCACTCAACACACTGTTCGCGGTCTAATGTGAAGATTCCCTCGCGAAACTCCCCATGTTGCGACCATCTTCACCGCGCGCCGCCCTTGCGGTCTGTTTGCGTCTCGCGCTGCCGCTGCTGGCAGCGCTGTGCGTCTCCGCCTGCGGCGAGAGCTCCGGCAAGGTCGGCGATTTCCGTACCGCTCCCGCCGAGCGCGGCGACGTGCAGGTGTCGATCTCGGCCACGGGCACGCTGCGCGCACTCTCGACGGTCGATGTCGGCACCCAGGTCTCGGGCCAGGTCTCCAGCGTGGAGGTCGACTTCAACGATCGTGTGGTCGCCGGGCAGGTGATCGCGCGAATCGATCCGGCCAATCTCGAAACCCGTCGCGCGCAGGCCGATGCCGATCTGTCGAGCGCGCGCGCCTCGCTGGTCGAGGCGCAGGCGCGCCTGAAGCAGACCGAGGTCGACTTGCGCCGCAAACGCGAGCTGGCCACGCGCAAGCTGGTGTCCGCCAGCGATCTGGATCTCGCGCAGGCGATGCGCGACGAGGCGGCTGCACGGGTGGGCTCCGCACAGGCCGCAATCCAGCAGCGCGCTGCGGGTCTTGCCGACACCCAGCTCGACCTGGACAACAGCGTGATCCGCTCGCCGGTCGACGGAGTCGTGTTGCTGCGCAGCGTCGAGCCGGGCCAGACGGTCGCGGCGAGCCTGCAGACGCCGGTGCTGTTCCGCATCGCCGAAGACCTGACCCGCATGCAGATCGATCTGTCGATCGACGAATCCGATGTCGGCCAGATCCGCGAAGGCCTGCCGGTGCGCTTCACCGTCGATGCGTTTCCCGATCGCAATTTTTCCGGCTCGGTGCATCAGGTGCGGCTCGCGGCCACCATGCTGCAGAACGTGGTGACCTTCCCGGTGGTGGTCGAGGTGGCCAATCCCGACGGCGCGCTGCTGCCGGGCATGACCGCCAACGCCGAGATCGAAGTCGCGCGCCGCAGCGACGTGCTGCGGGTACCGAACGCCGCGCTGCACTTCAAGCCCGAAGGCGTCGAAGCGCCGGCCACCGCCGGTGGTGCGGGCGGCGGCGGTTGGGCCGACGATCTCGCGCGCGAAGCGCAGATTTTGGCGCTGAATCCGCAGCAGCAGGCCGCTCTCGATGGCGTGCTCGAACAAATGCGCGAACGCGCGCGACAGCGCCAGGCTGCGATGGCCGGCGCTGCGCGTGGCGGCGCGCCAGGCGGTGCACCCGGCGGCGCAACCGGCGGCGCACCAGCGGGTGGCGCCGCGGGCGCCGGCGGCGATTGGCGCGCGCGCATGCAGCAGATGGTCAAGGCCTCGCTGGACCCGTTCCGCGCCACGCTCGACGATCGCCAGCGTCTCGCGTGGGATGCAGCGCTCGAGCAGGTGCTCAACGCACGGCGGGTGACCGTGTGGGTGCTCGACAGCGGCAAGCCCGCTGCGCGCGCGG
>JANOEA010000360.1:0-4507 GCA_031412975.1 Pseudomonadota bacterium | reverse complement strand
GCGCTGGATTGGCTCGACCGCGCAATCGCAGACCGCAGCGGCCTCGGCGACTGGCTGCTGTGGCTCAACCAGGATCCGGCGTGGAAAGTCCTTCGCGCCGATCCGCGATTCAAGGACATCCAGCGCCGGTCCGGCTGGTAGCGATCAAGCGACATGCCCCAGCCGACCATGGAAAGTGCCACGCCTCCGATGAGATTCCTCGCCGAACTCCGCCGCCGCAATGTCATCCGCATGGCCGGCTTGTATCTGGTCGGCGCGTGGCTGGTCACGCAGGTCGCCGGCACCGTGTTGCCGATGTTCGGCGCGCCCGAGTGGGTTGCGCGCAGCATCGTGATCCTGCTCGCCCTCGGCGCGATCCCGACCCTGGTGTTCGCGTGGCTCTACGAGCTCACGCCCGAAGGTTTCAAGCGCGATGACGAGGTGGACCACACGCGGTCGATCGCGCCGCAGACTGCACAGCGGATGGATCGGCTGCTCTTCGCGGGCATGCTCGCGCTGATCGCGGTGATCGTCGTCGATCGCTGGTTGCCGCGCGCCGAGCCCGCAGTCGCCGGTGGACAGCTCGCCGCCGAGCAAGTCCCGGCACCCACTGCCGTGGATACCAACACCGCGCCGCCGACGCCCGTGCCGGCGCCCGCGATCGATCCCGGCTCGATCGCGGTGCTGCCCTTCGTCGACCAGTCGCCCGATGGCGACCCGGGGTGGTTCGCCGATGGCATCAGCGAGGAAGTGCTCAATGTGCTGGTGGGCGTGGAAGGCCTGACGGTCGCATCGCGCACCTCGTCGTTCCAGTTCCGCGCGCAGGAGGCGATCGGCGTTCCGGCCATCGCCGGCCTGCTCAAGGTGCGCCATGTGCTGGAAGGCAGCGTGCGCCGGTCGGGGGATCGCATCCGCATCACCGCGCAGCTGATCGACAGCACCAAAGACAAGCACCTGTGGTCGGAAACCTTCGACCGCACGCTGACCGCCGAGAACCTGTTCGAGATCCAGGACGAGATCGCGCGCGCGATCGTTGCGGCGATCGACCAGAACCTTGGCGTGCAGGTCGGCGTCGCCGCACCGTCGCCGCAGCGCACCGCCAATCTCGATGCCTACGCGCTCTATCTGCAGGCACGGCCGCGCTACAACGCGCGCGAGAACCTGCCGCAGATCGCCGAACTGCTCGGCCGCGCGATCGAGATCGACCCCAACTTCGTCGATGCCATCGCGCTGCGCGCATCGGTGGCGATGCTCAGTGCCGACTATGACGAACCGCTGGGAGGCAGCACCGCGGCCGCGCGCGAGCTGGCGCGGCAGCTCGCCACGCAGGCGCTGGCGCTGCAGCCGCGTCACGGACTGGCGCTCGGCGTGCTGACCAACCTTGACTCGCGCGACAACGAGCAGGGCAGGAAGGGAAACCTTTCGGTCGCCGAGGTCCTGCAGGGCTACGATGCCGCCCTCGCGGCGGATCCCAGGAATGTGGACCTGCTGAACTGGCGCGGCCGCTGGCTGGCCTACCTCGGCCGGTCCGCCGATGCGGAGGCCGATTTCCGCCTCTGCCGCGAGGTGGATCCCGCCTACGCACCATGTCGCATCAACGAGGTCGGAGTACTGATCGTGCTCGGGCGACGTGACGAAGCACGCCAGGCGCTGGTCGACGCGGCCAGCGAAGGCGCGATGGTGGCCACCGCCGGCAACCTGCTGCTGTGGCATGCGCTCGACATGCGCGAGGGGTTCTACCTGGTGGGCAGCACGGTGCCGAGGCTGCGCGGCTGGCACGACTTCGCAGCACTCTACGAAGCGCTGGGACAGCCCGAATCCGATCACAGCATCCTGCGCAGCCGAATCCTTGCGCTGCCATTGCAGTCTGGCGATGCAGCCGCGCATCAGTCGACCGAAATCGGGACGCTGCTCACCGCGCTGGGCGATCAAGGGCTCATGCCGACGAGCTGGTTCAACTGGCTACCCACCTTGGCCCATCACCGGCAGTCGGCCGCCTTCCGGACCAGCGTCATCGAGGGCGGACGGCTGCGTTACTGGCAGGATCACGGCTTCCCGGCCCAGTGCCGGGCGGTCGGAACGGACGACTTTGCCTGCGATTGAGCGCCAGCACGACCCAATGACCGCGTTGCCCGGCGGCCGCCGGTGCAGTCTGATGGAGGAGCGTTCCTGATGTTGCTACGCCGCGTCATCGAACACGTGCGCGACCAGAACTGGACCGCGATTGGCATCGACTTCGTGATCGTGGTCGTGGGCGTCTTCGTCGGCATCCAGGTGGCGAACTGGAACGCCGAGCGCGAGCGCTCGCTCGACTCGGCGGTGTTCACCGCGCGCCTGAAGGACGACCTGCGCGCGGTGAACTGGCGCTACCGGCTCCTGGTCGACTACGCCGGCCAAGTACGGGCCGCCGCACGCAGGGCCGCGGATGCGCTCGACGGCAGCGCCCCGCTGTCCAACGAGGAATTCCTCGTCAACGCCTACCGCGCGACCCAGTACAAGGGCGAGCAGGGCTCGAACCGCCGCGGGACCTACGACCAGCTGATCTCGACCGGCAACATCGGCCTGATCCGCGACGAGGCCCTGCTGCACATCGCCGTGCGCGCCTACACCATCGACGCCGTCGACAGCCTGGTGCGCGAGGGCGTGAACTCGCGCTATCGCGAACTGTTCCGGATGAGCATCGACCGCCGCGTGCAGCAGGCGCTGGGCGCACAGTGCGGCGATCGGTATCTCGAGCCCGGCGAGTTCGAGGGCATGTCGGAAGTGCTCGACTACCCGTGCACGACCGGATTGCCCGCTGCCGTGATAGACGCCGCCGCCGAGGCCCTGCGCGCCGACCCCAATACCCTGCGCTACCTGCGCGTGCGCATTGCCGACCTCGGAACCCGGCTGGTCGACATGACCGGCAACGCCCGCGACGTCTACGATGGCCTGCAGGCCATCGCGGAGGAGGCGCCGTGAAGCCCAGTCCCCCGGACCCAGCCATCCATTGCTGCGCGAGCGATACTGTGCCGGAGGGATGGCAACGATGAACCTGCTCGCCGAACTCAAGCGCCGCAACGTCATCCGCATGGCCGGGCTGTACCTGGTCGGCGCGTGGCTGGTGGTGCAGGTCGCGGCGACCCTGCTGCCCGTATTCGCCGCACCTGCCTGGGTGATGAAGGTGCTGGTCGGGATGCTGGCGATCGGCTTTGCTGCGGCGCTGGTGTTCTCGTGGGTGTACGAACTCACATCCGAGGGCCTCAAGCGCGACGGCGATGTCGCCGCAGCCGACTCCATCGCCGCGCAGACCGCGCGGCGCATGGATCGCATGCTGCTGGTCGTGATGGCGCTGGCGCTCGCCTACTTCGCATTCGACAAGTTCGTGCTGGCGCCGGGGCGGATGGCGAGCGCGCCGAGTTCGGCCGCCACGCCGGCGGGCCGATCGGCGCCGCTGGTCGATGCAACCACCGAGAGCGACCCCGAACCCACCAGCGCAACCGCAGCGGTCAGCCCGAAGTCGATCGCGGTGCTCGCTTTTGCCGACATGAGCCCGGCCAGGGACAGCGAGTACCTCTCCGACGGCATCGCAGAGGAGATCCTCAACGCGCTCGCGCAGGTGCGCGACCTCAAGGTGGCGGGCCGCACTGCTTCGTTCTACTACAAGGGTCGCGACGCGACCCTGAAGGCGATCGGTAGCGAGCTCGGCGTCGCCCATGTGCTCGAAGGCTCGGTGCGTCGCCAGGGCGAGCGCGTGCGGATCACCGCCCAGCTGATCCGCGCCGACAATGGCTTTCACCTGTGGTCGGACACCTACGACGGCGACCTGGTCGACGTGTTTGCGCTGCAAGAGCGCATCGCGCGCGCGATCTCGGATGCGCTGCAGGTCGTGCTCAGCAACGACCAGAAGTCGCGCCTGGTGGACGCCGGCACCAGCGACGCGAGGGCCTACGCGCTGTACCTGCAAGCCGCGGCCATCTTCAGTCGGCGCGAGACCGAGCGCAATCCCGAGGCGATCGCGCTGCTCGAGCAGGCGCTGGAGATCGATCCGCGCTTTGCGCGCGCGGCTTCGCGCATCGCGATCCTGCAGGCCAACCTCGCGAACGCCCGGATGCCAAGCGCGCTCTCGGTGGACGCGCGACGCAATGCGGAGCGCGCCATTGCGCTCGATCCCGGCCTCGCAGAACCGCATCTGGCGCTGGGCGTGCTCGCGCGTCGGGAGCGCCGCTTTCTCGAAGCGCGCGGCAGTTTCGAGCGCGCGCAGGCGCTGGAGCCCGGCAGTGCGGACGTCGGCTTCTTCGTCGCGCAGAACCTGATGGGCACGGGCTACACCGC
Organism: Pseudomonadota bacterium; assembly: GCA_031412975.1. Taxonomy (GTDB): domain Bacteria; phylum Pseudomonadota; class Gammaproteobacteria; order Xanthomonadales; family Ahniellaceae; genus UBA4656. Next base: position 214 of record JANOEA010000360.1, on the reverse strand, counting down.
GCGGGGCACGGAGCGGCTGGACCGCACCCTGCTGATCGATCCCCTGCATCCGAACGCCCTGTGGCGACGGGCATTGCAGTATGTCGATGACGGCGACCTCGATGCCGCCGAGCACGCGCTTTCGCGCGCCAGCGAAATGGGCCTCGCATGGGCCTGGCAGGGCCCGATGCTGCTGGCCGAAGCCCGCGGCGACTTCGGGACGGCGCGCAAGCTC
>JANOEA010000359.1:0-19696 GCA_031412975.1 Pseudomonadota bacterium | reverse complement strand
CGCGCGCTGTGGATCGTGCGCATCAACGCCGCTTCGCGCCAGTTCGGGCTGTCCTACAGCCGCCTGATCAATGGCCTGAAGAAGGCCGGCATCACGATGGATCGCAAGGTGCTCGCCGATCTCGCCGTGCACGACCTGGCTGCGTTCGGCAAGATCGCGGAGAAGGCCAAGGCCAGCCTCGCTGCGTAAGCTGCCGCCGTCCGGCAGTTCGATCGCCGGACTCTAGCGTCTGACACCGTGGGGAAAAGGCTGGGCCTTTTCCCCACGTTCGTTTCCGGACCCCCGAATGCACACCATCGTCGACGAATACGAACCCAGGATCGCGCAGGCTGCCGATCTCGAAGCGCTCGATGCGCTGCGGGTGGCGCTGCTCGGCAAGAGCGGACTGATCACCGAGCAGCTCAAGGCGCTCGGCAAGCTCGCGCCCGACGAGCGCAAGCTGCGCGGCGAAGGAATCAACCTGGCCAAGGCGAGCCTGCAGGAGGCGATCGCCGCGCGCCGCGAGGCGCTCGAGCAGGCGGTCCTCGGGCAACGCCTAGCCTCCGAGCGGATCGACGTCGGCATGCCGGGTCGTCGGGTCGATCACGGCACCGCGCATCCGGTCACCCGCACCATCGAACGCATCGGGTCGATCTTCGCGCGGATGGGCTACCAGTTCGCCGATGGCCCCGAGATCGAGGACGACTTCCACAATTTCGAGGCGCTGAACTTTCCGCCCAACCATCCGGCACGTGCGATGCACGATACGTTCTATTTCCCGGACGGGCGCCTGTTGCGAACCCACACCTCGCCGGTGCAGGTGCGCTTCATGCGCGACCGCCAGCCGCCGCTGCGCATGCTGACCATCGGCAAGGTGTACCGCAGCGACAGCGACCAGACCCACTCGCCGATGTTCCACCAGATGGAAGGCCTGCTGGTCGACGAGAGCGCCAACTTCGCCGAGCTCAAGGGCACCCTGGCGCAGTTCGTGCGCGCATTCTTCGAGCGCGATTTCGAGATGCAGTTCCGGCCCTCGTACTTCCCGTTCACCGAGCCCTCCTGCGAGGTCGACATCCGCTGGGAACGCCCCGACGGCAGCCAGGCGTGGTTGGAAGTGCTCGGTGGCGGCATGGTGCATCCGAACGTGCTGCGCGCCTGCGGCATCGATGCCGAGCGCTACACCGGCTACGCCTTCGGCCTGGGCATCGAGCGCTTCGCGATGTTGCGCTATGGGGTTGCGGACCTGCGTGCGTTCTACGACAACGATTTGCGCTTCCTGCGACAGTTTGCTTGAGGGGCAGGGCCCAGGGCCCAGGGTACAGGGCCCAGCGTCGATGGGTCCGGCGACGGGGCGGTCCGCGCCCCAACGGATGAAGAGCGGTTTCCCATGAAGTTTTCCGAAAACTGGTTGCGTTCGCTGGTGCCGATCGAGGTCGACCGCGCCGCCTTGTGCCATCGCCTGACGATGGCCGGGCTGGAAGTCGAAGGCGTCGAGGCGCTCGGCGAAGGGCTCGGTGGCGTGCTCATCGGCGAGATCGTCGCCGCCGAGCGCCATCCCGCAGCCGACAAGCTGCAGGTGTGCCGGGTCGCGATCGGTGCGGGCGAGCCGCTGCAGATCGTGTGCGGGGCGCCGAATGCACGGGTCGGACTGAAGGCGCCCTTGGCGACCATCGGCGCGAAGTTGCCTAACGGCATGCAGATCCAGCGCGCTGCGCTGCGTGGGGTGGATTCGGCCGGCATGCTGTGTTCGGCCCGCGAGTTGGGCCTCGATGGCGATGCCGGTGGCCTGCTGGAGCTACCCGCGGATGCGCCGGTCGGCAGTGCACTGGCGCACTTTCTCGGATTGCCGGATGCATCGATCGAGATCAAACTGACGCCGAACCGCCCGGACTGCCTCGGCATGCGCGGGCTCGCGGCCGAAGTCTCGACGCTGTTTGGCGTGGCGCAGGCAGCGCTCGACACCGCGCCGGTGGCACCACGATGCGATGCCGTGCGCGCGATCGCGCTCGACGCGCCGTTGGACTGCCCGCGCTATCTGGGGCGCGTGATCGAGGGCATCGATCCTGCGGCCCGCACCCCGGCCTGGATGGCACAACGCCTGCGGCGCGCTGGCGTGCGTCCGATCAGTGCAGTCGTCGACTGCACCAACTACGTGATGCTCGAACTCGGCCAGCCGATGCACGCATTCGATCTCGATCGCATCGAAGGCGGCATCGTGGTGCGGCGTGCGCGCGACGGCGAGAGCCTGCGGCTGCTCGATGAGCGCGAGGTCCAACTGGATCCCGGTTTCCTGGTGATCGCCGATGCGCAACAGGCGCTGGCGGTCGCCGGCGTGATGGGTGGGCATGGATCGAGGGTGACCGATGCGACGCGCAACGTGTTCCTCGAGAGCGCGTTTTTTGCGCCGGATGCGATCGTCGGCCGTGCGCGCAAGCTCGGCCTGCACACCGATGCTTCGCATCGTTTCGAACGCGGCGTCGATCCTGCGCTGCCGCAGGTGGCGATCGAACGCCTCAGCGCGCTGCTGCTGTCGATCGTCGGCGGCCGGCCGGGCCCCGTGGTCGCCGCCGAACACGCTGCAGCGATTCCACCCATCCCGACCGTGCGACTGCGCGCGGCGCGCCTGCAACGCGTGCTGGGAATGCCGATCGGCGGCGCGCGCGTGGCGGAAATCCTGCGCGGTCTGGGAATGCAGGTCGATGGCACCGCCGACGGCTGGTGCGTGCGCCCGCCGAGCGCGCGTTTCGACATCGCGATCGAGGAGGACCTGATCGAGGAAGTGGTGCGCGTGCACGGCTACGAGCAGGTGCCGACCCATGTCCCCAGCGCGGTGCTGCAAGTCGAAACCGTGACCGAGACGCGCGTCGAGGAAGCCGCGCTGCGCCGCGCGCTTGTCGAACGCGGCTACAGCGAGTGCATCAACTTCGCGTTCGTTGCCCACGACCTGCTGCAACGCTGGGGCCTGGCCGAAGGCGCCGTGGCGCTGGCCAATCCGCTGTCTGCCGAACTGGGCAGCATGCGCACCGCGCTGCTGCCCGGCCTGGTCGAAGCGGCCCGCCGCAATCTCGCGCGGCAGCACACGCGGGTGCGGCTGTTCGAGATCGGGCGGGTGTTCGCGGCGACACCGAGCGGGCCGCAGGAGCATCTGCGCCTTGCGGGTCTTGCGATTGGTCGCGCCACGCCCGAACACTGGGATGCGGACAAGCGGACGGTCGATTTTTTCGACGTAAAGGGCGATCTCGAGCAGCTGTTGGCGTTGAGCGCTGCGCGCGACGTGTCGTTCGCGGCCACCACGACGCCGTGGCTGCATCCGGGACGCGCTGCTGCGGTCAGCCGTAACGGGACCGTCATCGGGCACCTTGGGGTATTGCATCCGCGGCTGCTGGCCGGGCTGGATCTGGGGGTGGACGTGGTTGGGTTCGAGTTCGACCTCGCCGGCGTCGATGCCCGGATCGTGCCCCGGGCCGGCGAGGTGTCGCGGTTCCCCGCCGTCCGGCGCGATCTGGCCGTGGTGGTGCCGGATTCGGTCCGATACCCGCAATTCGAGGCCGTTATCCGGGCTGCAGCCGGTCCGATCCTGCGCGATCTGGTGCTGTTCGACGAGTATCGTGGGCAGGGTCTCGGCCCGGACACACGAAGTCTCGCTATAGGCTTGATTTTGCAGGATGATTCCCGCACGCTAACGGATCATGACAGTGATCGGGTCGTGGGGGCGGTGGTGGCTGCGTTGGCCCGCGATTGCGGGGCAGAACTGCGCGGTTGAGACATGTGGGCCCGGCGGCTGCCGGGTCCGGTGATGGCAGGCGAGGGGGCGACGATGGCGCTGACCAAGGCGGAGATGGCCGAACGACTGTTCGACCACGTGGGGCTGAACAAACGCGAGGCGAAGGAATTCGTCGATGCGTTCTTCGAGGTGGTCCGCGAGTCGCTCGAGTTGGGCGGTCAGGTCAAGCTGTCAGGATTCGGTAACTTCGACCTGCGCCAGAAAAACCAGCGCCCGGGGCGCAACCCCAAGACCGGCAAGGAAATCCCGATCTCGGCCCGCCGCGTGGTGACGTTTCGCCCTGGGCAGAAGCTCAAGATCCGGGTCGAGGCTTTTGCGGGGCCGCAGGCGGATCGCTCCGTCGCCGGCACCCCGGCTTGAGTCGCGCGATCTCCTCTCCTCCACGGTCCTGGGCCTGGTAAACGCGAATGCTCGATCAAGGCGGTAACAGCGAGCTGCCGGTCATCCCGGCCAAACGCTACTTCACGATTGGCGAAGTCAGCGAGCTGTGCGCGGTCAAGCCGCATGTGCTGCGCTACTGGGAGCAGGAGTTTCCGAACCTCAAGCCGGTCAAGCGCCGCGGTAACCGCCGCTACTACCAGCGCCACGATGTGCTGATGATCCGCCAGATCCGCAGCCTGCTCTACGACCAGGGTTTCACCATCGGCGGCGCGCGACAGCGCCTCGAGGGCGAGCAGGGTCGGATGGAGGCCAGCATCTCCGGACAGATCGTCAAGCAGGTGCGCCTCGAGCTCGAGGAAGTACTGCTGATCCTGCGTCGCTGAAGCGGCGATAGTTCGGCTACACTATCGGCTCTTCGCGTTCGTCGGGGCGTAGCGCAGCCTGGTAGCGCACTACAATGGGGTTGTAGGGGTCGAGAGTTCGAATCTCTCCGCCCCGACCAATTCGCGAAGAATAGAAAACCAACGCAAAGCACCAGCGGCCGGAGCCCAAGCCTCCACCCGCCGCGCGCGCAGCGCGCATCAGCGCCGCACCCGCCGCCCTGCGGGGCAGCCGCCGGCCACCGCCCCCCACCCCGCGATTTCCGCAGCGCTTGGCCTATAAACCGCGCCTAACGCCTGTTCCACACCTCCTTGCGCGCAGCGAGCATCACCGCTGCACGTTCCGTGTTCCGCGGCAGCTTTTCCCGTCGCCCTCTCAATCCGCGATTTTTCGCGGAACCTGCGCCGTGGACAGCGGCCAACGCCAGTTCGCACCCCCTCAGGCTCCCACCCGCAGACGACCCAGGCCGCAGCAAGCATCGGATGCGCCAGCAGCAGAACACGCCGTCGCGACAGCGTAGACTTTCGCCATGAGCAAGCTGCGCACGCTGTATCCCGACATCAATCCACACGACTCCGGCTTCCTGCAGGTCAGTGCGCTCCACCGGATCTGGTATGAAGTCAGCGGCAATCCGCGCGGCCAGCCGGTGGTGTTCCTGCACGGTGGCCCCGGCAGCGGCAGCGGCCCGCGCATGCGGCGCTTCTTCGACCCCGGTCACTATCGCATCGTGCTGTTCGACCAGCGCGGCTCCGGGCTGTCGACACCGCATGCGGAACTCGCGGAGAACACCACCTGGGACCTGGTCGAGGACATGCAACGGTTGCGCGCGCACCTGCGCATCGACCGCTGGCTGGTGTTCGGCGGCAGCTGGGGTTCGACGCTTGCGCTGGCCTACGCGCAGAAGCATCCGGAGCAGGTCAGGGCGCTGGTCCTGCGCGGCATTTTCATGCTGCGTCGGTGGGAACTCGAGTGGTTCTACCAGGACGGCTGCAGCCGAATGTTCCCCGATATCTGGGAGGACTTCCTGCGCCCGATTCCGGTCGCCGAACGCGGCGATCTGATGAGCGCCTACCACCGGCGCTTGACCGCTGCCGATGCCACTGTGCGCATCGAAGCGGCGCGTGCGTGGTCGGTGTGGGAAGCGCGCACCAGTTTCCTCAGCGAGAACGCCGACTTCGTGGCCGCGTTCGGCAGCGACGAGCGCGCGCTCGCGTTCGCGCGCATCGAATGCCACTACTTCGTGCACGGTGGTTTCTTCGAATGCGATGACCAGTTGCTGCGCGACGCGCATCGGCTGCACGGCATCCCCGGGACCATCGTGCAGGGTCGCTACGACGTGGTGTGTCCTGCACGCAGCGCCTGGGACCTGCACCAGGCGTGGCCGCAATCGGTGTTGCAGATCGTGCCGGAGGCCGGCCACTCCGCGTTCGAAGCGGGCATCACCCATGCGCTGCTGGAAGCGACCGACCTCTATCGCGGCCTGTAGCGTTTGCCTGCGCGGCAGGCGTCAGCGCTACGCGGAATGATCCTGCTGCGCCAGCGAATCTCCCGACACCACCACTTCTTCCGCGCCGAGCCATTCGCTCAGCGCGTCGATCACCGTGCCCAGCAGCGGTGCGATCGCCGGCGAGGCGAGCGCATCGCGGTCGACATGCTCGGTCCACCCGAACAGGGTCTGTCGCAACTGGTCCTCGGTGCGCACGTGCCGGGCCAGGTCATCGAGGATGCGGCTGAACTCCGACGGCGTCGGTGCACCACCGATCTTCTCGAACAGCGCCGCGAGCGCATCGAACAGCGCGGAGGCGTCGGTGCCGAGTCCTACATCCTGCGGGCGCAGCGTGAACGGTGAGCCGCGCGCATCGGTCCAGACCCGATAGCTCACGCGCGCCAGCGAGTGGTACAGCGGCTGCTCGGAGATCAGCAGCAGCAGCAGGTGGCGCGGATTGGCCCGCACGCCCGCATCGCCGGTCGCCCATTCCCGCGTCCGCACGAAGGCGTTCAGGCGCATCTGGTCGCGGAAGTGTGCCACCTGCAGCTGGTCGAGGATCAGCACCGTGCGTGCAGCCTCGCTGAACGCGCAGGCCTCGACCATCGCGCGTTCGAAGCGGGTCAGCGCGGCCTCGCTGGGCTGGGGGTGTTCCTGCTCTTCGGCGCTGACCACGATCACCTGCGGCGCCGGCGCGTCGGGCAGGCTGAAGTCGTGATAGACGCTGTGCGGATATTCCAGCGCCTGCGCCAGCGCGTTGGCGAAAGCGGTCTTGCGGCGCCCCGACTCGCCGCATACCGCGAGGCAGCGAAGGTGATCCAGGCGCGCGGCGAACAGTGCGCGCACCTGGAATTCGTAGTCCTCGTTCGACTCGAAGCCGAACTCGGCCATCCGGCGGCGCAGGGTCATGGCCACTGGCGCCGCCGTGCGAGCGGTGATCGACTCAGGCGGCAGCCTGGGTCGGCGCGCTGCTGTCCTGCGCCACACGCGGCCCGTGCAGCAGGGCCAGGCGCACGCCATCGACCAGCAGGTCGATCTCCTCGCTGGTGATGCTGAACGGCGGGGTGAAGCGCAGCGAATTGGTACCGCCGTGGATCACGCCGAAGCCCTGGTGGCGCATGTACTCCTCGGTCGAACCTGCGCCGAAACACTTGAACTGCGGGGCCAGTTCGCACGACACCAGCAGGCCGGTGCCCTGCACGCGCACCACCAGTCCCGGCAGCTCCTTGCCCAATTGCTCGAGCTTGGCGACGAATTCGCGGCCACGCTCGACCACGTTGCGGCGCAGCTCCGGCGTGATGTGGCCCAGCACCGTGCTCGCCACATCCATCGCGCGCGGGTTGCTGGTCATCGTGTTGCCATAGATGCCCTTGCGATACAGCGCCGCGGCGCGCGCGTTGACCGCGAGCACCGACAATGGATACTGCCCGGCAGCGATCGCCTTCGAATAGGTTTCCATGTCCGGCGCGTCGAGGTGTTCGAAGCCCGGGTAGTCGACCACCGACAGGCAACCATGCGCGCGCAGGCCGGCCTGGATCGAGTCGACCAGCAGCAGGGTGCCGTGGGCGCGGGTCAGCTCGCGCGCCGCCGCGTAGAAATCGGCCGGCACCGCGCGACCCGGATCGCCTTCGCCCATCACCGGCTCGAGGAACATCGCCTCGATGTGCCAATGCTCGCGTTCGGCCTGCGCAAACGCCTCGCGCAGCGCGGCGATGTCGTACGGCGGTATCGTGAGCAGCTGCGCTTCGTGGTGCTTGTGGCTGGCCAGATGCTGGGCGTAGGCCTTGCGCGAGGAATCGCTGTACAGCGCCGGCAGTTCGGTGCGCCCGTGGAATGCGCCCTTGACCGCGATCCGCTTGACCCGCCAGCCCGCGTGCGGCGCGCCCGGATCGGTCATCAGCTTGGTGTTCACATCGGCCAGGCGGCCAGCGAGCGAGACCGACTCCGAACCCGAGTTCAGGCACATGAAGCGGCTGTAGGGGCAACCGCCGCGGCGATGGCCGATCTCGCGGCGCAGCGCTTGCGCGAGGCGCAGTTGCGAGGCACTGGGCGTCATCACGTTGGCCATCACCTGCGGACGCGCGAGCGCGTCGAGCACGATCTGCGGCGCGTGACCGAAACCGAGCATGCCGTAGCCACCGGAATCGTGGACCACCGCACCCTTGCTGGTGATCACCCACGGGCCGCGCGCGGCCAGCGGCACGAACGGATTGATCGCGTCTTCCTGGTAGAAGTTGATGAAATCGGCCTGCACCGCGTGGATCTGCTCGGCTTCGTCCATCGCCGCGAGTTCGGGCAGATCGCGGCGCAGTTGTTCGGCTGCGAGCAACGCTTCGTCGATCGCCTGGTTCAACGCCGGATGGGTGGCGGCAAAGCGCACGATGACCGCATCGGGCAAGCCGTGGGTGATCCTCTGGCCTGCGTTCTTGCGAAGGGAATCGAGCTTTTGCAGTACCGACATGATGGCCTCCTTCCAACGGCCCCGAAGAGTCGAGAACGTTGGAAAATCATACGCTTAGGAAAATCCAGAATATCATGCGGCCGGCCGCCTCCGGTACCCCCGGCAGGGGGTGAGGTTCGTCAGGTGCCTGGCATGCCGAACATCGCTGGCGGGATATTGCGGGCCAGCTTGGCCTGACCAGCGCATGGAGCGAAATTTCCTGTCGGAGGCGATCGGCCAGCCGGGGGTCGGCAATCGCACTGAAACCTGTCGGCTCGCGCGCCAGAAGGGCTGATTGCAGAAAAGGTCCCGGATGCCACCACACAGGTTCCCTGCAGGGCGCCCAGCACGTCGCGGCGCGCAGCGATTCATGCTGCAATCGGCGGTCAGCCACAGCGTCGTTGCCGCCATCCATGAAGCGATCCGAGTTCCATTTCGACCTGCCTGCGGCGCTGATCGCGCAGCAGCCACTGGCCGAGCGTTCCGACAGCCGCCTGCTGGTCGCCGACCCGCGCGATCGGTCGCTGCGCGACGCCGGCTTTCGCGACCTGCCGGACCTGTTGCGCGCCGGTGACCTGCTGGTGTTCAACGACACCCGCGTGATCCCGGCACGGATCTTCGGCCGCAAGGATTCCGGCGGCGAGGTCGAGATCCTGCTCGAACGGGTCACCGGATCGCATACGGTGCTGGCCCAGGTGCGTGCCTCGAAGGCGCTGCGCGCCGGTCGCAGCATCGCGCTGGCCGATGGCACCGTGGTGCGCGTGCTCGGCCGCGAGGGCGACTTCGAGGCGCTGCGTTTCGAATCGAACGATACGCTCGACGCGATCCTCGCGCGGGTCGGCCATATGCCGTTGCCGCCGTACATCCGGCGTAGCGACGAGCTCGCCGACAGGGAGCGCTACCAAACGGTGTATGCGAGCCGACCCGGTGCGGTCGCAGCACCCACCGCCGGACTGCATTTCGATCCGCCGATGCTCGATCGCCTGCGCGCAATGGGCGTGGACCTGGGCTACCTCACGCTGCACGTCGGTGCCGGCACGTTCCAGCCGCTGCGTTGCGAAGACATCGGCGATCACGTGATGCACAGCGAGCAGCTCGAGGTCGGCGCCGCGCTGGTCGAGCAGATCGGCGCTGCGCGTGCGCGCGGATGCCGCGTGGTCGCGGTCGGCACCACCGTGGTGCGCGCGCTGGAGACCGCGTCGCAGGGCGGTTCGCTGCAACCCTTCGCGGGCGATACCCGGATCTTCATCGTGCCCGGTCATCGATTCAACAGCGTCGACGCACTGCTGACCAACTTCCATCTGCCGGAATCGACCCTGCTGATGCTGGTGTCGGCGTTCGCAGGGCGGGGCTTCGTGCTGGATGCGTACCGGCACGCAGTCGCGCAGGGCTATCGGTTCTTCTCGTATGGCGACGCGATGCTGTTGTTCGCGGCGGGAGGCGAAGGCGACTAGCTGCAGCGCCACACCGCCGGGACAGCCGACGCGCGCGGCGCATGGTCGCTCGGCCGGCGCCCGGATGCGCGATAATGCAGATCCATACCGCGGCCCGGGCGCGACCGATGAAAACCCCCAAGGGACTGCAGGACCTGATCGATGACGGGATCATCGACGAGGTGCTGCGCCCGCTCAAGAGCGGCAAGGAGGCGGCGGTGTACGTGGTGCGCTGCGGTAGCGAGAGTCGCTGCGCCAAGGTCTACAAGGACATGGCGCAGCGCAGTTTCCAGGCGCGCGTGCAGTACCAGGAGGGACGCAAGGTGCGCGGCAGCCGCGAGGCGCGCGCGATCGGCAAGGCGACCCGGTTCGGCCGGCGCGAGCAGGAAAACGAGTGGAAGAACACCGAGGTCGAAGCGCTCTATCGGCTCGCGGCAGCGGGGGTGCGGGTGCCGCAGCCGTACGGCTACTTCCATGGCGTGCTGCTGATGGCGCTGGTTACCGACGAATTCGGCGACAGCGCGCCGCGCCTCGGCGAGGTCGAACTGTCGGCCGAGACTGCGCTGGCCTACCACGATGAACTGATGCGCGACGTGGTGCGCATGCTGTGCCTGGGGCTGATCCACGGCGATCTGTCCGAATACAACGTGTTGGTATCGCCGGCAGGTCCGGTGATTATCGATCTGCCGCAGGTCGTGAGTGCCGCGGGCAACAACGCGGCACGCGCAATGCTGCTGCGCGATGTGCACAACCTGCGCGACAGCCTCGCGCGCTTCGCACCGGAGCTTTCGCAGACCCACTACGGCGAAGAGATGTGGGCGCTGTTCGAACAGGGCGAACTGCGCCCCGATTCGCCCTTGAGCGGTCGCTTCGTGTTCGACGAACGCCAGGCCGATGTCGGTGCGGTGATGCTTTCGATCGACGATGCGCGCCAGGAAGCGGCGATCCGGCAGCAGGGCCGCGAGGACGCCGAGCGAGCGGATTGAGCGTGTCGTTGCGCAGTTGCCGCTTGCTGCACTGCGCCAAGGGCGGCTCGGGATGGGGCAGGACTTTTGGCGCTGGCGTGCGCCTGCGGCAGGCGTATATTCGCCCTGCGATCCCTGCACTGCCAGAGCGGAGAATCCCGTGCCCGATCCCAACCAGGCGTTGCAAACCCAGCTCGCCAACATCGAAAAGCGCAGCGGAAAAACCCGCGAACAGCTCGGTGAGATGCTCACTGCAACGGGGCTGCGCAAGCATGGCGAATTGCGCGACTGGCTCAAGCGCGAACTGGGACTGGGTCACGGCGACGCCAATACGCTGGTGCAAATGGTCGGACCGCTGGTCGCCGTTGCGCCGGCCGCCGGTGTCAATCCGCTGGATGCGATCTACGACGGCCCCAAGGCTGCGCTGCGGCCGATACACGACGCGCTGATGGCGGCGATCGCGGGCTTCGGCGATTTCGAGCTTGCGCCGAAAAAGACCTACATCAGCCTGCGCCGCAAGAAGCAGTTCGCGATGATCGGGCCGGCGACCAAGACCCAGGTGGAGGTCGGCATCAACGCCAAGGGGCTCAGCGGCGGTGCGCGCCTGGTGGAGGTTCCCGCCGGCGGTATGTGCAACTACAAGGTCCGGATCGGCAGTGTTGCAGATGCCGATGTGGAGCTGACGGCATGGTTGCGCAAGGCATTCGAGGCTGCCGGTTGATCGACCACGCTTCGCACTGAACTCCAGTCAGCGCAGGTGGACTCGATTCAGAAACCGAACAAGCCCGGCGCAATCAGTCGCCGCACCGGCGCGAAGCTTCGCCGGTGTTCGGCGCAGGGGCCGAGACGTTCGAGTGCAAGCAGGTGCTCGGGCGTGCCGTAGCCCTTGTGCGCATCGAAGCCATAGCCAGGGTAGCGGGCGTGCAGTCGAAGCATGTGGCGATCGCGCGTCACCTTGGCCAGGATCGAAGCAGCGCCGATCGCCGCCTCGAGCGCGTCGCCGTCGATGATGGCGGTGGCCTCGCACGGCAGGTCGCGCGGGACCTGGGTGCCGTCGATCAACGCATGGGCGGGTGCGGGATCGAGTCCGAGCAGCGCCCGGCGCATGCCGCACAGCGTCGCCTGCAGGATGTTGATGCGGTCGATCTCCATCACCTCGACCATTACCACCGCATGCGCCAGCGCACATTCGATGATCCGTTCGAACAGTTCCTCGCGGCGTGCCGCGGTCAGCACCTTGGAGTCTGCGAGGCCGATGATCGGACGCGCAGGATCGAGGATCACCGCCGCGGCGACCACTGGCCCGGCGAGCGGGCCGCGGCCTGCCTCGTCGACGCCGGCGATCAAGCGTTCGCCGTGCATGAGTCGTGGATCACTCATGCATCGGCTTGCCGCGGAGGCGCAGTAGTCGACAACAGTTCAGCGATCGCGCCGGCAGCGCTGCGACTGGCATCCCGGCGCAACTGCTGGTGGATCGCGAGGTACCGCGGCTGCAGCGCGGCGACCGCTGCCGGATCGCGGAACCAGCGCAACACGGCGGCGGCCAGCGCCTCCGCAGTGCACTCGTCCTGCATCAGTTCCGGCGCGAGGACCTCGCCGGCCAGTACGTTGGGCAGCGCATAGCGGTCGATGCGCATCAGGCCGAAAGTGCGCACGATCCAGTAGGTGAGTGCCGCGATCCGGTAGCCGACCACCATCGGTCGCTTGGCCAGCATGCCTTCGAGCGCGGCGGTGCCGGAGGCCAGCAGCACCACGTCGGCAGCGATCATGGACTGGTGGGCTTGGCCGTCGATGAGGCGTATCGGCGAGTCGGAATCGTCGAGCGTGGGGTCGAGCGCGAGTATGGCCGTCCGGCAGGACGGGTTGGCCATCGGGGCGAGCACCAGCAAGCCAGGAAGTTGGGCGGCAACTCGACGTGCAGCATCGAGGAAGACCGGGCCCAGTCGCGCGATCTCACCCAGCCGCGAACCGGGCAGGAGCGCGAGCACCGGCACCTCGTGTGGCAGCTCCAGCCTGCGTCTTGCCGCATGCCGATCGGGCTGCAGCGCGAAGCTGTCGGCCAGCGGGTGGCCGACGAAGCGCGCATCGACGCCGTGGCGGGCATAGATCGCCGGCTCCATCGGAAACAGGCACAGCACGCGATCCGCACTGCGCCCGATCTTCGCCGCCCGCGCCTCGCGCCACGCCCACACCGACGGACTGACGTAGTGCACGGTGCGCACTCCGCGCTGCTTCAGGCGCCGCTCGAGGCCGAGGTTGAAGTCCGGTGCATCGATGCCGATGAACACATCCGGTCGCCATGCGAGGGTGCGCGCGAGCAGTGCCCGGCGCAGCGCCAGCAGGCGCGGCAGGTGGCGCAATACCTCGACCAGTCCCATCACCGCCAGCGCGCTGCAATCCCACCACCCATCGAGACCGGCCCCGCGCATGCCGGGACCGCCGACGCCGGCGAACTGCGCATCCGGATAGCGTTCGCGCAAGGCCTCGATCAGGCCCGCGCCGAGCAGGTCGCCCGAGGCTTCGCCGGCGACCATCGCGATACGCAGCGGCGCCACTGGTGCTTCGCTCGGCACTCAGCGGATCAGCGAGCGTTCGCTGCGGTCGATGAAGTCCAGCAGCAGGCGCACGTCGGGCGCCTCGGCGGCGGCCTCCGCGAGTCGGGCGCGCGCATCGGCCAGCGGCAGGCTCGACTTGTACAGGGTCTTGTAGGCGCGCTTGATCGCGGTGATCCGGGTGGCGTCGAAACCGCGGCGCCGCAGGCCCTCGGAGTTGATGCCCTTGGGTTCGGCGAAGTTGCCCGCCACGGTGACGAAGGGCGGCACGTCGCGGTTGATGATCGAGCCCATCGAGGTGAACGCGTGCGCACCGACCTGGCAGTACTGGTGGATCAGCGAAAACCCGCCGAGGATCACGTAGTCGTCGATCCGCACGTGGCCGGCCAGCGATGCGGCGTTGGCAAGGATGGTGTGGTTGCCGACGCGGCAATCGTGGGCGATATGCACGTACGCCATGATCCAGTTGTGATCGCCGATGCGCGTCGCGCCGCCGTCCTGCACGGTGCCCCGATGGATCGAGACGAACTCGCGGATGGTGTTGCCGTCGCCGATCTCCAGCACGGTCGGCTCTCCGGCGTACTTCTTGTCCTGTGGGGCCGCGCCGACGGAGGCGAACTGGAAGATGCGATTGTCGCGGCCGATCCGGGTCGGGCCGTCGATCACCACGTGCGGCCCGATCACGCTTCCCGCACCGATTTCCACCTGCGCGCCGATCACGCTGAACGGGCCGATGTCCACGCCCACTTCGATCCTTGCGCCGGGATCGACCAGCGCGCTGGGATGGATGCCGGCGCTCACCTCAGCGACTCCGCTCGGCGCACAGGATCTCCGCGCTGGCGACTTCCTTGCCGTCTACCATGGCGCGGCACTCGTACAGACCCATGCGCCGCAGCATGCGCTTCTGTTCGACATGCAGTTCCAGCTGGTCGCCGGGCACCACGATCTGCGAAAAGCGCGCCTTGTCGACCTTGACCAGGTAGTAGACCGGCTTTTCGACCGACGGCCCGCCGTCGGAGAGCTGGGTCAGCACCCCCGAAGCCTGCGCCAGCGCCTCGATGATCAACACGCCCGGCATCACCGGGTGGCCCGGGAAATGGCCCTGGAAGAACGGCTCGTTGATGGTCACGTTCTTGATCGCGGTGAGACGCTTGTGCGGCTCGAAAGCGATCACCCGATCGACCAGCAGGAACGGGTAGCGGTGCGGCAGCATGCCGAGGATCTTGTTCACCTCGACCGGCAGTTGCACCGTCGCGGCAGTCTTGTTCTGCTCATTCACCTTCATTCTCCTGCCGTTTGCTGCCGATCCGGCGGGCCAGCGCGTCGAGCTGGCGGAACCGTGCGGCGTTCTTGCGCCACAGGCGATTGGCCTGCAGCGGCGTGCCCGAGGAATACTCCCCCGGCTCGCGAATGGTGTGGGTGACCAGGCTCATCGCGGTAATCGTGACGCGGTCGCAGATCTCCAGGTGGCCGACGATGCCGACGCCGCCCCCTATCAGGCACCAGCTGCCGATTCGGGTGCTGCCGGCGACCGCCGAGCAACCCGCCATGGCGGTGTGCGCACCGATCCGCACGTTGTGCCCGATCTGGATCTGGTTGTCGAGTCGCACGTCGTTTTCGAGCACGGTGTCGTCGATCGCACCACGGTCGATGGTGGTGTTCGCTCCGATCTCGCAGTCGTCGCCGATCCGTACGCCGCCGAGCTGCGGCACCTTGGTCCAGCCGTCGGCGGTGCGCGCCAGACCGAAGCCGTCGGCGCCGATCACCGCGCCGGGGTGGACCAGCACGCGCTGCCCGAGCTGCACGCGATCGACCAGGGTGACCCGCGCCACCAGCCGCGAATCGGCGCCCACCACGCAGTCCGATCCGACGATGCAGGCCGGTCCCAGCTGTACGCCGGGCCCGATCCGGGCGCTCGCGTCGACCACGCAGTGCGGCCCGATGCTCGCTGTCGGATCGACCTGGGCACCCGGCGCGATGACTGCAGAGGCGTGCACGCCTGCGGCCATCCGCGGACGCTGCTCGAACAGCGCGGCGATGCGCGCAAAGTCGGCGTATGGATTACGACTGATCAGTACGCCACCGGGCGCCAGCAGCGCATCCGACTCGAGCAGCACCACGGCCGCTGCTCGACATCCGCCAAGCTGCGCCCGATAGACAGGATTGGCGAGAAAGGCGATCTGGCGAGGGCCGGCACCGGCCAGCGTGCCGACGCCATCGATCGGCAGAGCCGGATCGCCACGCAGCGCCAGATCGAAGCGTGCCGCGATCGCGCCGACGGTCAGCTCAGGCTTTGCATTCATTGCGGTGCTCGGGCTGCAGTGGCCTTGCTGCGCAGGCGTTCGAGGACTTCATCGGTGATGTCGACTGCCGCACTGGCGTAGATCACCGGCGACTGCACGACCAGATCGTAGCCGCCTTCGCGGGCGAACTCGACGACCACGTCCTGGATCTCGCCCCAGCGCTGGCGCGTCTCCTCGTCGGCGCGCGCGCCGAGTTCCTCGCGCAGCCGGGTGCGCAGGCGCTCGATGCTGCGACGCAGGGTGTTGATCTCGGCCTGGCGCGCGTCGGCGTCGGCCTTGGGCAGCAGCGCTGCCTCGCGTCGCTGGCGGTCTTCCAATTCCGCGAGCCGTTGCTCTTGCGCCTTGAGTTCGGCATCGCGCTGGGCGAACTCGCGCTGCAGCGCATCGCGGCCGGCTACCACCTGTGGCGCATTGTCGAGCAGGCGCTTCATGTCGACATAACCGATGCGTCCGCTCTGCGCATCGGCAGGTGCGACCGGCGATGCAAGGCCCGCGAGGGTGCAGGCCAGCAGCAAACCCGCGGCACGCAACCGGCTCGCACTGGCGGTGCGGGGCCGGGCTGCCGGTTTTTGCCTGTGCATCGAACGTCGCGCCGGTCCGCGCGAGGCTCAGAACGTGTTGCCGAACGAGAACTGCAGGGTCTCGGTGCGGTCGCCGTCTTTGTCGCGCAACGGGTATGCGATGTTGACCACGATCGGGCCCACCGGCGCCTGCCATTTGAACGACAGTCCCACCGAGGCGCGCAACTCGCCGGCATCCCAGGCGTCGTAATCCTCGAACACGTTGCCGACATCGACGAACGCCGAAATCTGCGTCGAATCCTCGTTGCGCTTGGCGAACGGGGTCGGGAAGATCACTTCCAGGCTGCTGGTGGTCTTGAACGCGCCGCCGATCGGCTGGCATTCGCCGCCGAACGCCACCAGCGTGTCGTCGCAGGGGCCCAGGGTATTGTCTTCGAAGCCGCGCACGTCGCGGGTGCCGCCGGCGTAGAAGTTCTCGTAGAACGGCAGACCCGTGGTGTCGCCGTAGCCGTCGCCGTAGTTGACCTCGCCGCGCGCGAGCAGGGTCATCCAGCTGTTGACCGGAAAGTAGCGCGCCGCCTGGTAGGTGATCTTGTAGAACTCCAGATCCGAACCGGGCATCGCGACTTCGGCGCCGAAGCGCTGGAACGTGCCGCGGGTCGGCGCGAAGAACTTGTTGCGCGAGTCGCGCGCCCAGAACGCCTTCATCGTCCAGGTGTTGATGGTCCAGCGGCGATTGCCGCCGGGGTTCTGGCAATCCTCCGGCAGCACGCCGCTCTCGTCGGGCAGGTCGAGGCACGGGAAGCGCTCGCGATCGCCCAGTTCATCGACCAGGAAGTCGATCAATGTGGTCGGGGTCAGGCCATCGAAGGTGGTCAGGCGGTTGCGATCGATGCCGAGCGACAGCTGCACCGTATCGGTCTCGGTCAGCGGCACGCCGAAGATCACTTCGCCGTTGGCGATGTCCGAGGTGTAGCTGGCGATGTTCGCTTCGCCCTGGTCGAGCTCGCGATAGCCGATGTTGTAGCCGATGCTCACGCCGTTGTCGGTCAGATAGGGGTCGAAGTACGACAGCTCGAAGGTCTTCGCGATGACGTTGTTCTGCGCGGTGACGCCGACGCTGTTGCCGGTGCCGAGGAAGTTGCGCTGGGTGATGGAGACCGAGGTCAGCAGGCCCTGCAGCTGCGAGTAGCCCAGGCCGAACTGGAAGGCGCCGGAGCTTTGTTCCTCGACCTTGACGTTGACGTCGATCAAATCGTCGCTGCCGGTGACGCGCGGGGTCTCGATTTCCACCGTCTTGAAATAACCCAGCCGCTGCAGGCGGATCTTCGAGCGATCGATCGCCGCCTGCGAGAACCAGGCGCCCTCGAACTGGCGCATCTCGCGGCGCAGCACCTCGTCCTGGGTGCGGGTATTGCCCTGGAAGTTGATCCGGCGCACCTGCACGCGTTTGCCCGGATTGACGAAGAAGGTCACCGCGACGGTCTTGTTCTCCTTGTCCAGCTGCGGCACCGGCGATACATCCGCGAACGCGTAGCCGATGTTGGCCAGCACCTTGGTCATCGCCTCGGCGGTCGCCTCGAGCTTGCGCCGCGAGAATGTCTCGCCCGGTGCCGAGATCACCAGCCGGCGCAGCTCGGCCTCGTCGAGGATCAGGTCGCCGGCGATCTTGATCTCCGAGATCGTGAAGATCTCGCCTTCGCGCACGTTGGCGGTGATGAAGATCTCTTTCTTGTCGTTGCTGATCGCGACCTGGGTCGATTCGATGCTGAAGTCGACATAGCCGCGGTCCTGGTAGAACGACTGCAGTTTTTCGAGGTCGCCGGACAGTTTTTCGCGCGAGTATTGGTCGTCGCGGCTGTACCACGACAGCCAGTTGCTGTCGTTCTGCTCGAAGTCCTCGCGGATGTCGTCGTCGGTGAAGTTGGCGTTGCCGACCAGGTTGATGTGCTTGATCTTGGCCGCCTTGCCCTCCACGATGTTGATCACGATCTCGACCCGGTTGCGGTCGAGTTCCTTGATGGTCGGCGTGATGGTGACGTTGTACTTGCCGCGATTGTTGTACTGCCGGGTCAGTTCCTGGGTCAGGCGGTCGAGCTGCAGGCGATCGAAGGTCTCGCCCTCCGACAGGCCGATCTCGCGCAGGCCGCGCAGCAGGTCTTCGTCCTTGATGTCCTTGTTGCCCTCGATCGCGATCTTCGAGATCGCCGGGCGCTCGACCACGGTCACCACCAGGATCTGGCCCTGGCGGGACAGCTGCACATCGCGGAAGAAGCCCGTCTTGTAGAGCGCCCGGATCGCTTCACCGGCGCGCTGGCGGTCGACGCGGTCGCCCTTCTCGATCGGCAGGTAGGTGAACACGGTGCCGGCGGAGATCCGCGCGAGGCCATCGACACGGATGTCGTCGGCCACGAACGGATCGAAGGCGCGGGCATCGGCCGCGAGGCAGGCAAGCAGCAGCAGGGCAGCGATACGCTTCACGATTCACTCCGTCAGGTTGGCCGCCGCGCGTCCGGCGCTGCGGCCATGGATTCTTGTTGTTGGACACGGCCGGAGAGATCCTGCGCGCGGCCCGAAGCGGACCGTTCCGCGGCGCATCCTGCGCCGCGCGGGCGCCAATCGCGCCCGGGGATCGTTCGAGCCGCGCCGCCGCCGGTTCTTCGTGGAGCCGGCGTGCGCGTTGTGGTCAAGGGCGGCAGGCTGCAACCGGCCGGTCAGGAAATCAGGCGCACGATGTCGTTGAAGAACGCCAGACCCATCAGACCGGCGAGCAGGGCGAGACCGACGTATTGGCCCGCCACCAGCACCCGCTCGCTGACCGGGCTGCCCTTCAGCAACTCGATAAGGTAATACAGCAGGTGCCCGCCATCCAAGACAGGGATCGGCAGCAGGTTCAGGATCCCGATGGAAAGCGACATCAGGGCCAGAAACGACAGGAACCACGCCACGCCCAGCGAGGCCGAGAAGTTCGCCGTCTGGGCGATCCCGATCGGACCCGCCACGTTGTCCAGCGAGGCCCTGCCCAGCGCCATGTGCTTGAGGAAGACCATCGTGGTGGCGGTCAGGTGCCAGGTCTCGCGCATGGCCGCAGGGATGGCCTCCAGCGGGCCGTAGCGCAGCACCGTATCGCGGACCACTGGCGGCGCCATCATGCCGAGCTGGAAGTTCTGCTTGCCTGCGGCGTCGGTGCTGGCCTCGGCGGTGGCGCGCAGGGTCAGCAGGTTGCCATCGCGGCGGACCGTCAGGGTCAGCGTGGGCTCGCGCGCGGCTTCGCTCTGGATGCGCGCGTACATGGCCGCAAAATCGGCCACCGGGTGATCGTTGATCGTCAGTATGCGGTCGCCGCCGCGCAGGCCCGCACGCTCGGCCGGGCGTCCCGCGATGACCTTGCCGATCACCGGCTCGATCACCGGGGTCCGCGCCTTGATGCCGAGCGCCGCGAGCGCCTCGCGCTCGTCGAGGGCCAGGTCC